>CACPCD010000005.1 GCA_902632315.1 uncultured Pelagibacteraceae bacterium
ATTCTTAAAAGACCAAATAATTTCAAAAAAAAATAAAATTAGACAATTTCAATTTCAAAATAAGGAAAATAAGGAAGTGTGGTCTACGTTAAAAATTCTAGCTAATGAACCTAGTGAATGTTTAGGCGCCTATGTAATTTCAATGACAACATCGGCTTCTGATATATTATCTGTCCTTTTTTTACAGAAAGAAGCAAATATTAAGAATAAGTTGAGAGTTGTTCCATTATTTGAAACTCTTGATGATTTAATTAAAGCAAAAGAGATTATGGAAAAGCTTTTTTCACAATCATGGTACAGAAAAATTATTAAAAATAATCAAGAAGTAATGATCGGATATTCTGACTCAAGTAAAGATGCAGGTAAAATTTGCTCTAGCTGGCATCAGTATAAAGCACAAGAAGAGATAATAAAATTGGGAAAAAAGTTTAAAATTAATGTAACTTTTTTTCATGGCAGGGGTGGTTCTGCAGGAAGAGGTGGTGGTCCAATTCAAGCCACATTAAGATCACAACCTCCAAACTCAGTAAACGGTAAAATTAGGATAACTGACCAAGGTGAGGTTATTCAACAAAAATATGGCTATGAGCCTTTAGCAGAGTATAATTTGTGTAGCTATATTGGAGCTGTTGCTGAAGCAACTTTAAATCCTCCACCACTACCTAAAAAAAATTGGAGATCTTTAATTGAAAAAATGTCTGAAATATCAAAAAATTCTTATAGAAAAAATATTAATCAAAATTTTGATTTTATAAAATATTTTAAAACGGTTACACCACATAAGGCTTTGGGAAAACTTTCTATAGGATCTAGGCCATCAAAAAGAAAAAATGTTGATAATATAAAAAGTTTAAGAGCAATACCCTGGGTTTTTGCATGGACTCAAATAAGGCTTATGCTTCCTGCATGGCTTGGAAGCGCAGAAGCTTTAAGGTATTCATATATGAGCCAATTTAGAAAAACATTATTTGATATGGAGAGAAATTGGCCTTTTTTTAACTCGATGCTTGATATGTTGGATATGGTTATTTCAAAGGCCGATCCTGAAATATCAAAAATTTATGAAGAAAATCTTGCTGATAAAAGTTTAAAAAGAGTTGGAAAAAAATTAAGATTTCAATTCGACGTTATAAAAAAATTAAATAAGAAAATTACACCTAAAGAAATAATTTTTTCAAGAAAACAATTTAGAGCATCCGTTATAATAAGAAATATATATTCAGAAGTTTTAAATATTATCCAACCAATAGTTATCAAGAAATTAAAAAAAAGTAAAAAAATAGAGGACAAGGAATATTTAAATGATGCTTTACTAACCTCTATTGCAGGAATTTCTGCTGCGATGAAAAATACTGGCTAATGTTAAAAAAAGTTTTTGTTTTATTTATTTTTGTATTATTTAGCACCCCTTCGTTTTCAAACTTTAAAAAAATTAAAAAGAAAGCAAAAATTACAAAACCTGAAATTATTTTTCCAGTCCAAACTAATAAAAAAAATTGTATAAGAGATTTGTATATAAATCCTAATATAAATTACATAAAACCAATATTAAAAGTTGAGGCACCCTCTGGATATGGCCTTGACGATAGATTTGATAATGCTCTAAGTAAATTTGAAGATTTTAGTTTTCCTTGCAGTGGTGGGAATGTAGAGGCATGTGAAAATGTAAAAAGGGTAATTTTAGAATGGGCAAAGGCTAATGCAGCAAAAAGAACAGGACCCTCTGATGGAGAAGGAAGACACTGGAACGATACTTTAACTGTTAATCTTTATATAGCATCACCAATGATGGCAGCATATTCATTTGCAAAACAAGTTATAGATGTCTCTGAAACTGAAGATAAGATTATTAAGGATTGGTTTAAAAAGATTGTAAAAAAGAATGAACATTTAATGTACAGTTACTCAAACTATAAATCTGGATCAGGTGCTACAGGTACTCCTAAAAGAGCTCATAATCATGCCTTATCATCAGCGATGAGTCATATGCAATTAGGAATACTACTTAATGATAACAAGCTTTTTAAAACTGCATTTAGAAATTTTGAAGCAGCTATTAAATATCAAAGGAAAGATGGAAGTATGCCAATAGAAACAAGAAGAGGCGGAAGAGCTATGTTTTATCAAGCTAGAGCTATGAATGCTTTAGCTGTTATTGCTATCCTTGCAGAAAACCAAGGTTACGATATTTGGGAATATGAACATAAGGGAAAAAACTATCATAACATTGTTAAATTTTTTATAGATTTCACAGAAAATAACGAAATTGTTTTTAAATATGCAAAAAGCATGAAACACCCAGGTCCTGCAAAAAATTATAAAAAGCAAGATCTTAATAGCAGATCAAGTAGTAATTGGGGTTGGCTATATGCTTATGTTTCAAGATTTCCTGATCATGAAAATGTTAAAAGGTTAAAAGAATGGTCTAAAGATAAAAGTAATCTTAATAGTTATCAATGGGATTTAGTTCAACATTATTTAAACATTGGAAAAAGGCCTTTTGGTTCAGCTTCTTGGACTGTAGTTGAGCCTAATTGTCATTTTACTAAATAGCTTTAATTTTTGGTAAACAATAAAAATCAGCAGTATCTATTTTAGAAGAATATTGTCTTCTCATATTCCATCTTTTGTGAACGCCAGCGCTTGCAAGACTTAAAGTTGATCTTCCATACCTGTAATTAGTATTATCAATTGATTGCATTAAACTTTTTATCTTTTCATCTTTTTCAGATGAAAATAAATTCTTTCTTCCATCATCATTACGCAATCCTGTGAGCATCACACCTGCTTTTTGGTAACGATATCCATTTTTGAAAATACTTTCTAAGATTGTAACTGCAGTTTTGACTATTTCTATACTATTATTTGTTGCAATAGGAAAATCAACTGTCTTAGCATTTGAATAATATCCAAAATCTCTTTGGAATGGGCTTGTTCTAACAAAAACAGTAATTGCTTTCGCAACTAAAGATTCTGATCTAATTTTCTCAGAAGCATTTAAACAATAGTTTGCAACAGCTTCTTTTAATTCTTGAAATTTTTCAATTCTTTTTCCAAATGACCTTGAGACCACACAACTCTTTCTTTTTGTTTGTGTAGTTTCTAAACTGATACAAGGAATTCCTCTAAGTTCCATTGCGGTTCTTGAACTTAAAACGTTAGAACACTTTTTAATCCAAGTGTTAGATTTATTCTTAAGTTGTTTTGCATTATAAATTCCATTTTTTTGGTAAAACTTTGTAAGTTGTTTGCCAACTCCCCATACATCATTAATTTCAATTTTCTCTAAAATTGGATCTAAATTTTCTATTCCAATTAAACTAACAACACCCGATTGTTTTTTCTTTGCGATATGATTTGCAACTTTGCTTAAAGTTTTAGTTTTAGCAATACCGATACTGGTTGGAATACCAGTCCACTGTAAAACTGTTTCTCTAATTTCTCTTCCAACCTTTTCAACTTCAGAGTCGGGGAAATTAGATAAATCTATAAATGCTTCATCAATTGAGTACACCTCTATTTCTGTATTAAATCTTTTAAGAGTTCTCATCACTCTTCTAGATAAATCTCCATATAAAGAATAATTTGAGGAAAAAACTTCGACCTTATTTTTGATAATAATATCTTTTCCTTTAAAGTAAGGCTCACCCATTTTAATTCCTAAAGCTTTTGCTTCATTAGATCTAGATATAATACAACCGTCATTATTTGATAAAACAACAACTGGCTTTTTTCTTATTCTCGGATTAAATAATCTTTCACAAGAAACATAGAAAGAATTACAGTCAACTAAAGCTATTTTTTTAGTATGTGGAATGGATGACATAAGTTACAACTCCCCAAATAAAAACATCTTCTTCTTCATTAAGTAAGATTCTATTAGAAAAATCTTTAGATCCAGACGTTAGAAATTTTTTGTCTCTTTCTTGAACTAAAGTTTTAACTACAAGCTCATCATGAACATTTGCTATAACTGTTGAAAAGTTTTTTGGTTTTAAACTTTTATCGACAACCAATAAATCTCCATCATTAATTCCAACATCTACCATTGACTTTCCTTGTACTCTGATAATAAAAGTAGCTGGAACATTTTTGATTAAATGCATGTTTAGATCTATGTCTTCCTCTATATAGTCAGTGGCAGGTGAGGGAAAACCAGCTCCAGCTTTATGTAGATAATAAGGGATGGTCAGTTTCATGTTCTTATTTTGTTCTCATTTATAGCCCATTTATACAATGCACGCAAGAGGTTGCATTTTGAGTCCGTAATTGAATCAAAAGTGAATCAAAACGTGAACATCAAAACTACATTTTGTATGCTTGTGGATAACTTCAACCAAGGATAGTTTCATTTTATATTAAAATGAAAAAACTTATTTGTCATTGTGGGGCCGTAGAAGCAGAGATTAATTTAGATGGAGATTTAGCTAAAGTGATAAAATGTAATTGTTCTATTTGTAAAAGAAAAGGAGCAATTATGTCGATGGTAAAAAATGAGGATTTTAAAATTGTTAGAGGTGAAGATAAATTAAAACTTTATCAGTTTCATTCTAAAGTTGCTAAACATTACTTCTGTTCTGACTGTGGGATTTATACTCATCACAATCCAAGAATAAATCCAACCATGACAGGATTTAATGTTGGATGTATTGACGAAATAAATACTTTTGATATGAAAGAAGTTCCAGTAAACGATGGTCAAAATCATCCCTTAGATAAAAAATAATTTAATGCAACAATTTAGTTTATGTTTTGGTAAGGTAAAAAAAGATTGTTTAAAATTTATTAAATCTCAAGAAACAAAAGCAGATAAGTTTAAAAACAAAGAGAAAATGATTAAGTCTTTTTTAATTCCATTATGTTTTTGGATTAGTAAAAAAGCTGATAAAAAAAGACCTTATTTTGTGGGTTTAGCAGGAGGCCAGGGAACCGGAAAAACCACAATCAGTTCCTTAATAAGAATTATTTTAACTAAATATTTCAAATTAAACGTATTTAGGATTTCAATAGATGATTTCTATAAAACAAGAAAAGAACGAATAAGTTTATCGAAAAGAGTTCATCCTATGCTTATGACAAGAGGAGTACCAGGAACCCATGATATTAATATGATGCTCAATTTCTTTAAAAAAACAAAAAGCAGAAAATTTAAAAGATTAAAATTACCTACATTCAATAAAGCAATTGATGATAGGTTTACTAAAAAAAAATGGTATGACTTAAAAAAAAGACCAGATATAATTATTTTTGAAGGATGGTGTGTTGGTGCAAGATCAGAAAAAAATGTTACTTTGAAGAAAACAATTAATTCAATGGAGAAAACTAAAGATCAAGAACAGATTTGGAGAAAATTTGTTAATCAACAGTTAAAGTCAAAATACAAAAACTTATATTCACAATTAAATTGCTTAATTTATCTAAAGGCAAAAAATTTTAGCTTATTGCAAAAATGGAGATTAAAACAAGAGAGAAAACTTTGGGTTAACAGCAAAGTGAAATCAAAAATAATGAGCAGGGGAGATGTATTAAATTTTATGCAAACATATCAAAGAATTACACAAAACATGTTTAGATTTACTCCTAAATATGCATCAATTATATTAAATTTAAATAGTAATCATCAAATCAAATCTGCAGTATATAAAAGAATATGAAAAAAATTTTAATATTTCTGATAAGTTTTTTATTTTTACATAAAGGTGTTAACGCTGAAACTTTTACTACTGCACTTAAAAAGACATTTAAAAATAATCCAGAACTCAATGCAGAAAGAGAGAGTTTAAATATTTCTGAGCAAGAGCTTAAAATTTCTAAAGGCTCATATCTCCCATCAGTCACTTTAAGTGGAAGTAAAAGTAACGAAGATACTGATAAATTGACAAATAGAAACGGTTCTAGCGCATCAATTACAGATGTAAATCCATCAACACAATCAATTACAATTACACAAACCTTAATTGATTTTGGTAGAATTGCAGATATAAAAAAAAATAAGATTGGAGTTGAGATCGCAAAAGCTAAACTTTTAAAAAAAGAACAAGAAATTCTCTTCAAATCAATTCAAGCTTATACAGGTTTAGTTTCAGCAAACGAAAAGCTTAAAATAAATAGATCAAATGTTAATCTTTTAGATCGTCAAGTTGAAACAGATAGAATCAGACTTGAGAGAGGAAACATCTCTTTGTCAGATGTTGCACAATCAGAGTCTTCTTTAGCAGGCGCTCAAGCTAAATTGATCCAAGCAGAAAATGATTTTTTAACAAGTAAGTTAAATTATGAAAATGTAATCGGAAAGTTAAATGATCCAGAATCATTAGATAAATCATCTATATTTCAGGTTAGACTACCATTAGAATTAAATTCTGCGTTACAATTATCGGAAAAAAATAACCCAGATTTAATTATTGCTAAACTAGAGTACGAGCAATCAAAAAAAGATACGATTGGAGCAAGATCTGATCTAGCGCCATCTGCTACTTTATCATTTGATAGAACTCAAACTGACGATTTAAGCTCAACATATGACGAAAAAGATCAAGATACACTAAAAGCTACGGTGACATGGCCTTTTTTTTCTGGTGGAAAGAATTATGCTAATTTGAAAAAGTCTAAAAGTTTAGAATTGCAAAAAAATTTACTACTTGAAAACATGACAACCAAAAATTTGACTGATGTTGCAAGTGCTTGGTCTAATTATCAATCAAGTCAAAGTTTATTAAATTCAGTTAGAGCACAAGTGAATGCTGCTGAAATTGCAAACGAGGGAATTGTTGCTGAATATAATAGTGGATCAGATAGGACTACATTAGAAGTTATTCAATCCAATTCTTTATTACTCAACGCTCAAATTTCTCTAGCCGACTCAGAGAGAAATTTTGTTCTCTCACAATTTAATCTTTTAAAAGCCGTGGGGCTTCTAAACAGCGACTATCTTAAAATTAAGTAATATTTACCCTTTTTATTGTTAAATAAATAAATCTTGCTAATGAGAACAAAATGTGTACATTTATATTATGATTCGAGTGTTAAAAAAATTAATAAAAGAGGCTAAAAATGACGAAAAATAACCTAAAAGTAGTTAAATCTACTAAAGATCAAGAAATGGATATTAAAGAAAAGAATAAGGCACTAGATGCTGCAATTAACCAAATAACTGATAATTTTGGAAAAGGCTCAGTTATGAAGCTGGGTGAAAAAAGAGCTATGGATATCGAGTCGATATCTACAGGATCTTTAAGTTTAGATTTAGCTTTAGGAATTGGTGGTTTACCTAAAGGAAGAATTATTGAAGTTTATGGACCAGAGTCTTCTGGAAAAACAACGTTAGCATTACAAGTCGTTGCTGAAGCTCAAAAAGCTGGCGGAATTTGTGCGTTTGTTGATGCCGAACATGCTTTAGATCCAGTCTATGCAAAAAAATTAGGAGTAAATACTGAGGAGCTTTTAATCTCTCAACCAGATGCTGGTGAGCAAGCTCTAGAAATAGCAGATACATTAGTAAAATCAGGGTCTATTTCAGTTATTGTAATTGACTCGGTTGCTGCTTTAACTCCAAAAGCTGAAATTGAAGGTGAGATGGGTGATCATCATGTGGGTCTTCAATCAAGATTAATGAGTCAGGCTTTAAGAAAATTAACTGGTTCAATTTCAAATACAAATACAATGATGATTTTCATTAACCAAATTAGAATGAAAATTGGAGTTATGTTTGGAAGTCCAGAAACAACATCAGGTGGTAACGCACTTAAGTTTTACTCTTCTGTTAGAATGGATATTAGAAGAATTGGTGCCATCAAAGATAAAGATGAAATTATCGGTAACTCTACAAGAGTAAAAGTAGTTAAGAATAAAGTTGCACCACCATTTAAAGTTGTTGAGTTTGATTTAATGTATGGAAAAGGAATTAGCAAAATGGGTGAGCTAGTAGACTTAGGTGCTAAAGCCGATATTATTGAAAAATCAGGAGCTTGGTATGCATACAAGGGTGAAAAAATTGGACAAGGCAGAGAAAATGCTAAAGTTTATTTAGCTCAAAACCCACAAGTTGCTGCAGAGATTGAAATGGCAATTAGAGAAAAAGCTGGTGTGATTTCAAAAAAAATTGAGGGAAATCCACTAAGTCCTGAAAAGATTGAAAAAGAGAAGAAAGTAGCTGAAAAAGAAGAAGCTAGCAAAGAAGCTGCTCCAGCTAAAAAGAACTAAAATTAAAGGTCATCTTTAAATTATAAAGGCGCTTATTATAAGCGCCTTTCCCCCTTATCGTTATCTAGACATAGAATAAAAAAGCTGTATTTTAAAAATATGGCGGACAAATCATTAAATGAAATAAGAAGTACTTTTCTAAAATACTTCGAGAAAAACGACCATAAGATTGTTGAATCTAGCAATTTAGTCCCAAATAATGATCCAACATTAATGTTTGCTAATTCAGGCATGGTTCAGTTTAAAAATGTATTTACTGGTTTAGAGAAAAGAGATTATCAAAGAGCAACTACTTCACAAAAATGTGTCAGAGCTGGTGGTAAGCATAATGATTTAGAAAATGTTGGTTACACTCCAAGACATCATACTTTTTTTGAAATGTTGGGAAATTTTTCTTTTGGAGATTATTTTAAAGAGAGAGGAATTGAACTTGCATGGAATTTAATCACTAAAGATTTTGGCTTAGATAAAAATAGACTTTACGTGACCGTTTTTCATGAAGATGATGAAGCATTCAATTTCTGGAAAAAAATAGCAGGTTTTAGTGATGATAGAATAATAAGAATTGCAACATCAGATAATTTTTGGTCGATGGGGGAGACAGGACCATGTGGACCTTGTTCAGAAATATTTTATGACCATGGTGATCATTTAAAAGGAGGATTGCCAGGGACCAAAGATCAGGATGGAGATCGCTTTATTGAAATTTGGAACTTAGTCTTTATGCAGTATGAGCAAGTTTCTAAAGATAAAAGAATAGATTTACCAAAACCCTCAGTTGATACAGGAATGGGATTAGAGAGAATTGCGGCTCTTTTACAAGGGACACATGATAATTATCAAACTGATCATTTTAAAAAATTGATAAGTTCAATATCTGACATTACAAAAGTAAAACAAGTAGAGAACAATATCTCAAGCTTTAGAGTTATTGCCGACCATTTAAGAGCAAGTTCTTTTCTCTTAGCTGAAGGTGTTTTGCCCTCAAATGAAGGACGTGGATATGTTTTAAGAAGAATTATGAGAAGAGGGATGAGACATTCTCATTTACTTGGATCAAAGGATCCAATCTTCTATAAAATTTTTGACTCTTTAAAAAAAGAAATGTCAGATAATTACCCTGAACTTGAAAGATCCGAGACACTGATCAAAGAGACATTAAAAATGGAGGAAGAAAAATTCTTAGTTTTACTTGATAGAGGTATCAAAATTTTAAATGATGAAATCTCAAAAATAGATAAAGTTTTACCTGGCGATGTGGCTTTTAAATTATACGACACTTATGGTTTTCCATTAGATCTTACAGAGGATATTTTGAAGAATAAATCACTAAAAGTTGATCACAAAAAATTTGATGAGCTGATGAAAAAAGGGAAAGAACTTGCAAAAAAAAATTGGAAAGGTTCTGGTGACAGCTCTGAGGAGGCAATATGGTTTTCGATTAAAGATAAAATTGGGCCAACAGAATTTTTAGGCTATGAGTTTAACCAATCTGAGGGTGTTATATTAAATTTGATCAAAAAAAATAAAGAAGTTAAGTCCTTATCTAGTGGTGATGAAGGTTTGATAATTACAAATCAAACCCCATTTTATGGAGAGTCAGGCGGGCAGCTAGGAGATAAAGGAACAATTGTTTCGGGAAATTCTACTTTTGAAGTTGAAGATACCCAAAAAAAACTTGGAGATTTATTCGTTCATTATGGAACATTAAAAACTGGTGAACTGAAAATTAAAGATATTGTTGAAATGAAAATTGACGTGGAAAGAAGAGAAAATTTGAAAGCCTACCATTCCGCTACTCATTTGCTCCACGAGTCTTTGAGAAGAACTTTAGGAAAACATGTAATGCAAAAAGGATCATTAGTTGCACCTGATCGTTTAAGATTTGATTTTAGCCACATGAAACCAATAACTAATGAAGAATTAATAACCATCGATAAATTAGTAAATGAATATGTTAAGAATAGCACTGATGTAACAACAAGAATAATGACCCCAAAAGCAGCAATAGAAAAAGGTGCCCTAGCTTTTTTTGGTGAAAAATATGGAGAAGAAGTACGAGTAGTATCAATGGGCAAGGAAAAAGATAAATATTTTTCAACAGAGCTATGTGGTGGAACTCATGTAAAAAATACTGGTGACATTGGAAAATTTAAAACTGTTAGTCAATCATCAATAGCAGCAGGCGTTAGAAGAGTTGAAGCACTAAGAGATACACAACTCGATGATTTTATCAAAAATAAAGAAAAGCTTTCAACTTTATCTACTCAAAAAGATGAGGAAAATATTAAAGAGTTATCTGCACAAATAATTAAATTAGGAGGCAAACCAAATGTTGATAACAAAGATCTAAAAGAAATTATAAAAAATCTTACAAGACAACTTGAACAATTAAATGTTAGTTCAGTTCTTCAAGATAAAACTAAGAATATTATTAATGATGAAATTATCAAGAATATAAAAGTTAGATTCCAGACAGTTAAAGATTTGCCTCCAAAAGATTTGAGAAAGTTAGTTGATAATGGTAAGAAAGAATTAGGTGAAGGAATTATTATTGTTTTTGCTAGCAGTGAGGATAAAGTTGGACTAGCTGTAGGTATTACTGAAAAACTAATTGATAGATATGATGCTGTCAAATTTGCAAAATTAGGTTCTGAAATTATTGGTGGCAAAGGAGGGGGTGGAAGAAAAGATTTTGCCCAAGCTGGTGGTCAAGATAAAAATAAAATAAATGAAGCTTTTGAAAAAATTAAATCTCTAATTTAATTTTTTTTTCAAATTTTTATCTAATACGTCTAAAAACTGATTTGTTGTAAGGTACTTACTTGATGGACCAATTAGTATTGCAAGATCTTTAGTCATATATCCACTTTCAACACATTCAATACAAACTTTTTCGATTGTATTGGAAAATTTAATCAATTCATCATTTGCATCTAATTTTCCTCTATGTGCCAATCCTCTAGTCCAAGCAAAAATTGAAGCAATAGGGTTAGTTGAGGTTTCTTGACCTTGTTGATGCATTCGATAATGCCTAGTGACTGTTCCGTGAGCAGCTTCTGCTTCCATTATTTTTCCATCGGGTGTTAACAAAGTACTCGTCATCAAGCCAAGAGATCCATATCCCTGTGCCATGGTGTCAGACTGAACATCACCATCATAATTTTTACATGCCCATATGTATTTACCACTCCACTTCATTGCACAAGCGACCATGTCATCGATTAATCTATGCTCATAAGTGATTTTAGAGTCTTCGAATTTTTTCTTAAATTCTTTATTAAAAATATCCTCAAATATATCTTTAAATCTTCCATCATATTTCTTAAGTATAGTATTTTTTGTAGATAGGTAGACTGGCCACTTTTTTATTAAGCCATAGCTGAAGCAGGATCTTGCAAAGTCTTCTATAGATTTATCTAAATTATACATTGATAAAGCAACACCTGGTCCAGTAAAATTGAAAACTTCGTGTTTTATCTCGCTCTTACCATCTTCTGAAGTCCATTTTATTTCCATTTTACCTTTTCCAGGCACTTTAAAGTCTGTTGCTCTATATTGATCACCAAAAGCGTGTCTTCCAATGACTACAGAATCTTTCCATGAAGGAACTAACTTAGGAATATTAGAGCAAATAATTGGTTCTCTGAAAACTGTGCCCCCAATGATATTTCTTATAGTTCCATTTGGAGACCTCCACATTTTTTTTAATTTGAATTCATCTACTCTTGCTTCATCTGGTGTAATTGTTGCACATTTTATACCAACTCCGAATTTTTTGATTGCATTTGCAGAGTCAATCGTAATTTGGTCATCTGTATTATCTCTACTTTTCATCCCTAAATCGTAATATTCAATTTTAAGATCAAGGTAAGGAAGGATTAATTTATTTTTGATAAAATCCCATATTATTCTGGTCATTTCATCACCATCTAACTCCACAACAGGGTTTTTTACGCTAATTTTGCTCACTTATATTTATATGTTATTAATTGAATTTCGCGATTTTATATACATATTAATGAAAAATTATCAAATAGAAGAATATGTTTAGTAAGATATTTCCAAAAATTCACGCTGAGGGATATAAATTTTTAATAATCGCAGGAATTATAACTTTAGTGTTTTATAGTTTTAGTGATTTTCTAGGTTTAATTGGATTCGTTATAACTGTTTGGGTTTATTACTTCTTTAGAGATCCTGAAAGGATTGTAATTGAAGATGACAACTTTCTTGTTAGTCCAGCAGATGGTGAGGTTATTAAGGTTGAAGAAGTAGATGGTCCAAAAGAATTAGGATTAGAGAATAAAAGATTTAAAAAAATTAGTATTTTTATGAACGTTTTTGATTGTCACGTAAATAGAACTCCATGCGGAGGAAAAATTGAAGAAATTTTATATAAACCGGGAAAATTTTTTAATGCATCATTAGATAAGGCAAGTGAAGATAATGAGAGAAATTATTACAAAATTAAAGACAATCAGAACAATGATGTTGTTGTGGTTCAGATAGCAGGCCTTATAGCTAGAAGAATAGTTTGTGAGTCTAAAAAAGATCAAGAGTTAAAACAGGGTGATAGAATTGGAATGATAAGATTTGGAAGTCGAGCAGATGTTTATTATGAAAATTATCAACCTTTAGTTAAAATTGGTCAAAAAGCAATATCTGGAGAAACACTTTTAGCTAAAAAATAAAATGGAACCGAAAAAAAATAATCTTAAAATTGTTGCAGAAAAAAAAAATGCTAGAATGATTTTACCAAATATGTTGACACTTATTGGTGTTTGCATTGGTTTATCTTCTATAAGGTTTGCACTTGATGGCAGATTTGATTACGCGATAATAGCAATAATTTTTGCAGCTTTGATAGATGGTCTTGATGGAAGAATAGCCAGACTAATTAAAGGTACTTCTAAAGTTGGAAAAGAATTAGACTCTCTTACTGACATGATAAGTTTTGGAGTTGCTCCAGCATTTATTATGTATTTTTGGAAATTAAATTCTTTAGAAAGATTTGGCTGGTTGTTATGTTTAATTTATGTAATTTGTGTAGCTTTAAGATTAGCTAGATTCAATATAAATTCTAATCAAGAAACATCTTGGCGTGATAATTTTTTTGAGGGAGTTCCATCTCCAGCAGGTGGGATATTGGTATTAACACCTTTAATTATAAGTTTAAGTAGTTTCGATTATTTTCAAATTAATTACGAAATAGTTGTACCCATATTTTTTATGATAACTTCTTTTTTATTAATAAGTAAGTTTCCAACATATTCTTTTAAAAAAATAGTTATTCCAAGAAAAACAACTATTTTCTTACTATTTGGTATAGTTTTATTTTTTGGTTTATTATTAATTTATACCTTTAATGTAATCGCAGTAAGCACCATTATTTACTTAGTTTTATTACCAATAAGTTTCTTTCATTTTCAAAATATTAAAAAGCGACATGAAAAGGACAAAATTCAAGATGAAGATGAACTTGAAGACGAGCTTTGATGAAAAAAAATGTTATTGTTTCATTAGCAGATGCTAATTACTTTCCATTATTAGAAGAACTTATAGATTCTATTAAAAGATTTAAAGAGAGTGAAAAAATAGCAATTTGTATTTTAGATGCAGGATTAACAAAAGAACAAAAAGAAAAGATATCAAAGAATGTAGATGAAATTAAATCTGCAGAATGGGATATCAAAGTTCCAGAAAATAAGGTGCAAGGAAAAGATTGGCTTAAAAGTCAGGTTTCGAGAGCGTTTCTTCCAAATTATTTTCCTAATTATGAAAAGTACCTTTGGATTGATTGTGATGCTTGGGTAAATGATTGGAATTGTGTTGAGTTGTATTTTAAAGCCTGTGATAATGGAAAATTAGGTATCACCCAAACACTTGGTCCAGGATATAAAATTACTTCAAAAGTAAATTGGCTATTTGGAAAACTGGCAATTATTAAATCCCAAAACTTCAAACATGCGGTAAAATCAAATATTGGTTATAGAAATGCTAGAAAATTAGCATTCGCTCCACATATCAATATTGGAGTTTTTTCATTAGAGAGAGACTCAAAGGGATGGAGTAGCTGGCAAAATAACTTATCGAAAACTTTAAAAGCAGGAAATATTTTTGGATCAGAGGGATTAGCAATTAATATGTCAGTTTATATAGACAATATTGAAACTGAGTTTCTGCCACTAAATTGCAATTGGATTACAAGCAATCTACTTCCAAAATACGATGATCAAAAAAATACCTTTGTAGAACCTTACTTACCAAATTATAAAATAGGTATAATGCACTTGGCTGCAGGAATTTGGAAAGACAATAAAGACATGAGAGTAGATAAAAGCGTACAAATTCAAATAGAGACTTTAGATAAAAAAAAAATACATAAAAGCTTAAGATTTAGTAGTTGATTGAAAAAAAATAAAATTTCAAAAAATTGGGTAAATAAACAAAGAAGAGATACGTATGTTCGTCAATCTAAAGTTGATGGATATAGAGCGAGATCAGCTTATAAACTTATTGAAATTAATGAAAAATTCAAAATTTTTAAAAATGGTATGTGTGTAGTTGATATTGGTGCCGCTCCAGGAAGTTGGTCTCAATATGTCTCTAAGATTCTTAAAAATGGAAAGATCATATCAATTGATTTAAAAGAAATGATAAATATTGAAAACACCATTCAGATTAAAGGGGATTTTACTGAAACTTTTACTAAAAATAAAATTAAAGAAAGTCTAAGTAAAAAACCAGACGTTGTTATCTCAGACATGGCAATCAATACAACAGGAATAAAAGACATAGATTCTATTCAAACAGGAGAATTATGTAAAGAAGCAATGATTTTTGCAAAAGAGATAATAAATGAAAAAGGTTTTTTTATTTCAAAAATATTTATGGGTAGAACATTTAATGAAATTGTCGCACTAGCTAAAAAAAATTTTAAAGAAGTTAAGGTTTTCAAACCTAAATCTAGTCGGAAAGATTCTAAAGAGAGTTTTATAATTTGTAAAAATTTAAGATAGAGACTTTAAATTTAAAAGGAATCATATATAAAAGATTATGGTTCCTATAAAAGAAGCACTTACCTTTGATGATGTAACACTGATGCCAAAATACTCAGAAATATTACCTTCTGAGGTAGACACTAGTATAAAGCTATCAAAAACACTGAAACTTAAAATTCCACTTCTTTCCTCAGCAATGGATACTGTCACAGAAAGTAAAATGGCTATTGCAATAGCTAAAGCTGGTGGTTTAGGAATTATTCATCGAAATTTAGATATTAAAAAACAATTATTAGAAATAAAAAAAGTAAAAAAACAAAAACTTAAAGTTGGTGCAGCTGTTGGCGCTGGATTTAAAGAATTTAAAAGAGCTGAAGCGATACTCAGCGAACAAATTGATATGATCGTAGTAGATACGGCGCATGGTCATACGAAAAAGGTATCAGAGATGATCAAATATATAAAAAAAATTAAAAATAAAGATACTGTATTGTGTGCAGGAAATATTGCAACGCCAGAGGCTGCCAAATTTTTACTTAAGTTAGGAGTGGATGTAATAAAAGTTGGTATTGGACCAGGATCAATTTGTACAACACGATTAGTGGCAGGTATAGGTGTACCTCAACTTAGTGCAATTTTGAATGTAAGAAATGGTATAAAAAAAAAAGATGTTAAAATAATTTCAGATGGAGGAATTAAATATTCTGGCGATTTAGCAAAAGCATTTGCTGCTGGTGCTGATGCTGTAATGATTGGTTCCTTATTTGCAGGAACTGACGAAACACCCGGTAAATTAGTAAAAAGGAATGGAAAATTGTATAAAAGTTTTAGAGGCATGGGTTCAGTAGGAGCTATGAATAAGGGGTCTGCTGACAGATATTTTCAATCAAAGCAAAAAGATCTCTCAAAATATGTACCTGAAGGTGTTGAGGGATTTGCAAAATATAAAGGTGACGTGGAAAGCATAATATTTAAATTAATTGGTGGTTTGAAATCATCAATGGGCTATTTAGGATCTAGACAAATAAAATATTTAAGAGATAAACCTAAATTTGTTAAAATTACAAAAGCTGGTTTTTATGAGAGCATGGTTCACAATGTTGATATAGTCAAGAGCGATAGTAAATACTAATGAGAAAAATAATAAAACTAACTATAATTTTTTATCTTTTAATAAATGTTTTAAATATATCAAAGAGTAATGAAAACTTTTTTGATAAAGGCTTAAAACTTTATAATGCTGAAAAGTATGACGATGCGAAATTTATGTTTGAAAGAAGTTTAGTTTTTAACCCTAAAGACTCTAATTCTTATTTATATTTAGCTAAAATTTTTAATATTAAGGAAGACCAAAAAAAAGAAGAAAAAAATTTAGAATCTACACTTTTAATAGAGCCAGATAATGAAGAGGCAATATTAATGTCGATGAAGATAGCTCTAGAAAAATCTAATTATCAAAAAGTAAAAGATTTATCAAAAACATTTACAAAAGTTTGTAAAAAAATGTGCAACGAAAATGAAGAAATTTTAAAGACTCTTAAAAATATAGAACCTACAAATAATGAGTCTTGAAAAAAACTTAAATAAAATATTAATAATAGATTTTGGATCACAATTTACTCAACTCATTGCAAGAAGAATTAGAGAACTAGGTGTTTATTCAGAAATAATTAGTCATAAAAAAATTAAGAAAAATGATATAAACCATTCTGTAAAGGGTTTAATTTTATCTGGCGGACCTTTAAATGTTTACCAATTAAACAAATATTCTTTCGATAAAAGAATACTGATCAATGGATTACCAGTCTTGGGAATTTGTTTTGGTCACCAGATAATTTCAAAAATAAATGGTGGCAAGGTAAAACAATCGAAACATAGAGAGTTTGGATTAGCCAATATCTATAAAAAAAAAGAAAGTCTTTTAATAAAAGATTTTTTTAAAAAAAAAAAGATAGTCAAAGTTTGGATGAGTCATTCAGACCAAGTCTCAAAGTTGCCAAAAAACTTCAAAGTTATAGCGTCAAGTCAAAATTCAAAATTTACTATTGTTGAAAATAAATTAAAGAAATTATATGGAGTCCAATTTCATCCTGAAGTTACTCACACTGAAAATGGAAAAAAACTTATAAGTAATTTTATTTTTGAAATTTGCAGGATTAAAAAAAACTGGTCTTCAAAAGATCAAAAAATGAAATTAATTAAAGATGTTCGTAATCAAGTGATGAATAATAAAGTTATTTGTGCGCTTTCAGGTGGAGTAGACAGTAGTGTTGTAGCCCAACTTTTAAATAAAGCAATTGGAAAAAATTTGCATTGTATTTTTGTAAATACTGGTCTCCTAAGGAAAAATGAAGAAAAACAAGTAGTATCAACGTTTAAAAAAAAATTAAAGATGAATTTAATTTATGTTAATGCTGAAAAAGAATTTTTAACAAGTTTAAGGAATGTTGTTGATCCAGAAAAAAAAAGAAAAATAATTGGAAATTTGTTTATTAAAATTTTTGAACGCTACGCCAAAAAGATAAATAATGTAAAATTTTTAGCTCAAGGAACACTTTATCCTGATTTAATTGAAAGCAAATCTGTAACTGGTAGCCAAACTTCTAAAATAAAATCTCATCACAATGTTGGTGGTTTGCCAAAAAAAATGAAACTTAAACTGGTTGAGCCATTAAAGTTTTTATTTAAAGATGAGGTAAGAAAATTGGGTTTAGAATTAAAATTAAATAAAGACATCATTTCTAGACACCCTTTCCCAGGACCAGGTCTAGCAATTAGAATGCCAGGTATAATTACAAAAGAAAAAATAGATATTTTAAAAGAAGCGGATCATTATTTTATACAAGCATTAAAAGAACATAATCTTTACCATAAAATTTGGCAGGCTTACGCTGCCTTACTTCCTGTTAAAACTGTTGGAGTAATGGGAGATAACAGAACATATGAATATTTATGTTTGCTAAGAGCTATTACTTCTGAAGATGGTATGACAGCTGATTTTTTTGAATTTAAAAAAACATTTATTCAAGAAATATCTAATAAAATTGTAAATAGCATTAGAGGGATTAATAGAGTAGTTTATGACATTACCTCAAAACCTCCTAGTACCATTGAGTTAGAGTAAAATGAATAAAAAGATAAAAAAAATTCTAAACAAAAAAAACAAATCAAAAATAATCTGTCTTACAGCTTACTCAAAAAACGTAGCATCAATTTTAGATAATCATTGTGATTTAGTTTTGGTTGGCGACTCACTTGGCTCAGTTCTGTATAATTATAAATCAACAAAAGAAGTAACTTTAGAAACCATGATTAATCATTCCAAAAGTGTAAGATTAGGAATTAAGAAATCTTTGCTGGTAGTTGATATGCCTTATAAGACCTATCGAAATTCCAAGGAAGCTTTGAAAAATGCAAAATTAGTAATGAAAAAAACAAAATGTGATGCTGTTAAATTAGAAGGAGGAAAAAAAATAATTCCAATAGTTAAAAGTTTAGTAAAAAATAGAATACCTGTAATGGGTCATTTGGGAATTTTACCTCAAACAGACACAAAATTCACATTTAAAGGAAAAAAGTTGGCAGAAAGAAATAAAATTTTAAGAGATGCTAAATTATTGGAGAAGTCAGGAATTTTTTCAATTGTACTAGAATGTGTTGAAACAAAATTATCCAAACAAATTACTAAAGAATTAAAGATTCCAACAATTGGAATTGGTTCATCTGTAAATTGTGATGGCCAGGTTCTAGTAATCGATGATTTGATTGGACTAAGTAGAAGTAATTTAAAATTTGTAAAGAAATATGCTGATGTAAACAAAATAATTAATATAGCAGTGAAAAAATACAAATCAGAAGTGATTAAAAAACAATTTCCTAATACACAACACTCTTTTAAAAACTAAAAAAATTAACCCATTGTAAAAGGATCTGACATGGGTTTATCAGAAGAATTATACCATGTTGTTTTTATTCTTGTATACTCTTTGATTGATTCAATCCCAGCCTCTTTGCCATAACCACTATCTTTTATTCCCCCAAAGGGTGCCATTGGAGAAATTAATCTATAAGTATTTATAAATACAATACCTGCTCTGATAGCTTTTGAAACTCTAATTCCCCTAGCAAAGTTTGAGGTATAAACTCCTGATGATAGACCATATTTGTTATCATTCATTTTTTTTATTACCTCATCCTCTTTTTCAAATTTCATAACTGATAAAATTGGTCCAAATAACTCATTTTCTGCAACTGGCAAATTATGGTTTTTACATTCAATAATAGTTGCTGGAAAATAATAACCTTTATTTGAAACTGAGGATCTTTTACCCCCACACCTGAGCTTTCCGCCTTGTTCAATAGTTGATTTAATATTTTTTTCTATGTTCTCAAGTTGTTTAAAACTATTTAGAGGCCCCATTTGAGTATCTTTTTCCATTGGCCCACCAAGTTTTATTTTTTCAGCTTTATCAATTAATTTTTTTAAAAATTGATCATAAATTTTAGAATGAAGATATAATCTTGATCCTGCAATACAACTCTGTCCGCTTGCACCAAAGATTCCAGCAGTAATTCCATTTAGAGCATTTTCTTGATCTGCATCATCAAAAACCACAACAGGACTTTTGCCGCCAAGCTCCAAACTAACTTGAGATAAATTTTCAGAGGAGTTTTTTACTATATGTCTTGCAGTCTCTGGCCCACCAGTAAAAGCAATCCTTTCCACAAGTTTGTGGGTCGTAAGAGCTTTACCGCAGGGTTCACCCAATCCAGTAATTATATTAATTACACCTTTCGGTATCCCAGTTTTTTCTATAAGTTTTCCAAATTCTAAAAGGGTGACTGGAGCAAGCTCTGATGCTTTGATTACAACTGTATTTCCCATAGCTAGAGCAGGTGCCAACTTTACTGCTGTTAAAAGCATTTGTGAATTCCAAGGAATTATTGCAGCTACAACTCCTATCGGAATTCTAGTTGTTGTAACTTGCATATCTGGTTTATCAATCGGCACAACAGTTCCTTCAACCTTATCTGCTAATCCTGCAAAATAATCATAATATTCAGCAATGTAGTTTGCTTGAGTTTTAGTTTCTCGATAAAGTTTTCCAGTATCTATTGTTTCAATTTTTCCAAGATGCTCTGCATTTGCTCTAAGCTGTTCTCCAATTAATTTTAAATATTGTGCTCTTTCTCTCGGATGTAATTTTGACCAATTATTTTCAAATGCACTTTGTGCAGACTGAACAGCTTTATCAACATCAGCTTCATTGGCCTCAGGAACTGTTGCCCATACTTCGTTATTTTCAGGATTTAATGATTCAATTTTTTTACCAGAGGATGAATCTACCCATTCACCATTAATATACATTTTAAAATCTTGAATTTTCGTCATCTAATTATTAATAAAATTTTTAATGTTCATATTAACATCATCTACACATTCTATACTACAAAGATGTTTTCCATTCTGAATTTCAATATAAGTAGAATTAACAAGGTCTTTGACTAGTTCTTTAGACATTGCTGGAGTAGAGCCAACATCATCTGAGCCAGTCATTACTAAAGTTTTTATGTTTATTCTTTTTATGGCTTCAAAATCGTCATAATGATTAGCAAATAATTCATATGCTTTAAGAAAGTTTTTATGATCCTTTGGATCTTTGTTTAAGATCCTCATAAACAAATCATAAGTTTTTGGATTTTCTTTAAGATATTCGTCACTAAACCATCTTTTTAATGCTTGTTTAGATAAAGGCTTATTCAATTTTGCTTGATTATATCTGTCTAATACAACAGATCTTTCTTCATCAGATCTTTTATAAGTTGTACCGATTAAAATGAGTTTATCCACTTTTTTTTGAAAATGAGAAGTAAAATTTAAAGCAATTAAAGATCCTAAAGAAAAACCTATTAGATTGATTTTCTCTATTTCTAAATGTTCTAAAAGTTCTATAAGTTGATTAGAAAAATCTCTTAGACTGAGTTTATCTTTATTACACGGTGTTTTTCCATGACCTAATAAATCATAAGTTAAAGTCGAAAATTCTTTGAAATAATCAACTTGTTTATTCCACATTTGATGGTCAAGACCAACACCGTGAATAAATACAAGTGGTACTGAATCTTTTTTATTTAAAAAATAATGATTTTGATTTGGATCAAAATTTTTAGACATTTATTACTTTGGATCTAAGCCCATTTCTTTCATGTCTTGATAACGATCCCCAGTTCTAGCATGTGCTCTACCACTTGAAGCTCCCCCAATCGCAATTACAATTTCATCATCAAATGGTGCATCATGAATAGTAAACTCGTGAGTAAGATAATAGGGTCTTAATCCAGAGTCTGTTTTATGCATCATTGGTATAGAAATTTTAGAACCTGCTGGTCCTCTTGTATTAGTAAAACTTAAATAAGAAGTACCACCAACAGCATCTCTAAATTTATTTCCAAATCTTAAAGTATGAATAAAGGCTGAGGCATGTTCTATTTCACCGTTTAAACCTACAGTACCAGCTTTACCATAAGCTAAAATTTTTTCAGGCGATCCAATTTCTTTCACTAATTCTGGTACCAATATGTCACCAAGTTTTGGTGCTAAATCTAAAATTACTGGTTTTAAATCTTCAACAAATCCCTGTCCTGCCCAAGGGTTCTTAAAAACAGCTGCTACCGAAACCATTAAAACTGGTTCCTTAGCTTCCTTTCCACCCTCAATAAAAGTTTTATCTACAAATTTTGTAAACTTCCTCAATTTAAGTTTCACTAACTTGCTTTCTCTATATCGTCGTTATTAAAATTAATTTTGGGTATCACTTCATCATTAAACAGCTTAATACTTCTCATGCAGGCCTTGTGATCAATTCCTGGAAAGTTTGACCAAACTTGTAAGTTTTGTAGGTTTAATTCTGATTTTAATTCATTAATTTTATTAACCACATATTCAGGTGTACCAAATAATAAATTTCTTTTATGTAAGAAATCATAATTTAAAAGATCTAATTTATGTTTTGTCTCGGGCAATTCTTCACCTGGATCCATATGATTTCCCAAACCTCTCCAATGACAAACCCATCGCATATAATTTATTATGTGTTCACCAGCTAATTTTTCTGCCTCTTCCATAGTTTCAGCAACAAACATGTCTCTAACTAAAGAGATACCCTCTCCCAATGGTACATCTCTATCTTCGGCTTTTGATTTTGCATCCCTGTAGATTTCAAATCTTTTCTTTAAAGCTTTCACAGTAGGTATCCACATTATAGTATTTAAACCATTTTGAGCTGCCCATTCAATTGATCTTGCTCCATCTACTACTTGCCAAATTGGAGGATGTGGACTTTGTTTAGGTTTTGGAACTACACTAATTTTTTTAATTTCATTTGTTTTTGTATCTAAAAATTCTTTACTTGGAGGACTCATATCATGTTGCCATACAAAATTTGGTGAAGGATATGTATAAAATTCTCCCTTGTGGCTAAAAAATTTTTCAGTCCAAGCTTTTTTCATTATTGTTAATGTTTCATCAAATAATCTAAAGTTTTTGGCTTGATCTTTAAGGTCAGCTTCTTTATTCATATTTATAGCTTCACGTCCATAAATCCCTCTACCAATTCCAACTTCAACTCTTCCATTTGATAATTGATCTAACAAAGCAATGTCTTCTGCTAATCTTATTGGGTTATGGAAAGTAATAACATTACAAGCTTGTCCTATTCTTATTTGTTTAGTTCTCGCAGCTGCATCGACACCCATCATTATCGGGTTAGTGCAAGACTCCATTCCTTCATGATTAAAGTGATGTTCAGTATACCAAATAGAGTCCCAATTATTTTTATCACAATAAGTAGTGATCTCTTTGGTTTCGTCTAGTAATTGCTGATATGGTTTATGATCCCAGTTCGTGGTATTGCAAAAGTAACCAAATTTCATTCTAACCTCCTTAAATAATTAAATCTAAGACGATTGATCCCACTTTCGTATTTTGTAAATATCGACGAGTTATGTATCGCTCAAAGATGACTGTAATTTAACTAGACTATTTAATCAATATATATTTAATCAGTCTTTGAATGAAATTGACTAAGATAGAACCAAAATATTTAAAAAAGCATAATCCTAGGATAGGGTTAATAACATTAGCTAGTGATTTTAGAATCGAAAAAGATTTTAATAATGTAATTTATGGTAAGGATATAGATTTATACTGCAATAGAATAAAATGTTATAATCCTTTAACTAATGAAACCCTAAAAAAAATGGCAGATGATATCCCGAAAGTTACTGAGGATATATTACCAGATCAAAATTTAGATTGTGTAGCTTATGGATGTACTTCAGGTACAATTGCTGCAGGGTATCAATCAATTCATGAGAAAGTTAATTTAGCAAAACCAAATACAAAAGTTACGACACCAATAACATCAGCAATAAATGCACTGAAAAGTTTAAAAATAAAAAGATTGTCAATTTTTACCCCTTATACGGACGAAATAAATCAATCAGTAATTAATTATTTTAAAAAAGAAAATATAGAAATTGATGAACTTTCTTATTTTGATATAGCCTCAGATTTAGATATTGGTAAAGTTGATCCACAACATGTGTTTGATACTCTTACAAAAATAGATTTATCTAAGAGTGACGCTTTATTTGTTTCTTGCACAGCTTTGCCTGTAATGTCAATAATTGACGAATTAGAAAAAAAATTAAACAAAATAATTTTATCAAGTAATCAAACTTTGATTTGGGATACTCTAAAGGAAATCAATTACAAAAATAAAGTTGAAGGTTTTGGTCAACTATTTAATAATTAAACTATGAATTTTACTAATGAGGAATACAAATCAAGATTAAAAAAAGTTCAATCTTCAATGCAGAAAAAAGGTATTGAACTTTTAATATCACAAGACCCATCTAACATGAATTATTTGACTGGTTATGATGCTTGGTCATTTTATTATGCTCAATGTGTAATAGTACATATTAATTCTGATGAGCCGATTTGTTTCGTTAGAAATCAAGATGCTGGTGGAGCGTATATAAAAACTTATTTGAAGGATGAAAATATAATCAAATATCATGAAAAATATATTCATACTTGGCCACTACATCCTTATGATGCACTTGTAGATCTTATTAAAGAAAGAAAGTGGGATAAACTTTCTATAGGACTAGAAATGGATAGCCATTATTTCACAGCTTATTGCTATGAAAAAATTAAGCAAGGTCTGCCTAACGCTAAAGTTTTAGATTGTGAAAGATTAGTCAATTGGGTGAGAGTTGTTAAATCAGATACAGAAATAAAATTTATGAAAGCAGCAGCTCAAATTACTGAACTAGGAATGAAGAAAGCATTTGAAGTTATCAAACCAGGAGTAAGACAATGTGATGCTGTTTCAGAAATTTACACTACATTAATTAAAGGAACACCCGAATTTGGTGGGGACTATTCATCCATAGTTCCAATGATACCGACAGGAAAAGGCACCTCAGCTTCACATTTAACATGGTCTGAAGATAAATTTGTAAGGGGAGAAGCTACAATTATAGAATTATCAGGAGTAAATAAAAAATATCATTGTCCTATGGCTAGAACAGTTTTACTTGGTAAACCTGATCAAAAAAAAATTGATACTATGAAAAAAACAAATGAAGCTCTTCAAGCTGGTATTGATCTAGTTAAAGCTGGAAATACCGCCGATGATGTTGCTCAAGCTTTTTGGAAAATTTTAGATAAATATGGAATAGAAAAAACTTCAAGAACTGGATATTCTATTGGCATTGGTTATCCACCAGACTGGGGAGAACACACTTTAAATATATCAAAAGGGGACATGACAGTATTACAACCTAATGTTACTTTTCACATGATTGCAGTTATGCAATTTGGAAATTGGGGAGTAGAGGCTTCTGAGGCAATCAGAGTTACAGATAAAGGATCTGAATTATTTTGTAATTTTTCCAAAGAACTTCATATTAAAAGCTAGTTATTAATGGTTGATATTTTTTCAAACAAATGTTTTAAACATATCTAAAATTATGGCCTTAAAAAAAGATTTCGTTAAATTTGATAAAGTTGACAAAAGCTATGACGGAAAAGTTTTAGTTGTCAAAGATCTTCAACTAGATATTGAGGAAGGTGAGTTTGTTACTATGCTAGGCCCTTCTGGTTCTGGTAAGACAACATGCTTAATGATGTTAGCAGGTTTTGAAACACCAACTAATGGTGAAATATATTTAGATGGTAAAGCTATTTCAAGTATTCCGCCTCATAAAAGAGGAATTGGAATGGTTTTCCAGAACTACGCATTATTTCCACACATGACAGTTTATGAAAATTTAGCATTTCCTTTAAGAGTAAGAAAAATTCCAAAAGATGAGGCAGATAAAAAAATCGATAAGGCACTCTCAATGGTTTCATTACAAGGTTTTGCACAAAGAATGCCAGGTCAGTTATCAGGTGGACAACAACAAAGGGTGGCAGTAGCGAGATCATTAGTATTTGATCCACAATTAGTTCTGATGGACGAACCTTTAGGAGCTTTAGATAAAAATTTAAGAGAAAGTATGCAGTACGAAATCAAACATATTCACGAAAGTATTGGAGTGACAGTAGTGTACGTAACCCATGACCAAAGTGAAGCTCTGACAATGTCTAATCGGATTGCTGTATTTAATGATGGTAAGGTTCAACAACTTTCAAGTCCTGATGAACTTTACGAGAAGCCTGTTAACTCATTTGTTGCAGAATTTATTGGAGAGAACAATACTTTCGCAGGTGAAATATCTGATGTCTCTGGTGGAAAATGTAAAGTAAAATTATCTAATGCCGAGATACTTGCCAATCCAATTTCCGTGAAAGGAAAGGGTGAAAGAACAACTGTTTCATTGAGACCTGAAAGAGCTTTGATTAATCCAAGTGATAAGATGGATAATATTCACACAGGAAAAATTGAAGAAGTGATTTATCATGGTGATCATACAAGGGTAAGAATTAATCTTTTAGGAAATCCTGAATTTATTTTAAAAGTTCCAAATAGCTCTGCGAACTTAGACATCAAGCTAGGAAATGATATTAAAATTGGTTGGAATAGTGATGATGCAAGAGCTCTAGATCCAAAATAATACTCTGAAAAACTCTTAAAAAGCACAAAACTAGCAGTTGACTCTCATTATCGATCTTGTTGTAATTGGTTTTTATAAAAACGTTTAAACGGAGGAAAAATGAAGAAACTTAGTAAATTATTACTAGCCATTTCTTTTGGACTTTCTTTAGCTACTTCAGCATTCGCAACTACTGTTACAGCAGTGTCTTGGGGTGGGGCTTATACAGAGTCACAAAAGTTAGGGTATGGTGATCCTACTGCTAAAAAACTTGGCATTAACATTGCTTGGGTTGATTATTCAGGTGGATTATCAGAAATCAAAGCACAGAAAGAGGCTGGCAAAATTACGTGGGATATAATCGACGTATTTGCTATGGATACTATTACTGGCTGTGATGAAGGTTTGTTTGTTGAATTTGATTTCGACAAAGACTTCCCACCAGCACCAGATGGAACTCCAGCAAGTAAAGATTTCTTTACTGCTATGCCAAGTAAATGTGCTGTAGGAAATATTTTATATTCTTGGAACTATGCTTATAACACTAACAATGTTAAAGGCACTCCAAAGACTATCAAAGATTTCTTTAACACAAAAAAATTCCCTGGAAAAAGAGCTATCTACAAAAGCGCTTTAACTAACTTAGAGATCGCGCTAGCTGCAGATGGTATTAAACCAGGAAAAGGTGGAGCAAAAATCTACAAAGCTTTAAACACAGAAAAAGGTGTTGAAAGAGCTATGAACAAGATCAAAGAATTATGTACAGATCCAAAAGGTGGATGTGTATTTTGGTCTGCAGGTGCTCAACCACCAGAATTATTAGTTTCAGGTGAAGTTGTAATGGCTACAGGTTGGAATGGTAGATTCTTCAATGCAGAAATTGGAGAAGGTGCACCAATCAAACAAGTATGGGATGGACAAGGTCTTGACTACGAGTACTTCGTACAAGTTAAGGGTGGACCAAACGATGCTAATGGTATGGCCAAAAAAGCTTTAGCTATGATGACTAGTACAGAGATGTTAGCTGGAAGTGCAAAATACATTGCATATGCTCCTTGGAGAAAATCTTCAATTGGTATTATGGAAAAAGGTGAGCCTTGGTATAAAGATGGTAAGACTAATATGGTACCACAAATGCCAACTGCACCAGCAAACACTAAAAACTACTTCCTAGTAGATCCAATTTTCTGGGCTGATAACGGAACAGAGCTTGGTGAAAAATGGGAAGCTATGAAAGCTGGTCTATAATTTAAGTTTTCATAAACTTAATTATATATTATAATTTAAGGGCGGTTATTTATAACCGCCCTTTTTATTTATGAGCTCAGAAACAAAACAGATTTTAACAACAGATGGAATACCTTTAGAGGTAAGTCTTAAAAAAGCTGAGAAAAAAAATAAGATTAAAGCTTTCTTGCTAGTTGCTCCTTTATTATTTTTCTTGATTATTACTTATGTCTTTCCAATAGGAGACATGTTGTTTAGAAGTGTTGACGACAAGATGGTAACTCAGATGCTTCCAAAAACTTTTAAAGCAATGGAAAATTGGGATGGACAAGAGTTGCCAGATGAGGAAGTTTTCGCAGCTTTTCATGAGGACTTTATAAAACTAGTTGAAGAAAAACGAGAAGGTAAACTATCTACTCAATTAAATTACACAAAGAATGGATTTAAAAGTATTATTAAAAAATTAAGAAGAGCATCTAAAAAATTTGAAGAGGGAAATTATAAAGAACAAATAATGTCAGTGCATAAAAGATGGGCTGATGTTGAGTATTGGAGAGCAATTCAAAGAAGGGCCCCTGAATTTACAGGTCAAAAATATCTAAAAGGAATGGATATGTATGTAAATGAGGAAGGGAAAATAGTAAGTGTTGAGGAAGATAGACGAATTCATAGAGTGTTGTGGTTAAGAACTTTGGAGATTGCATTCTTTGTAACAGTCTTTTGTTTTTTGATGGCTTATCCGATTGCCCATCTATTAGCTACTCTACCTATGAAGTATAGTAACTTATTAATGATATGCGTACTGTTGCCGTTCTGGACTTCATTACTTGTAAGAACTGCTAGCTGGATGATTTTGTTACAACAACAAGGTATCGTTAATGATTTCTTTGTTGGAATAGGATTGGTGGCTGATGATAACAGACCTGAAATGATGTATAATAAGACAGGAAGTTATGTAGCAATGACACAAATACTGTTGCCGTTTATGGTCCTACCACTTTATAGTGTAATGAAAACCATTTCACCAAGCTTAATGAGAGCTGGAAAATCCCTGGGTGGAACGCCATTTATAGCATTTTGGAAAGTTTATTTCCCATTAACAATACCTGGAATAGGCGCAGGTTGTTTATTAGTATTTATTTTAGCAATTGGTTATTATATTACTCCAGCTCTAGTTGGTGGTGCATCTGGAACTTTAATAAGTAACCAAATTGCTTTTCATATGAAAAGTACACTAGATTGGAGCTTTGCTTCTGCAATGGGATTAATGTTGTTGAGTGGAGTACTAGTTATTTATTGGCTTTATAACAAAATTGTTGGAATAGATAATATTAAATTAGGATAATTAAGATGGCTTTACCAAAATATACTGAACCGCATTACAGAATTTGGCATTATATTTACTTAACAATTTGTGGAGCAGTTTTCTTTTTTCTTATAGCACCTTTGTTCGTAATCTTTCCATTATCATTTAATGCAGAAGAATTTTTAAGTTTTTCTGATGGAATGAAGAGATTAGACCCAGACGCTTTTTCATTAAGATGGTATAAAGACATGATTTATGGAACTAAAAATCCATGGGGGCTGGCTGCTAAGAATAGTTTTATAATTGCTATATTTGCAACAATAGGGTCAGTGATACTTGGAACAGTTGCTGCTCTTGGATTGAGTAGCAGACATATGCCTTACAAAGGTTTAATAATGGCTGTTTTAATCTCACCAATGATCGTACCTTTAATTATTTCAGGTGTTGCCATATTTTTCTTTATGGCAAAAGCTGGTTTAGCAGCGACACATACTGGTATTGTTCTTGCTCATATTATTTTAGGAACACCTTTTGTGGTGATTACAGTCACAGCTACTTTATCAGGATTCGATCATAGCGTCACAAGAGCTGCAGCAAGTTTGGGAAGTGATCCGGTAAATACATTTATGAAAATTACTTTACCACTAATTTTACCAGGAGTTATATCAGGAGGATTATTTGCTTTTGTAACCTCATTCGATGAAGTCGTTGTAGTTTTATTTTTGGCTGGATTAGAAAATACAACAATCCCGATTCAAATGTGGACAGGTTTAAGAGAACAATTGAGTCCAACTATTCTAGCTGTTGCAACTTGTTTGATTATTTTGTCAACATTAATCTTAGTAACTGCTGAACTTTTAAGAAGAAGATCTGAGAGACTCAGAGGAATAAATCGATAATTAAAGTTTATCCATGAAAATTAAGAATGTAGTAGTGATTGGCTCAGGAACAATGGGCAGTGGTATTGCTGCACATTTATGTAATGCAAACATTCCTGTCACATTATTAGATTTAAAAACCGAGATTAGTGAAAAAGCTAGAGAAAGAATTCATAAATCAAGACCACCTTTATTAATAGATAGATCAAAAATTGATAATATCAAAGTTGGAAACATTTCTGACAACTTTGATGTAGTTAAAGATGCAGACTGGATTGTTGAGGCGGTAGTGGAGAGAATTGATATTAAACATCAAATTTATGAAAAGATATTTAAAGAGAGAAAAGATGGTGCAATAGTTTCTTCCAACACGTCTTCGATACCAATTAAAATTTTATCAGAGCATTTGTCAGATGTAGAAAAAAAAGATTTCTGTATTACACACTTTTTCAATCCTGTTAGGTATATGGGATTATTGGAAATTGTAAAAAATGAAAATAATGATCTAAATAAAATAAATCAATTAAAAGAATTTTGTGAAGTTGAATTAGGTAAAGGAGCAATTATTTGTAACGACACACCAGGATTTCTAGGAAATAGAGTTGGTGTTTACGCAATGCAAGTTGCAATGACAGAAGCTTTTAAAATGAAACTTTCAGTAGAGGAGGCTGATGCAATATTTGGTAGACCTATGGGAATACCAAAAACAGGTGTGTTTGGTTTATACGATTTAATTGGAATCGATTTAATGGCTGATGTACTAAAGAGTTTTATAAAAGAACTGCCAAAGACTGATGAATTTCATGATGTTGCAAAAGAAATACCACTAGTAAAAAAATTAATTGAAACAGGTTATACAGGAAGAAAAGGTAAAGGTGGTTTTTATAGAATTAATAAATCTGGAACCTCTAAAGTAATGGAAGCTATAAACCTTGAGTCAGGTGATTACTCGGAAAGTAAAAAAATTGATTTAAAATCAGATAAGGTTGATCTTAAAGGTTTAATAAGTAGAAAAGATAAATATGGAGAGTATGCATGGTCAGTTATATCAAAAATAATTAAATATGCTTCATCATTAGTCCCAGGAATTACAAAAGAATTTAATGATATTGATGAGGCAATGAGACTAGGTTTTAACTGGGCCAAAGGACCATTTGAGATGCTTGAAGATATTGGTGTAAAAAACTTTTTTGATAAAGTTGATGATTTTTCAGGAAATAATTTTCTTGAAAATTTGTCAAAGACTAAAAATGAAAAATTTTATGGAGAAAGACAAAAGTACACAAACATAGAAACTCTTGGTAAAGTAAAAAAGACAGCTTCAAATATTGATGGAAATGATTCAGCAAAAATATATAGGTTTAATGATTATAATATTGTTGAGTTTACCACAAAAGCAAATGCTCTAGATTATAATTCAATGGATGCACTTAAGAAGGCTACAGATAAGCCTTTAATAATAATTAATGAAAGCATGCAATTTTCTGCGGGTGTAAACCTTACATATACAATGCAGTTTGCAGATAACAAAGATTTTAAATCAATTGAAAAATTTATTAAATATTTCCAAGAAACTTGTAAGCACTTAAAATATTCAAAATTTCCTGTAATTTCTGCACCATCAGGGTTAACTTTAGGAGGAGGTTTTGAAGTTATGGTTCAAAGTAATTTTGTTGCTTCACACACAAATATTGTAGTTGGATTAGTTGAAACTATTGTGGGTTTAATACCTGCAGGTGGTGGATGTAAAGAAATGTTAGCAAGATGGTTAGATACAGAGGAAGCTAAATCAGATCCTAATTATGCCCCATTAAAAGTTTTTGACATAATTGGTTATGGAAAAACTGCTACTTCGCCAGTTGAGGCAGAACCGATGAAATATTTAAGACCAGGAGATAAAAAAATAATGAATAGAAATAGCTTGTTGGAAGTTTCAAAAAAAATAATTAGAGAAAATAAAGATTTTAAAGCACCAGATGAATTGAAATTTAAACTTCCTGGAAAAGCAGTAAGAGGTGAAATGGATAAAATTTTAGAAAAACTCTACAATCAAAAGATAATACTAGATCATGGTGTAGAGGTTGCAAAAGAATTAGCTCATGTTTTAAGTGGAGGAGACACCACAATAGATAAAACTTTATCAGAGGATGATATATTTCAATTGGAGCTTAACGCTTTTATGAAATTAATTGAAATGCAAAAAACTCAGGACAGAATTAAACATACACTTGCTACTGGTAAACCGTTAGTTAACTAACATTCTTAAAGAAATTATAAAGTCAGGTCTTAAAACATATTGGGATTTATTTAAGTATTTTATTTTTTCTAGTGCATCTATACCATAAATTACTTTTCCAATTGGTGTAAATTCTGTTTCATACAATGGTTCATCTTTTAGAATTATGAAAAATTGACTATCTTCAGTATTAAGTTTTTGTGTTCTTGCTAAACCAACACTCCCTCTTACAAAATTAAATGGTGCATCTATTTCAGAATTAATAGTTCCTAATCCAGATTTCCCTGTTCCTATTTTTCCGTAATCTAAATTTCCTTTTTTTCCGAATTCAAGATCACCTGCTTGAACAAGTGAATCTTTTATCACTCTGTGGAACGCAATATCGTCATAAGCTCTAGAAGAGACTAAAGTCTTAAATCTTGTAACTGCTTTTGGAGAGATATCTGGGTAAAGTTCTATAATCACATTTCCACATTCTACATTAAGTATTGCAATATTCTTGGGATCATCAAAAGAAATCTTTTGAGGATCATAGTTCTTAACAAATAAACATTTATTTTTAATCAAAAAAAAAGAACCTAATGAGAAAATCGCAAGTGAAATTAAAAAAATAAAAATTATTTTCTCTGATTTTGATGCTTTAATTTTCTTTATCATAATAGAAAGTTTTTATCAATTTTAAGTAAATTCGACTTAATAAAGTTAATCTTTTTTTCCAGGATAGGATCAACATTTTCTGGAAAACCTCCGTACATCAGGTGTGAAAAAACTTCAGCCATATCTTCCGATGCAGTTGATTGAGAGTACTCTGTTATGAAACCATTTGGATTTAAGTTGGTATCTAAACCAACTTTTTTTGTACAAGTGGAACATTCTGCATATTTAAATGCTTCAATATTAAATTTTGACCAAACTTTTTCATCAAAAATATCTTTATAACTGTCATGTATAATATGGAATACTTCATGGTGGATTACTCTTTCAAAATACTTTTGATTAAATTTGATATCTAAAATTAAAGTTTTCATTATATTATCTGGTATTCCCGCCGTATTAATACCTGATATTGATAAATCCTCACAAAGAACAATGTATTTTAAATTTATTTTTTTTAAAAAATTCTGGGAATATCTATTCAAATTCTTTTCAATTATTAAATATTTCTCATCTAAATCTTTTTTCAATGATTTAAAACAATTTATATTATTATCTACACCGATAGTGAATGGTTGCTTTGCATAAAGATACCTTAACTTATTTTTTGTTTCTAAATTATATATTTCTAAGTTTGGAATTTTAATAAGGTCGTAAATTGTATTTGCTTGAGTTTGAGAAAATATTAATAAAGATGATAAGATTAATTTAATTAATTTCATAAATTCACATATAGAAGATATTCCAATTTAAAAGAATGTGATACAGTTTCCTGTGAAAAAAAAAAGAAATAAAGATCCAATCCAACCTATAAGTGGAACTGTAGTACCTAGATTTGCTGGCCCATCTACATTTGCTAGATTGCCAGAGTTAAGAGATGTAGAGAGTTGTGATGTTGCAATAGTCGGAATTCCTTTTGATGCAGGTACAAGTTATAGGCCAGGTGCAAGATTTGGCCCCCAAAGTATTAGACAAGCCTCTAGACATTTAAGAACAAACTATCATCCGAATTATGATGTTGAGCCTTTTAAAGTTCAGCAGGTTGCTGATGCAGGAGATATTACATGTAATCCATTTAATATAGACGAAGCAATAAAACAAATAGAGCAAGGTGCTATTGAATTATTAAATAAAACTGGAGGAATAATAAGTTTAGGGGGTGATCACACAATTGCATTCCCCTTATTGAAAGCAGTCAATAAAATAAATAATGGACCAGTTGCACTCGTACATTTTGATGCTCATTTAGATACTTGGGATACGTATTTTGGTGCACCTTATACGCATGGCACACCTTTTAGACGTGCAAGAGAAGAGAATCTTTTTTTAGATGATGCCTCTATGCATGTTGGTATCAGAGGACCTCTTTACAGCAGAAATGATTTAAAAAATGATGAAAGTTTTGGTTTTAAAATAATTCATTGTGATGAATTCCAATCCCAAGGAACTGAAAAGATAGTTGATAGAATAAGAAAAAGAGTAGGTGATAACCCTCTATATCTATCTATTGATATAGATGTATTAGACCCAGCATTTGCACCAGGTACAGGTACTCCTGAGATAGCTGGAATGACTTCGAGAGAAATGGTTAATGTGATAAGAGGTTTATCAGGAATGAATTTAATTTCCGCAGATGTTGTGGAAGTTTCACCAGCGTATGATCACGCTGAAGTAACTTCGCTTGCCGCTGCAACTATTGTTTACGAATTAACTAATTTGTTTGCAAAAAAGTAAAGAAAGTATAATTTTTTGTGATGGAAAATAAAAAAAAATTTTATATCAATGGACAGTGGGTTGATCCAAAAAGCAAAGAAATAATTAATGTAGTAAATCCAGCCACAGAGGAAAATTGTGCAGTAATCTCTTTAGGAAACCAGGATGATGTTAATGAAGCAGTTAGTGCCGCTAAGAAAGCCTATAGCACATGGGCATTTTCAACAAAAGATGAAAGAGTAAAATTATTAGAAAAACTTTATGAAAATTATAAAAAAAGATGGGCTGATATCGCAGATGCAATCACTACTGAGATGGGTGCACCAAAGGATTTTGCAACAAAACTTCAGGCAGGAACAGGTGCTGCACATTTAAAGTCTTTTATAAGATATCTTAAAAATTTTGAATTTGAGAAACCATTAGGAGATCATGCTCCAAATCAAAGACTAATTTATGAGCCAAAAGGAATTTGTGCATTAATTACTCCATGGAATTGGCCAATGAATCAAGTTTGTTTAAAGGTTATGCCAGCAATAGCATCTGGATGTACAATGGTATTAAAACCTTCAGAGCTTGCTCCTTTGTCTTCAATAATTTTAGCTGAACTTATTGATGAAACAAAGTTTCCAGCTGGTGTTTTTAATTTAGTTAATGGAGACGGTGCTACTACTGGAGATGCTTTAACAAGCCATCCCGATATTAATATGATCTCATTTACTGGCTCAACTAGAGCTGGAGCTTTAATTTCACAAAATGCTGCCAAAGATTTTAAAAGAGTAAGCTTAGAATTAGGTGGTAAAGGTGCTAATATAATCTTTAAAGATGCTGATCCAGATGCGATAGAAAGAGGAGCATTGAGATGTTTTAGAAACTCAGGTCAATCTTGTAACGCACCAACAAGAATGCTTGTTGAAAAGTCTATGTATAGCGAGGCAATTGAAAGACTAAAAAAATATACAGAAAACTTTGAAGTTGGTGATCCTAAAAAAGAGGGAGAGCATATTGGCCCAGTAATTTCAGAAACTCAATACAACAAAATACAAACTTTAATTAAAAAAGGTATGGATGAGGGAGCAAAATTAGTTGCGGGTGGTCCTGGAAAGCCTGAAGGTTTAGAAAAAGGTTATTTTGTTAAGCCAACAGTTTTTGCAGATGTGAATAATGACATGGAAATTGCACGTACAGAAATATTTGGACCTGTTTTGTCTGTAATGCCTTTTGATTCCGAAGAGGAAGCAATTAAAATTGCTAATGATACTCCTTATGGTTTAACAAATTACATTCAAACGCAAGATAAAGAAAAAGTTAAAAGAGTTGCAAGAAAGTTAAGATCAGGAATGGTAGATGTTAATGGAGCAGGTATTGCTGTTGATGCACCATTTGGTGGTTTCAAACATTCTGGTATAGGTCGAGAAGCTGGCGAACATGGTCTTGAGGAGTTCTTAGAAGTCAAATCAGTAGGTGGCTGGAATAATTAAGTGCGAATATTCAGATATGTTCATTTTAGGTCATGCTTAAATAGTTAGTGATAATATTAAGTTCTAGCTCCCCGTAAAAAAAATATTAATTTGTATTTACTTATTAAATAGTTAGTTTTCTCCAAGAGACACATAATGTTGCAATGTTTTTTTTAGTTATGACTTGTAACGAATATAGGAGGAAAAAATGAGTAGATCAAAATCGCTCTACAATGCAGATTTAGCACCAACTCCAACAAATAAAAAAAATTGGGGATGGTTCGAAATCTTTAACGTATGGGCAAATGATGTTCAAAGTTTATTTGGATATACTTTGGCAGCATCATTATTTATAGCCTCAGGGTTAAATGGTTGGGCAGTATTTTTAGCTTTAATACTTGCTGGCTTTTTTATCATGTGGTTAGTAAACCTATCAGGTAAACCAAGTGTTAAACATGGTATTCCTTATCCAGTATTTGCCCGAGTAAGTATGGGTGTATTTGGTGCAAACTTTCCTGCGATGGCAAGAGGGCTTGTAGCTATGTTCTGGTATGGAGCACAAACTTATGCAGCATCAACTGCCGTTGCACTTCTAATTTCAGCTGTTACTGGCAATCCTGGTTCAGAGATGTTTTTAGGGATGACAGGAGTGATGTGGGTATCATTTATCTTTGTATCATTATTCCAAGTTTACTTATTCTGGCAAGGTATAGATCTTGTAAAAAAATTCTTAAACTTTGCAGGACCAGCAGTTTATGTTGTGATGGTTCTATTGATGCTAGTAATTTGGTTTAAAGCTGGAGGAAGCCTTTTATCAGAAGTTGGTGAAATATTTTCTGGTGGAACACGTTCAGGTGGATTTGAAGGTTTAGGTACATTTGGTGCGTTCCTAGCAGTATTTTCAATTATGGTTGGATATTTTGCTGCTGTAGTAATTAACTTCGGTGACTTTGCTAGATTTGTTAAAAATGAAGATGAGATGAAAAAAGGTAACTTATGGGGACTAGTAGGCAACGTAGTTTTCTTCTCATTCATTACTTTAATGATTACTGGTGGAACGATTGCTATCTTTGGAGAGTATGTAGCAAGTCCGACAGATATGGTAGCTAAAGTAGATAATATTGTATTAACTATTGTTGCAGCATTTGCATTTTTTGCAGCAACAGTTGGTATTAATATGGTGGCTAATTTTATACCACCTGCTTATGACCTTGCAAACTTAATGCCAAGCAAAATTAATTTTAGAATTGGTGGTTTAATAACTGCTGGTTTTGGTTTTGTTATTGGTGGTATGTGGGTTGCAGTAATCACTCAAATGGGAATGTTTCCATTTGTAAACACTTTAGGTGCAATTTTAGCTCCTGTGTTTGGTATAATGATTACTGACTATTATATAATCAAAAAACAAAGATTAGATGTTGATGACTTGTTCAGTAACTCACCTAATGGCAAATATCATTACAACGGAGGTTTTAATGGTAAAGGAATGTTAGCTTGGGCGCTATCAGGATACATTGCTGTTGGTACTGTTTGGCCAAACATCTTATTCTTAGGATTGGATGATTTCTTTGCCAACTTAGGTGGTGGAGGAGGATATGCTTGGATAATTGGAGCAGCATTAGGTGCTTTAATTCACTTAGCAATATCATCATCTAGAAAATAAATAAGTTTTAAATTAAAGCCCATCAATTTTAATTGATGGGCTTTTTTTTATAATTAAAATTCTAAAGTAATATTTTCTTTGTTTAGATCATGAAGAACTAAATTTTCTCCATCACCCAATCTGTCTACAACTAAAAAATTCATATCTTCAGTTGAGATTAATGGAAAATGCCAAATACCTGGATTATAATTTATTCCAATTCCTTTCGGTATTATGAAGGACTCAATTTTATTTATGTCTGGTTTGTCTCCCTCAGGAGCAACAAAAGCTAAAAAAGTAGTTTCTTTCATTGGAATAAATGCTTGGCTTCCAAGTGGATGCTTTTCCATCATATCAATCTTCATTGGAAAGGATCTTTTTAGAGCTGAAAAAATACTAATAGTAGACTCGCCATTATCTTTTTTAGTATTTAAATTTGCAATACCATCATATCTTTTTGCATAACCATTATTAATTTCAATTGGCTTGATGTCTGCAGTTGTTATCATATCCCCAAATTTTTTGAAATTTTCTTTAGTTATTGGTTTAGGTTTAAATATAAAATTTTTCATATTTTATTATTTTCTATCACTAGGCGCTACTTACACATTCTTCTAGCGCGCATTGCTGCCCTTGCCTCGGAATTACCTTTCTTTATATAATCTTTATAAACTTTTTTATAACAATGATCTTTTGAGGAACTATAATTGTCATTAAAAGTTACAAAAATAATCGTGGCAATAATAATTGACCCACCAATTATTAGTTCCTTCATATGTTTATTAAAAAAGTCTTTATTCATATTTTTTTTCCAAAAATTCTAAATCTTGAAATACCACCGTCAGGAAAAATATTAATTTTTATATGATTAATTTTATTTTTTTTCATTAAAGAATTTTTAAATATATGAGTTTTATTAGCCGATAATTTTGTGTTCTTTAATAAATACTTCCATTTACCTGAAGAATTTACAATTTGTTTGGAACTTTTAGGTGGTAAGTATGTAGCTTGTAATGAACAATAGCTGGGATAATTTCCTTTAAAATGATGAGTTGAAATTTCAATTTTATCAATAGAGTTTCCATCAATAGAATTTAGAATTAGCCAGTCATTTCCTTTACCCCTTCTTCTTCTGGTTTCCCAACCATCACCCATATTTTTTGCTTTGCCAGGAGCTAGAATATTTTCAGCTTTTCCGAAGTGCTCATTATTGCAAGCGATTACTGATGCCCCATCTAGTAATGAGGCAAGATTTATCTTTTTATTTTTGAATTTTTTTGATTTTGCAATTGATCCATATAATCTTAATCTAGCAACACCACCATCAGGAAAAATGTTAAATTTAATATGTGTAAATACTTTATTATTTTTGACTGAAAAAAAATGATGTGAATTAGCTTTAACCTTTTTTTTTGAAAGAATTGAAGTCCATTTAAATTGTTTGATATTATTTGTTTTAGAACTCGCTCCCTCAATTGAGACCATTGAAGGTTGGTTACCATTAAAATGAGATGTATCTACATCAATCTTAGAAATTTTTCCTGGTTTACCCAATTTTAAAATAATGTAATCATGTCCAGAAGTTCTTTTTCTTCTAGACTCCCATCCATCCATCCATTTTCCATGTTTATCAAATACACCATCTTTGAACACGGGAATAGTTGGACTAATAATTCTATTAGCAGATGCAAAGAAATCGTCAGTTTTATAAATAACTTTGGTACCCAATCTTGGTTGAGCTAAATCAATCAATCCGTTAGTAAATATTATTTTTTCTTTCATGTTATGAGTAATTCTTAATCCAATGCTTAGCTATATCAATTCTTTTACAAATCCATACATCCTCAAATTTAAGAACATAGTCTAAAAATTTCTTTAACGACTGGATTCTACCAGGCCTACCTATTAATCTACAATGCAATCCAACTGACATCATTTTAGGATTTGTCTCTCCCTCTTCATATAAAGCATCAAAGCTATCTTTTAAATAATTATAAAAATGATCTCCAGTATTAAATCCTTGATTTGTAGCAAACCTCATATCATTATTGTCTAAAGTATATGGAATGATGAGTTGTTTTTTTTTATTCCTGTATACCCAATATGGCAAGTCATCACTATAGCTGTCACTATCATATAAAAAACCACCATCATCAAAAACTAAATCCCTAGTGTTTGGACTACATCGACCCGTGTACCAGCCCAATGGTCTTGAACCAAAAATTTCCTTAATTATCTTAATTGCTTGAGACATATGTTTTTTCTCAACTGATTTTTTAACATTTTGGTAATCAATCCACCTGTAACCATGAGCTGCTATTTCATAATCTCCATTTCTAATAGCTTCACAAACCTCAGGATTTTGTTTTAAAGCAAGACCAACTCCAAAAATTGTTATTGGTATTTTTTTTTCCTTAAATAATTTATCCAATCTCCAGAAACCTGCCTTAGATCCATACTCATAGATACTCTCCATACTAATATGTCTTCCTTTGATTGCCTTAGCACCTATAATTTCAGATAAAAATGTCTCAGAATATTTATCACCGTTAAGAACACAATTTTCACCACCTTCTTCATAATTCAAAACAATTTGAAGTGCTAAACGAGCATTATTAGGCCAAGAAATTTTTTTTCCTTTTGCTCCATAACCTATAAGGTCTCTAGAATTTTTTTTTGGCATGTATATTTATAAATTAATTTAGATTTCTTAACAATTTATTAATTTGATGAGGATATTGACCTTATACCATTTAAAAAATTTATACATTTTTTTAATTCACTTAGTTCAATAAATTCATCTACTTTATGCGCCTGTTCTATTGATCCAGGACCGCAAACAACAGTACTTATTCCAATTTCCTGAAATAAACCTGCTTCAGTTCCAAATGAAACTACTTCTCTAGAATTATCACCAGTTAAACTAGCAACTAGTTCACATGCCTCTGATTTTTTTACACGATCAAAACCTGTTACTTCACCAATTATTTCTTTACGTATACTTGATTTTGAGAATACTTTTTTCATTTCTGGTAAAAGAATCTCATTAGCATACTTATCTATCTCTTGATTTAAAAATATTCCATCTTCTTTTACAACTGGTCTTGTCTCCCAATTTATATGACACTTATCCGCAATAACATTATGGGCTATTCCACCAAAAATGCCCCCAACTTGCAATGTCGAAAAAGGGGGGTCAAAAATAGAATCTTTCGAAACTCTTTTTTTTAACTCCTCCCTCAATTCAATTAGTTTATTTGCATATCGTGCAGCAAATTCTACAGCACTTACGCCTTTATGTGGAGCAGAACTATGACCTGCTAGGCCTTCAAAGTAAGTTGTATATTCATAACAGCCCTTGTGAGCATCAATAATTTTCATCTTAGTTGGTTCACCAATTATACAAATACCATCTTGAATATTTCTTTTTTTAAGTTCTTTTATTAAGATCGGAGCACCTAAGCATGCAGTTTCTTCATCGAAAGTAAAAGAAAAGTGAATGTCTCTATTTAAATTAGCGTTAGCATAAACTGGAGCAAAAGCTAATGCGCAAGCTATGAAACCTTTCATATCACAGGCACCTCTTCCAAAAAGCTTATCACCTTTGATAGTAGCTTTGAATGGATCTGAGCTCCAACTTTTTGATACAGGTACAGTATCCGTGTGTCCAGACAGAATAATTGGTTTTACACCATTAGTTTTTTTGGCTTTAATAGTTGCAAAAAGATTTACTCTTTTTTTCTCTTTATCAAACGTTTTGAATGAAGTTGCTCCAAGTTTTTGTAATAAATCATCACAGTAATTTATTAAAGCGTTATTGTCCTCTCCTGAAATTGTTCTAAAACTTATTAGATCAGTTAATATTTTGACTGAATCAGCATATAATTTATCTAAATTAATTTCTGTACTCATCACTAATAATTAATATAAATATTGCATTTATGAAAGAACAAATAACTTACGATATTTTTGACAAAGTTGATATTAGAGTTGGAACTGTAATTTCTGTTAAAAAAAACGAAAAAGCAAGAAAACCCTCTCTTGTAGTAGAGGTCGATTTTGGAAGAGAAATAGGAATTAAACAATCATCTGCGCAAATCACTCACTATTATAATGAGGAAAACTTAAAAGGAAAACAAGTAATAGGAGTTTGTAATTTTGCTGAAAAAAATATTGCTGGAGTAGTTTCTCAAGTTTTAATTTTAGGCTCAATTGATAAAGAAGGAAAAGTAATTTTAGTACATCCGTCCCAAAAATCAGAAAATGGACTACCAGTAGCATAGCAATGCATCCTGAAATACTATCTATTTCTTTATTTTGGTTTGTTACGGCTTACACTCCCGGTCCAAATAATGTAGTTGCTTCATATTCAGGTTTTAATTTTGGGATTACAAAAACCATTCCACATATTCTTGGGGTAACTTTAGGTTTTACTTCTTTAGTTATTTTTTTAAGTATCGGTTTAGTAAATATTTTTAAAATATTTCCAATAATTCAAACAGTTATTAAATATCTTGGTACATTATTTCTTATCTATTTGGCTTACAAGATCGCTTCATCAACTGCTTCTTCTGAAACTAAAAAAGAAAATCCAGTAAAATTTATTGAAACTTTTTTATTCCAATATTTAAACCCTAAAGGAGTGATGGTAGCAATTATAGTTGTTTCTACATATGTAGAGCTAGGGGAAAATTATTTGAGTTATGCGACTCAGGTAGTTCTTCTTGCTTTCCTATTTTCTTTAACAAGTATTACGTTATGGACCTTTATAGGTAAATTTTTGAGGAAATTTGCGACAAATGATAAATTTATTAAGTATTTTAATTATGCTATGTCAGGGCTTCTTCTTTTGAGCATAATTACATTTTATATATAAACTATGAAACCAGGTAACAAAAATTCTTATAAATCACTCTCAGAAATGAGGATTAATAATAAAAATTTTAAGATATTTTCTCTATCTGAGGCAGAAAAAAATGGTTTGACTGGGATTTCTAAGTTACCAAAATCTCTAAAGGTTTTGTTAGAAAATCTTTTAAGATACGAGGACGATTTATCAGTAACTAAAAATCAAATTGTGTCGATTAAAAATTGGCTTAAGAATAGAACTTCAAAAACAGAAATAGCTTACAGGCCTGCAAGAGTTTTGCTACAAGATTATACAGGAATTCCTGCAGTTGCTGATTTGGCAGCAATGCGTGAGGCTGTTAAAGAAAAGAATAAAGATCCAAAAACTATTAATCCATTATCTGCAGTAGACCTTGTTATCGATCATTCTGTTCAAGTTGATCAATCAGCTAAAGCGGACTCTTTTGATAAAAATGTAGAGATAGAATTTGATAGAAATAGTGAGAGATACTCTTTTTTAAAGTGGGGTCAGCAAGCTTTTGATAATTTTAGAATTGTGCCTCCAGGCACAGGAATTTGTCATCAAGTTAATTTAGAATATCTTTCAAAAGTCGTTTGGAGTGAGGATTTTAAAGGAGAAACATATCTTTTCCCTGATACATTAGTTGGAACTGATAGTCATACAACAATGGTTAACGGACTTTCAGTTTTGGGTTGGGGAGTTGGTGGAATTGAGGCGGAAGCAGGAATGTTAGGCCAACCTATTTCAATGTTAGTTCCAGAGGTTATTGGCTTTGAAGTAAAAAACAAAATGCCAGAGGGCACAACAGCAACTGATCTAGTTTTGACTGTTGTTAAAATGTTGAGAGATAAAGGAGTGGTTGGTAAGTTTGTTGAATTTTTTGGTGAGGGTTTAAAAAATTTAACTTTAGCTGATCGAGCAACAATTGCAAATATGGCTCCAGAATATGGAGCAACTTGCGGCTTTTTTCCAATAGATGAAGAAACTCTTAAGTATCTTAAATTTTCTGGAAGAGACCAACTAACGGTAAAGATTGTAGAAGAATATGCAAAAAAACAAGGTCTTTGGGCAAGTGAAGATATTATTTTTACAGATACTTTAACTTTAGATATGTCAACAATAGTGCCAACTATTTCTGGACCAAAGAGACCACAAGATAAAGTATTATTGACCAATGCCTCAAAAAACTTTCGAAAAAGTTTTGAAGAAATTACAAATAAAAAAAATTATTCAATCTCTAAGGTACCAAATTCAGATTTTGAAATAAAAGATGGTTCAATTTTAATCGCAGCAATTACTTCTTGTACTAACACCTCAAATCCAAATGTTTTAATTGGAGCAGGTTTATTAGCTAAAAAAGCAGTTGAATTAGGTCTCGAGGTAAAACCTTGGGTAAAAACATCTCTTGCACCTGGCTCTCAAGTTGTAACAGATTATCTAGAGAAAGCAGGATTAAATATTTATTTGGATAAGCTTGGATTTAATTTGGTTGGCTATGGTTGTACTACTTGTATTGGAAATTCTGGACCTTTAGCACCAAACATTGTCGATGCAATTCAAAAAGAGAATATTTATGCAGTATCGGTATTATCTGGAAACAGAAATTTTGAAGGAAGAATTTCACCTCATATAAAAGCAAATTACTTAGCATCCCCACCTCTTGTTGTAGCATATGCACTGGCTGGTCATATGGGCTTTGATTTATACAAGGACTCACTTGGAAAAGATAAAAATGGTAATGAAATTTTTATGAAAGATATTTGGCCAAGCAACCAAGAGATAGAAGAAACTTTAAAATCATCTTTAAATGCCGATATGTTCGTAAAAAGATACTCAAATGTTTCCCAAGGACCAAAGCAATGGCAACAAATAAAGACTGAAAAAAGTAGTATTTATAATTGGGAAGAGAATTCTACTTACGTTAAAAAACCACCTTTCTTTGAAAATCTTCCAGATGAGCCAGAGGGTTTTAAGAAGATTAAAAATGCAAGACCATTACTTATTCTTGGTGATATGGTTACCACTGATCATATATCTCCAGCTGGAAATATTCAAAAAGAGAGTCCAACAGGTGAGTATTTTATGAAATATCAAGTTTTACCCAAAGATTATAATTCTTATGGAGCACGAAGAGGAAACCATGAGGTAATGATGAGAGGAACTTTTGCTAACATTAGAATAAGAAATGAGATGGCACCTGGAACTGAAGGAGGTTTTACAAAAATATATCCCGAGGAAAAAGTAATGCCTATTTACGATGCTGTTGTTGAATATAAAAAGAGGGGAACAGATTTGGTGGTAATCGGGGGAAAAGAGTATGGCACTGGGTCTTCCAGAGATTGGGCAGCTAAGGGAACAAAATTACTAGGTGTTAAAGCAGTTATTGCTGAAAGTTTTGAAAGAATCCATAGGTCTAATTTAATTGGAATGGGTATATTGCCTTTACAATTTACAAATAACGTTAATAGAAAAAATCTTAATTTAGTTGGGTCAGAATTAATTAGTGTCAATGAAATAGAGAAAGGGTTTAAACCCTCTGATAAAGTTGAACTGGAGATCAAATATTCTACAGGAGAAATTAAGAAAATAGAAACTCTATGTAGGATAGATACAAAAAATGAGTTAGAGTATTATAAAAATGGAGGCATTCTTCAATACGTTTTAAGGAATATGATTTAATCATGGATGAAGACTTATCAATTATAAATACAAAAACTAGAAATGAAAAAA
>CACPCD010000006.1 GCA_902632315.1 uncultured Pelagibacteraceae bacterium
TCATTATAAATTGTCGGAAAATTTTCCATATCCACTATTGGGATGAAACCTCTTTTTTTTGAATATAAAAAATAATTCACAACAAAGGTAACATTTGAAAATATACCAGCACCAGGTGACCTATTTATAACTAGAAACGATTTATTTCTATTCTTTTGTCCAAAAGAATATTTTTTTAAAGGTTTTAGATTTGAAAATTTATTATTTAATTTTTTTATAGGTTTAGCTTGGTTATCAAAAAAAAAACTTTCATCGAAAAAAAAAAGTACAAATTTTCTTAATAGTCCTCTCATAAAGTCTCCCTATCTATAAATTCAACTATTTCTTTAATGCCTGAATTTTTTAAGAAAATTCTATCTTTAATTAATGATCTATTTTTATAATGAATATCTTTAAATTTATCATTATTAGTTTCAAAATTCAAAATAAGATTTTTTAATTGATCAAAATTATTAACATTAAAAGTAAAGTTATATTTTGTTGGATCAAAAATAAAGCCCGTGTTCGATTTAAATTCTTTATAATCTGGAGTATAGGTAATTATGGGTCTATCTAGATATAGGAAATCGAAAATTACACCAGAATAATCAGTTATAAGCACATTACAAACATCTAATATTGAATTTAGGTCAAATTCATAATCTGAAAAAATAAAACTTTCTAAGTTTTTTACGTAATTAATTAATTCTTCAACTTTATTATTATACAAGATATTTTGATCTTTCTTATCAGAATTCATATGATTTTTGATAATCATTATAGAATTTGTTTTTTTTAATATTTCATTTAAATCATTCAATTCATTTAAATCTTTAATATCTCGAAACAATTCTAATCCGTCTGGCCTCCAAGTAGTAAAGTATCCCAAAACCTTTTTTTTACTATTTAATATTTTTTCTCTAAATTTAATTTCTCTGTCTGTTCTAAATATATTTGGGTTTAGCAATTTTTTATCAAAGATAATATTCCTCGGTAAGTTAAAATTTTTAAGCTGATATTTATTCTTTGGAAATCTTTTAATAATATTAGAAGACATCTCATTATTTGGATAAAACAGGTATTTCTTAATTTTTTTATAAAAAAAATTACCTAATTTTGTTGGAGTTATATTAATTTCTTTTAACTTTTTTGGAACAACACCATGCCATAAATGAATAGAGTTAGTAAACTCTGTTAAAAACTTATTAATGTCATCTTCAACAAAATTGTAAAAATTTAATTTTGCTCTTAAAATGTAATATATACCATGAATAGAATTTGGCTTATAACAATAGTATTTTTTGTCTTTTAAATATTTAATTATTTCTTGATTAGATGTAATCCATATACATTTATAATCTTTTCTGAATTCATTAAGATATATAAATAGATAGCGAGAGTTATCAGCAAATCTTCTACCCGCTCTATCCCCAAAGACTAAAATTTTTTTTTTGGGAATTATACTAAAAAAAAAAAGAAAAAATAATTTAATTAAATCTTTTAAAGTTCTAATCATTTGTACAAATTATTTAAGCATTTAATTTTTGGTCTTGAAAAATATAATTTCATAAAAAATTATTAATTACTGATAAGTATTTTTTACAATTCGATTCATAATCAAATCTACTCAATTTTTTGTAAGCATTAATTATTTTTTTATCATATTTCTTTTTTTTTTGACTATAATCTATAATTGATGATGCAAGTTTTTTATAATCACCAACATTAAATAAACTCCCTAATTTTCCATTCATCAAAATTTCTTTTGGACCTGTTGGACAGTTAGATGAGATTACATATTTTTTTAAAGTTTGAGCCTCTAAAATTACATTAGGCAAACCTTCAAATTTTGATGATAAAACAAACAAATCTGACCTTCTAAGATATGGATATGGGTTAGATCTATTATCTATAATTTTTACAAACTTCTTTAATTTAAAATATTCAATTTCTTTTTCAATAACACTTTTATTCACTCCATATCCTATGATTAGCATTCTAAAATCAATTTTTTTAACAATTATATTTAATGCTCTTATTAATGTTAAATGATCTTTTTGATCAGTAAGCCTTGCAATATTAATAATTTTAAAATTTTTGTTTCTAAAAAAAGAAAATAAAATTTTTTTATTAATCTTACTTTTTTTGATGATTTCTGATTTATTTAGTGGATTGTAAATGAGATGAGTATTTACAGAAAATTTATTCTTAAATTCTTTTTGAAATTCCTTACTATTCACAATCACTTTATCAGCTTTCTTTATAAAAAAACTAAAAATTACTCTTTTGAAAATGTTTCTACTCCACCCGCTTGGAGATGAATTTGATCTTGAAATAATCTTAAAATTAAGAAAATAGGCTAAAATAATTCCATATATATTGGCCTGAAAAGTAAAAACCAAAATATTTTTATCTGTGAAATACTCTTTAATAAGTAACCAAATACAACAAATATATTTAAAATACTTTGAATATTTTTTTTTTTCATTTTTCCTTACATTTATAATTTTTACTTTTTTGTCAAAGTATTTATTAAATGAATTATCGAAGGTCATAAGACTCACATCCCCAATAAATCTAGAAACATAATTTGTTACAATAATTAAATTTTTTTCTACCCCACCTCCTTCCATAGAAGGCATAAAAAAAATCAATCTTTTTTTACTGCGTTCCATAAAACTCTAAAATAATTTTTGATTGTTTTGTTTCTGAGCTGTAATTTGTCAGGCCACTTTAAATTATTTTCACTTTTTTTTTTTATAATTGCCAACCCAGAGGAGAAAAAAGAAAAATTTAGTTCTAAGATTTCCTCATTACTAGAATAAATACTCAATATCATTTCATATGTTTCTTGATTATTGATTTCACAATAAAAATTATCTCGACTTTTGTTTTTTAAGTAAGGTATATGTGAAATATCATCAATAAAAATTAAACCATCTTTTTTAATTAGAGGATAATATCCATATATCAATTTTTTAACATGTTTAGCTTCATGCAGAGTATCAATAAACAATATGTCAATTTTTTGAGGAATCTTGGATTTTATAAATTCAAAGTCATCATCTCTACTTTGAAAAAACTTCCATCTTGTGTCATTTGATACTTTTGAACAGTTATCAATGTCTACGGAATAGAGTTGACCATTGTTTTTATTACAGATCTCTAAAAATTTAGTTGTTGACCTTCCTTTTTGAACGCCTAATTCTAAAATAATTGGATTTTGGATTTTTGTGATAAGAGGAATTAAATATTTTTCAATCTTATAGTTAAAATCGTCCATAATATTTATTTAATAATTAATTGTTTTATATGCAGCTTTTTCATATTACTAATACACTATAATATTAAATTAAAAATACCTTGAAAAAAAAAGTTTATTATTGGTCACCTTTTTTATCACCTATAGCTACCTGTAAAGCAGTCATAAATTCTGCTTTTTCATTAGAAAAGTTTGGAAATCAACATGAAAGTTATATCTTAAATTTTTTTAAAGAATTTAATTCATTTGAAAATGAAATTAAAAAAAAAAAAATAAATATCATAAATTTTTACAAATTTAATTTTTTTAGAAATTTACCCTATCAAGGAAAGTTTAGAAGTAGAATATCGTTTATCATTCTATTCATTTTTGGAATTTTTCCACTATTTAAAAAATTAAAGAATAATAAACCAGAATTTTTAATTATTCATTTAATCTCTTCTTTGCCTTTAATTTTACTAATTTTTTTTAAATTTGAAACGAAGTTTATTCTTAGAATCTCTGGATTTCCAAAATTAACTTTTTTTAGAAAAATTATTTGGAAAAAGGCTTTGAAGAAGATTCATTACGTAACTTGTCCAACTCAAAATACATTGAATTATATTAAGCAATCAAATTTAGTTGATGAGTCCAAATTGAAACTTTTGCATGATCCTGTTATAAATTTAAAAGAAGTAACTGAGAAAAAAAAAGAAGAAGTAAGTTATGAAAATTATTATTTTTCTGCAGGTAGACTGACGAAACAAAAAAATTTTCTATTTTTATGTAAAGCTATCAAAGAGATTATAAAAAACGATTCTAATAAAAAATTTTTAATTGCTGGCAGTGGTGAAGAAAAGAAAAAAATTTTGAAATTTATCAAAGATAACAAACTTGAGAATAATATTCTATTGATAGGATATGTTGATAATATTTTTCCTTATTTAAAAAAAGCAAAAGGATTTATTCTTACTTCACTTTGGGAGGATCCTGGATTTGTCTTAATTGAGGCAGGTATTTGTAGAACTCCAGTTCTATCTTCTAATGCGTGGCCAGGGCCAATTGAAATTATCAAAAATAATTACAATGGTTATATTTATAAAAATAATAATATTGAAGACTTTCTAAAAAGTTTTATTATTTTTGACGATAAAAACAAAAATGATCAAATAATTTTAAATCATTTAAAAACAATTAAAAAATTTACATTATTAAGTCATTACAAAAATATTATTAAAATAATTTAAAAAACTTACATGGTATTTGCTTTTTATTTTTCTTCATTATTGATTTTGATTTCTACTGTAGGTTTTGGATTATTAGTAAAAAAATTTTTAAATTTAAGCTTATTTGGAAACAATTTTGGATTTAGTGGTATTTTAGGTCTTTTTACACTTAGTATATTATCAAGTTATTCACATTTAGTCACCGCTCATAATTATTCTCATAATTTATTTTTAATTTTTGTAGGAATAATATCTTTTATTTTGCTTTGGGGAAAAAATAAAAACTTATTAAGTTTAGTGATTATTTTTACGATCTGTTTTATTGCAATCATTATTTCAAAAAATAATGAGGATTTTGGATATTACCATTTACCGAATAGCATTCAATTTGCCCAACAAAAAATTCAGTTTGGACTGGGAAATTTAAATCATGGCTTTAAACATATAAGTTCACTTTTTATGCTGATGTCACTGAATTATTTACCAAAGTTTGAATATTATCTTTTTAATTTAACAAATTTAATGTTCTATGTATTTTTCATTCATTTTTTATTTAATGAAATAAAAAAAAATAAAAAAACGAGTAATTTTACGAAAATTATTATGAGTTTGTTTTTTGTTTTGTTTTTAACAAAATTTAGCAGATTAGCAGAGTTTGGTTCTGATATTTCAGGTCAAATAATAATAACTATATTTTTATATTTAATTTTAGAGCTAATGTATAATCGTCAATTAAATTACAAAGACCAAGTCGACTATCTTAATTTAGCAGCACTTTTAATCGTGTTTTCAATTTCTCTTAAATTTATATCAATAATTTATTTACCATTTATATTCGTAGCAGCTTATTTTTTTTTAAAAAAAAAACCAAAAATAAGTTTTTTAAAGTATCTAAATTTCAAATATCTTTTACTCATATTATTATCGATCATTATATTTATATTTTTGAATTTTACCGCCACAGGCTGTTTAATATACCCAGTTGAAAATCTGTGCTTTTCAGAAAAAGTTTCGTGGGCACTAGATAAAAAGACTTTAGAATATTTAAATTTCCATTATGAATTATGGTCCAAAGGTGGTCTAGGTCCAAATATTAAAGTTGAAAATCCAGAGGAATATATTTCAATGTTTAATTGGACACCTCACTGGACTAAGGTTTATTTTTTTAATAAATTTACTGATTACATTTTAGTATCTTTTTTAATTGTTGTTACTTTTTATCTGTTCTATTTTAAAAACGAAAAAAAAAAAAATAAATTAAATGAATTAAAAAAAAAGGATTTTATTATCTTTTTAACATCTATCTTAATTTTTTTTATATGGTTCATGAACTTTCCCACTTTAAGATATGCTGGTTATATAATAGTATTTTTTCTAATTATCTTTCCATTTTGTATATTCTTTAGAAATAAGATTGATTTGAATAAGAAACAAGACCTAAAGAAATTAAGTGCAATTTTTGCGATATCTTGTTTAATATTTGTAAGTAAAAACGTTTACAGATTAGATAAAGAATTAAATATATCTTATAAAGATCATCACAATTTTAAAAATTTCCCTTTCTTCTGGGTAAAAGATGAAAAATATGAAACTATAAATCTTAATGGACACACTCTGTATAAAGTTGAAGGTGCGTGCTGGAGCACACCATCAACATGCGTAAGGAGTATAAGTCACTTGAAAATAATTAAAAAAGAAAATTATATAATTTATGTCAACATACACAAAAAATAGCCATTTAATTTCTATAGTAATTACTTATTATAAAAAAAAAAAATTTATAGCTAAAACTCTAAATTCAATTAAAGCACAAATTTATAAAAACTATGAAATAATATTTGTTTATGATAATTCAGATTTATCTGAAATTGATTTTGTAAAACAAAAGTTAAGTATCTTTAAAAAAAAAAAATTATTAATAAATTCAAGAAATCTTGGTGTAGCTAGATCCAGAAATAAAGCGATGCAACATTGTAAGGGAGATTACTTGGCTTTTATTGACTCAGATGATTTATGGAAAAAAAATAAATTATCTTATCAAATAAAGATTATGGAAAAGTATTCAAGTTTGTTCTCATTTACATCTTTTGATGTGATAGATGAAAGAGATAAACTACTTAAAAAAAGAATAGTTGATAATGATGGAAATTTTCCCGATCTGTTAAAGTCTAATTTTATAGGTCTAAGTACAGTTATGATACATAAAAAATTGTATAGAAAAATCATGTTCCCCAAACTTCAAACTCAAGAGGATTTTGCTTTATGGCTTAAAATATCAAGGGAGGGTCACAAACTAAGTCACATCAAAAAATCACTTTCATCTTGGAGAAAAGTTAAGGGATCTTTATCATCTAGTATCTTTAGAAAGTTAATTGATGCCTTTTTACTTTATTATATTTACCAAAATAAAAATTTTATGTATTCAATTTATAGTGTATTAGTTTTATCATTTTATAAACTAAAAAAAGAGATATTTTAAATTGAAAAAAAAAGCTTTGATAACAGGGGTTACAGGTCAAGATGGTTCTTATCTTGCAGAATTTTTACTCAGCAAAGGTTATATTGTTCATGGTATAAAGAGAAAATCTTCGACATTTAATACAAGTAGAATTGATCATATTTATAAAGATATTCACGTTAGATCAAATTTTTTTTTACATTATGGTGATCTAACAGACTCAAATAGTATTTTTAATGTAATAAGCAAAATTAAACCTGATGAGATTTATAATTTAGGTGCCCAAAGTCATGTCGGTCATTCTTTTGAAATCCCAGAATATACATCAGAAGCGACAGGCCTAGGTACTTTGAGAGTTTTAGAGGCAATGAGGTTTTTGAATTTAAAAAAAACAAAATTTTACCAAGCAAGTACCTCAGAATTATTTGGAGAAAAACCAAATAGTTTGAATTCATTTAACGAAAATTCAATAATGGTTCCAAAATCACCTTATGGAGTATCAAAACTTTACTCTTATTGGATGACTAAAGTTTATAGGGAAGCATACGGTTTTTTTGCATGTAATGGAATTTTATTTAATCACGAAAGCCCTAGAAGAGGAGAAACATTTGTAACAAGAAAAATAACTATGTTCTTTGCAAAAAAAATTCTTGGTTCTAACGAAATTCTATACCTTGGTAACCTTAACGCAAAAAGAGATTGGGGTCATGCTAAGGATTACACAGAATTACAGTGGAAAATTTTACAACAGTCAGTTGCAGACGATTATGTGATAGCTACTGGCAAAACCACTAGTGTAAGAGAATTTGTGAATGAGTGTTGTAAATATTTAAGACTTAAAATTATTTGGCAAGGAAAAGGAATTAACGAAAAGGGATACATTATAAAAAATAGAAAAAAAGAATTAATCATTAAAATTGATAAGAAGTATTACAGACCTTTAGAAATTGATTATTTAAAAGGTAATCCTCAAAAAGCTTTTAAAAGATTAAAATATAAACTCAAACACAATTTAAAAGATTTAGTAAAAGATATGCTGGACTCAGATATAATTCAGGCAAAAAAAAGTTTTAATAAGTAATGAAAAAATCTGATAAGATTTTTATAGCTGGTCATAATGGTCTAGTGGGAAATGCATTTTTAAACCTTTTAAAAAAAAAAGGATTTAAAAATATCATTACTGTAGAGAAAAAAAAACTAGATTTAAGAAATTCTCAAAAAGTTGAAAAGTTTTTTAAAAATAAAAAAATCGACTATATGGTTATGTCTGCAGCAAGAGCTGGTGGAATTATAGCAAATAGCCAAAATCAAAAAGATTTTTTTTTAGACAACATTGAAATCCAAAATTCTTTATTAAAACTAGCTTTGAAAAAAAGAATTAAAAGAACTATTTTTTTAGGAACATCTTGCATATATCCTAAATTTTCAAAAACACCAATTAAAGAAGAGAGTTTATTAACAGGACCTTTAGAAAAAACAAATCAATGTTATGCTATAGCAAAAATTTCTGGGATAAAGTTATGTGAAGCTCTATATGAAGATTTTAATTTAGATTTAATTTGTCTAATGCCGACTAATGTTTATGGGCATAAAGATAATTTTGATAAAATAAATGGTCATGTAATTCCTGCTATAATAGCCAAAATAGAAGAGGCAATTAAAAAGAATAGAAAAAAAATTAAACTATTAGGCACTGGAAAACCAATAAGAGAATTTATTCACGCTGAGGATTTAGCCTCTGCGATTCTTTTTAATTTACAAATTAGCAAAAGTAGACTTAAAAAAGTTTTTAATTCTAAGTTACCTCTAATTAATATTGGCACTAAAGACGAAATATCAATTAAACAATTGGCGTTATTGATAGCAAAATTTGCAGGTTTTAACGGTAAAATTATTTTTGATAAAACATCTCCAGATGGAACTTTCAAAAAAAATTTAGACTCTAAAATTATAAATAAATTAGGATGGTCTCACAAAATACATTTAAAATATGGATTAAAAAAAGTTATAGAAAATAGAAGACATATTTTAAAATGAATTTAGAATTAATTTTAATAATATTTATTTTCTATGCTTATTTTTTATTTTTTAAAAAATTTTCTTTGTTAAATGAAAATAGTAATATTTCACATCATAAAAGTTTTATAAAAAATAAAAAAAAACCAATTTTAATAGGTGGTATTTTTATAATCACTATAATTATTTTATTTTCCAATTTTATATTTTTTCCAGTAAAATTATCACTTCTCCTAATTTTTTTATTAGGACTTTCCTCTGACAAAAATATTTTTCCTAATCCTAAAATAAGGCTAATTGTTCAATTATTAATTATAATGTACGTCATAAGTTTCTATGATCTTAAAATCTTGGACTTGAGAATTGAATTTGCAAACGATATTTTATCAAATTCTTTATTTAATTACCTTTTTACAATTTTTTGCATTGCTATACTTATTAATGGTTCAAATTTTATTGATGGACTTAACGGTCTATTGATTGGTTATATTATTTTAGTTTTAGTTTCACTACTTTTCGTGACAGCAAATTTTTCAGGATTATCTCTAATTGACAAAGAATTTATTATTATTCTTTTATTTTCATTATTAATACTATTTTTTATGAATCTTAGAGGATTTGTATTTTTGGGAGATAGTGGAAGTTATCTTTTATCTTTTTATTTGGGCATTTATTTAATAATTTTTTTCATGAATAATCAATTCGTATCACCTTATTATATAGCAGCTATTCTTTGGTATCCAAGTTTCGAAAATTTTTTTTCTTTTTTGAGAAGAATAAATTCAAAAAAAAGTGTTTCATCTGCAGACAATCGTCATTTACATCAATTACTTTATGCATATATATTAAATTCAAAACGTTTTAATAGCTATTCTAAATATCCTAATAGTTACTGTGCAGTATTAATCCTAGTTTTTAATATTCCGGGAATTTTTTTTTCAAGCATGATTCCATTTAATACTGGAGGACAAATCCTGATAATCTTGATAAATGTTTCTTTATATTTATTTTTTTATTTTCTACTTTCTAAAAAATTTACTTTGAAATAGTTTTATCATTTCAATCAAAATCAAAAAACCATCTTTAAAAGCATTTACTTTTTTTCTACCGGCAATTCTTTTAAATTCATAGGATGGTATACATTCGTAATTCATATTATGAATTTGCATTTTTATTGGGAGTTCAACACAGAATCTAAAATCATCAGATTCAATTTTAAGCTTTTTAAAAGAGTCGGTTTTACCCATTAAGTACGTATAAAGTATATCGCTTATTTTTAATGAAAACATGATATTACCTAACTTAGAAAAAAATTTATTTCCTAAAAAAGTAATTATTGTGTCATCATCACTTCCACCTGGCTTCTCATAACGCGTTGTATAGACAAAGTCGTTTGTTTTAATTAATTCATACATCCTAGTAAGATCTTGATGTTGAAATGATCCATCAGCATTAAATATACAAAAATACTTTGTGTCACAAAAATTTATAGCCTCTCTTAATGAATTTCCATACCCCTCTCTAGACTGAAAAAATAATTTTATCTTATCATTTCGAATAATTGAATTAATTGTATCTAAATCATTTTTTCTTAATGAAACGATTATCTTTAAATCTAGACTTAAAAGTGATTTAAGAACAACTGGTAAGGACTCACTCTCGTTTTTAGCAGGAATTATTAATGTCAGATCATTCATTATTGATGTTTTATAAATAAAGAATTGACATTTTTTTTAGTTTTTTTTTCTGAGCTTTTTCCATGTAGTCTTTATAAGCAAAAATTGAAGAGAATGAACTGATATCTTCTCTAGCAACCCTAACGCTATGATCAAACATAAAAAAATTCTGAAATTTGTTAAATTATTAAGCCTTTCAAAAAATGTATCCATAAAATTAACGAAAAATATTGAAAAAAATTATTAATATATTTGTAAATTTATTTGAAAGCATTAAAAAAAGTCTTAAGTATTCATGCAAGATTTAATTAGACTCATACTAAATATATTTGATTTTTTTACTCAACGAAAAATATTAAAAGCGATTTCAACAAGAATAAAAGAAAATAAACTTAAAATTCTTTTGGATGTTGGTTCTCATAAAGGTGAGTATATTTCAAGTTTAAATTCAAGGTTTTTTATTAATGAGACTTTTGGTTTTGAACCAAATCCAGATATATATGATATTTTAAATAAAAGATTTAATAGTCAAAAGATAAAATTGTTTAATTACGGCATATCTCATAATAGTGGAATAATAAGTTTAAATAAGAACATAGAGACATCTTCCTCATCTATAAATGAGCTAAATTCAAAATCTAAATATTACAAAAAAAAATATTTTTTATTGAATTTTCTTAGTTCAAAAAAAATAACTTCAAAAATAGATGTTAAAGTAAAAAGATTAGACGAATTTTTAAATGAGTATAATATTAACGAAGTAGATTTATTAAAAATAGATACTGAAGGGTTTGAATATAAAGTTTTACAAAGTCTAGGCAGTGATATATCTAAAATAAAGATAATTCATTTTGAACATCATTTTGATGATATGATTATTAAAAATTATAAATTATCAGATATTCATAATTTACTTATAAAAAATGAATTTGAGAAATATTTTAAAATAAAAATGAAATTTAGAAAATCTTTTGAATATGTTTACATAAATAAAAAATTTAAGACATGAGAAAAAATTTAGTATCAATATTGATAACTAACTATAATAAAGCAAAATTTCTAAAAAAAAATATTGAGCACTGTCTCAATCAAACATACAAAAATATAGAAATTTTAGTATTTGATGATTCCTCAACAGACACATCTCATAAAATTCTAAAACAATTTAGAAATAAAAAAATTTCGGTAATTTACAATAAAAAAAAAAAATATAACTCTGGACCTCTAAATCAGCTCTATGGCATTAATAATTTGTTTAAAAAATCAAAAGGTAAAATTATTTTTTTATTGGACAGTGACGATTTTTTTTTGAAAAAAAAGGTAAATTATATTTCAAAATTGTTTGAAAATAATAAGAATTTAAATTTTGTACAAGACACCGCTTTTATAAACAAGCAAAAAAAAAAAATAGAGCTAAACAAGAAAGATCACTCTGTTTCAATATGGCCGAGTTTTAATCCTACCAGCTGTATTGCTATTAAAAAAGAATTTCTCAAATATTTTTTTGAATTTTCAGAAATGAATAAATTTCCAAATTTAGAAATAGATGCAAGATTATGCATCTATGCTTTCTTAAAAAATGAATTTAAGATAATTAATAAATCTCTTACAGTTTATAATCACGATCATTTTGGAATAACATCAAACTACAGAAAATTTAGTAAAAATTGGTGGAAAAAAAGATATGAAGCTTATAATTATATGAAAATTTTAATGAAAAAAATGAAAATTAAATTTAAACCTAGTGTAGATTATTATGTTACAAAAGTATTTAATATTTTCATATGATGGAATTAATTTAATAAATACAATCAAAGAAACTTAATTTGAAAGAGATAATTGTTATAACTGGTGGAGCAGGGTTTGTTGGTTCTAATTTAATTAGTTTTTTTTTAGAAAAAACTAAATTAAAAGTGATAAGTATTGATAATTATTCCTCAGGTTTTACAAAAAATCATATTAAGCATAAAAATATCTTATATTTGAAGGGGCATACTAAAAATATTTCTTCTTTATTAAAAAAATATAAAAAAAATATAAACACAATTTTTCATTTTGGAGAATTTTCTAGAATTTATCAAAGTTTTAATTATATAGATGATTGTATTCAGTCTAATACAATTGGTACAAATGCAGTCTTTGAATTTTGTCTAAAAAATAAAGTCAAATTAATTTATTCAGCCACTTCTGCATCATTAGGTAATAAAGGAAAAGATAAGAATTTATCACCATATGCATTTACAAAGTCTAAAAATATTGAATTGTTAGAAAATTTAAAGAAATGGTATAATTTAAAATATGAGGTTATTTTTTTTTACAATGTGTATGGGCCAAATCAAATAGTTGATGGGAAAATGGCTACAGTTATAGGTATTTTTGAGAATCATTATAAAAAAAATAAACCACTTCCTGTAGTAAGACCAGGAACCCAATCTAGACGTTTTACGCATATTCAAGACACTATTGAGATATGTTTCAAAGCCTGGAAAAAAAATAGATGTAATTACTACAGTATTTCAAATAAAGAAAGTTATACAATCTTAGATGTCGCTAAGCTTTTTAAGTCTAAAATTAAGTATCTACCAGAGAGAAAAGGCGAAAGATACGCTTCAGCGTTAACAAGTTTATCGTTATCAAATAAGATTTATAAAAACTTTGGGAAAATAAAGCTTAAGGATTACATAGAAGAATTTTTAGAAAAAAATAAGAAAAAATAAGTAAAAAATACCTAAAAGATTGTTTACATTAATATTTAATTGGTTATAAATCATCCGCCGGTGATTATTGCGAAAGGGTCATACCCGATCCCATTCCGAACTCGGAAGTCAAGCCTTTCTGCGCCGATGGTACTTTGTCTTAAGATACGGGAGAGTAGGTCATTGCCGGCACAAAAAATTATGAAAATAAAAAGCTCATTAAAATCAATTAAAAAAAGAGACCTAAATTCTAAGATGGTTAAAAGAAGAGGACGTGTTTATATAATAAATAAAACAAATCCGAAGTTTAAAGCTAGACAAAAATAGTTTTTAATGGACAACGAAAATCATAAAAATACTTGGATTAAATTTACAAAATTTGTACTGTGGGGAACTGTCGCTGTTGTTTTAGTTTTAGTTCTTATGGCTGCATTCTTACTATAAAGTATAACAATGATAATAGCTTCAGCATCGGAAAATAAAAATCTTGAAAAAAGAGTTGCTATTACTCCTGAGATTGCAAAAAAATATATTTCCTTAGGTTTCAAAGTTAAAATTCAAAAAAATTACGCATCCCATTTAGGTATTGATGATGGTCTTTATGGAGAACAAGGTGTTGAAATTGATCAGGATATTAGTAATGTTTACAAGAGTGCTGACATTGTTGTTCAATTAAACTTACCATCTAATGAAAATTTATCTCAACTAAAAGAGCATCAATGTTTAATTGGTGTATTAGATCCATATAATAATAAAGAAAAAATAAACGAATTAATTAATAAAAAGGTCAACAATTTTTCACTGGAATTATTACCAAGAATCACTAGAGCCCAATCAATGGATATTCTATCGTCTCAAGCCAATCTTGCTGGTTATAAAGCTGTTATCGAGTCCTTTTCTCAATTTGAAAAGGCAATTCCTATGATGATGACTGCAGCAGGCACAATACCTGCTGCTAAAGTTTTAGTGGTTGGTGCGGGAGTAGCAGGCTTACAAGCAATTGCAACTGCAAAAAGAACAGGTGCAATTGTTTTTGCTACAGATGTTAGATCAACTTCCAAAGAACAGGTAGAAAGTTTAGGTGGCAAATTTTTGACAGTTGAAGGTGCTGAAAATCTTGAAACAGAAGGCGGATATGCCAAAGAGGCATCAGATGACTTTAAAAAAAAACAAGAAGAATTATTAGCTGAAACATTAAAAAAAATTGATATAGTAATTTGCACAGCTTTAATACCTGGAAAGAAAGCTCCAGTGATAATTAAAGAGGAAATGATAAAAAATATGGGCTCTGGCTCAGTCATCTATGATTTAGCGGCTGTTCAGGGAGGCAACACTGCATTAACAGAAGTTGATAAAGTTATTGAAAAAAATGGTGTAAAAATAATGGGAGAGACAAATATATTAAATAAGCTGCCAACATCTGCATCAAATCTTTACGCAAAAAATATTTTTAATTTTATAGTAAATCTCTATGATAAAGAGAGTAAAAAAATCAATATAAACCTAGAAGATGAAATAATAGAAAAAACATTGATAAAATAATTATGGAAATTGATCCTTTTATATTCAGACTTAGTATTTTTATATTATCAATATTTGTTGGTTACTATGTTGTTTGGAGTGTAACCCCTTCATTACATACACCGCTAATGTCAGTAACTAATGCAATATCTTCTGTAATTATTGTTGGAGCAATCATAGCAGCTTTAGCAACTAATGTTGAAAGTATATTTACATCTTCCAGTATTTTTGGATATTTAGCTATAACTTTGGCAGCTATAAACATTTTTGGAGGATTTTTAGTAACACAAAGAATGTTGGCGATGTACAAAAAGAAAAAGAAAGATAAATAATGATCTCGGCAAATCTATCAGCAATTTTTTATTTAATTTCTGGAGTACTTTTTATATTAGCATTAAGGGGCTTGTCATCCCCAGAAACATCCAGACAAGGAAATTTATTTGGAATTATCGGTATGATAATTGCAATTACAGTCACATTTTTATCTGTTGGAAATTTTTCACATGGGTTTGTATATATATTTATTTTTTTACTCTTAGGAGGTGCTGTTGGAGCATTCATCGCCTTTAAAATTCCGATGACAGCAATGCCAGAGCTTGTTGCTGGTTTTCATAGCCTTGTAGGATTAGCTGCTGTATTCGTCGCTATTTCTGCTTTTATTAATCCAGCAGCGTTTAATTTGGGGACTCCTGGAGAAATAAAGCTTGCAAGTTTAATTGAAATGTCAATTGGAGCTGCTGTTGGAGCTATTACGTTCTCAGGATCAGTAATAGCATTTTTAAAGCTTCAAGGAATAATGTCTGGAGCGCCAATAACTTTTAAAGGACAACACTTACTTAATGCATCAATATTAGTTTCAATAGTTGTTCTGACTTATTTTTTATGTGCCACTCAGTCCTCGAATTTATTCTGGGTTCTTATTGCAGTCTCTTTTTTAATTGGTTTTTTATTGATTATACCTATAGGTGGTGCTGACATGCCAGTAGTAATCTCTATGTTAAATTCCTACTCTGGCTGGGCTGCTGCTGGAATAGGATTTACTTTAGAAAATACAGCTTTAATAATTACTGGAGCTCTTGTAGGTTCATCAGGCGCAATACTATCATACATAATGTGTAAAGGTATGAATAGATCATTTTTCAATGTTATTTTGGGAGGATTTGGAGCGACAGAACAATCATCACAGAAACAAGGTAAAGAACAAAGACCTGTTAAGAGTGGTAATGCTGACGATGCCGCCTTTCTAATGAAAAATGCCTCATCGGTAATAATTGTTCCTGGGTATGGAATGGCAGTTGCACAAGCTCAACATGCTTTAAGAGAGATGGTTGATACTTTAAAGAAAAATGATATCAAAGTTTCATATGCTATTCATCCTGTGGCAGGAAGAATGCCAGGTCACATGAATGTATTATTAGCAGAGGCTAATGTTCCTTATGATGAAGTTTTTGAACTCGAGGAAATTAATAATGATTTTGCAAATGCTGATGTAGCATTTGTAATTGGGGCAAATGATGTAACAAATCCTGTCGCTAAAACAGATCCTCAAAGTCCGATATATGGAATGCCTGTTCTAGATGTTGAAAAATGTAAATCGGTATTATTTGTAAAAAGAAGTCTCTCACCTGGATACGCTGGAATAGATAATGATCTTTTCTACAAAGAAAACACACTAATGCTATTTGCAGATGCAAAAAAAATGACAGAGGACATAACTAAAAATTTATAGGTGAGAATTGAAAACAAAAATTTTTTGTGACATCGCAGACTATGAATTAATAAAAAAGTTTAGCAAAAAGGCTTTAGTAAAAGGATTTACAACCAACCCTAGCTTAATGAGAAAAGCTGGTGCAAAAGACTATAAAAGCTATTCTAAAAAAATTCTAAAAATATGTAAAAAACCTATCTCTTTCGAGGTATTTGCAGATGATTTTTTAGCAATGAAAAATCAAGCTCTTCAGATCAATAAATGGGGTAGAAACGTTTTTGTGAAAGTTCCAATTGTAAATTCAAAAGGTTCTTTTATGGGTAAATTAATAAAAGATTTGAATGCAAATAATATTAAATTGAATATAACAGCTGTTTATAATGCCCATCAGACAAAAAAAATTCTAAAATGTATTAATAAAAAAACAAAAGTGATAATATCTATTTTTGCAGGCAGGGCTGCTGATGCTGGAAAAGATCCTATACCTGAATTTAAGAGAAGTTTACTACTAGCAAAGAAATTTAAAAATGTTGAAATTCTTTGGGCAAGTGTAAGAGAGCCGTACAATTATTTACAGGCTAAGCAACTAGGATGCCATATAATTACAGTTCCGCCTGCAATTATTGAGAAAATAGAAAGTCCAAATAAAACCTTTGAGAAATTGACTATTGAGACTGTAAAAAATTTTTTAATTGATAGTAAAAAATCACAGTTTAAACTTTAGACTCTTACACATTCCAATCATTATTATGTAGTTTATCCAGAATATTCCGCTGTTAAAAGTTGATAAAAAACTTCCAGAGGGCAACAAAGGTAATAAACTTGTTAATATGAATATAATGCTGGATAATTGAAATATATTTTTATACCTCAGATAGTTTTTAAAACTTATTACTAGTGAATATAAAATAAATAATAAAAATGAAAAATATCCAAAAATTCCAGTTTCTGATAAAAATTCCAAATGAATTTGATGAGGGTGGGTAGCTTGTCTTGAATTCGTTTTGCCAAACTCATCATTAATATATTTTTCTTTTCCACTTTCAAATCTGAAATTTTTTATACCTACACCAAATAATGGATATTCATTGAAGATTTTTATTGCTGCATTATAATGTGCTCCGTATTGAGAATTTTTATAATATTCGGTTAAACCATTTTCTTTAAAAATAGTTTCTATCTGACCATAATATCTATGTTTATAATCTTTGTTTAGATTTAGTACTCCAATCATAAGAACTATTGTGATCAAAAAGAAAAGCATTTTCTTTAAATAACTAATTTTAAAAACAATTATTGAAAAAATAAAAATAGAAATAAATAATTTGAAAAAATTAGATCTTTCACCAATTAGAAAACTTGTTATTATTATTGATACAATGCAAAATCCTACAATAAATTTATTTGAATCATTGTTTATTAAATACCCAATGAAAAATAAGGCAAACCCATATACAAATGCACCTACAATTAACTCTTCACCAAAAAAACTTGCAACTCTTCCAGGAAGTGTAGTGAAGAAACCAAAAGTATTATAACCAAAAATAACTTCAAAAATACAATCAAATAAAACAATCATAAATATAATTGACCAAATTAAGAATATATCTTTTAAAAGATCTGTATCATATCTTTTAAAAATTCTAATTGTTTCAACTGTTAATAAGATGATCGAAAAAACTTTAATAACACGAGGAAACGAATTTTCGAAATTCAAACTAAAAAATAAGTTGATTATTAGGGAAAATAAAAACAATACAAAAAGATAGATTACTTTATTATTTAAAAAAAAAATGTTTTTTTTAAAATTTATAATAAAACTCAAAGTAAAAAAAAATATAAATATATTTATAAGTAAATTTCCCAAAATTAGACTCAGTGGAAAGAAACATAAAATCACAAAATATAACTTGTCATTTTTTTCTATCGAGTTGTAATTGATTATTAAATTTTTTATCATTAATTGGTTGCGGGGGACGGATTTGAACCGCCGACCTTCAGGTTATGAGCCTGACGAGCTACCAGACTGCTCCACCCCGCGGTATAATTAAATTCTATTTTTAAGTTTATTAAGCTTTTTTACTCTTTTAATATTTTCCTGCAGAATTCTCTTTTTTTTTTCTGAAGGTTTTTCATAAGTATTTTTTAATTTTATCACTTTAAAAAAACCATCTCTTTGGAGTTTTCTTTTAAGAACTCTCAAAGCTTGTTCAACATTATTATCTTTTACTTCTATTTTAATAACTACCTCCAAAAAAACGTTTAGTTAGCATTTTTATAATTTTATGTCTATCTAAATAATTTTTCAAAATTTTAAGCTCGGTTTAATTTTTCCTTCAGCTTTTTTTCTCTTTTTATTCTTCTTTCAGCTTTTTCTATTGCCTCAATAAGATCTTTTTGACTAAAAAGATTTAAAGCAACAGGATCTTTAGGATTTAGGCTATTGTAATTCCAGTAACTTTTATTTCTAATTGAGGTAACAGAGTTTTTTGTAATACCTACAAGTTTAGCAATTTGAGAATCTTTCAAAATATTATGTTGTTTGATCAACCAAAGAGCTGAGTCTGGTTTGTCTTGTCTTTTTGATAATGGTACGTACTTTTTTATTTTTTTTTCAGAATTTGAAATTTCTATATCAGAGCTTTTAATTTGAAGAGGTCTATCCTCATTCTCTGATGAAAGATTAATTTCTTCTCTTGATAGTTGACCAGAAATTATTGGGTTATAAGCTTTAATTCCTTTGGCAACTTCTCCATCTGCAATACCCTGAACCTCAACCTCATGTAGTTTACAAAAATCTGCAATCTGTTTAAAAGTTAGTGTTGTATTCTCGACGAGCCAAACAGCTGTTGCCATTGGCATTAAAGGTGCATTAGACATTTAATTTTTTTTTTCTGATTTAAAATTTTGAAATTTTTTATTAAATTTACTTATTCTACCTTTATCCATTAACTTTTGCTTTCCACCTGTCCAGGCAGAATGTGATTTTGGATCAATTTCCAACTTTAAGATATCTCCTTCAGCTCCCCATGTAGATTTAGTTTCAAACTGTGTACCATCAGTCATTTCAACTTTAATTTTATGGTAGTTTGGATGTATCTTTTTTTTCATTTTGAGATTTATAACAAAAGATTATTTTAAAACAATTAAAACTTGCCCAATTTTTCTAAGAATTTTGCATTTATATCAATACTTGAGGTTATAACTTTTATATTTTGTGTCTTGTTAAGGTCTATATCATTTATTGCTCCACCAGCTTCTTTAATCAAAATAATCCCAGCTGCAATGTCCCATAACTTTAAATCCTCCTGAAAATAACCATCAAATCGCCCCGAAGCCACATAGGCCATATCTAGTGCTGCGCAACCAGTTTTTCTTATTGGTAAATCATTTACATAATCTTTTTTACCACCTGTTGCAAATAGACAATCGTTGATATTATTTTTTCGTGAAGTTCTTATTCTTTGATTGTTAAAAAAAGCTCCATTATTTTTTTCCGCAAAAAAAATCTCATCTTTTATTGGATCATAAATAAGCCCAGATACAATTTCATTATCTGTTTTTAGTGCAATCGAAATTGCAAAATGTGGAATACCATGCAAAAAATTGATTGTTCCATCAATTGGATCTATAATCCAAGTATTCGATAAATCTTTATTATTTTCCAAACCATTTTCTTCACTAATAAAGGAGTAGTGAGGTCTTGCTTTTTTTAATTCTTCAATAATTATTTTCTCAACTTTTATATCTGAATTTGTTACAAAATCTCTCGGACCTTTCTTAGAAACTTGTAAATTTTCTACTTCACCAAAATCCCTTATTAAAATTTTTGATGCTTTTTCACTAGCTTTAATCATTAAATTTAAATTTGCTGAGATTGATTTCATTATAATTAAATTTTCTTAATGTATTCTAAATTCCTTGTATCAATAATCACATTGTCTCCAGCCTCTATAAAAGGAGGTACTTGAACATTCAATCCATTATCTAGTGTTGCAGGCTTATAGGATGAGGAAACCGTTTGACCCTTTAATGCTACATCAGTTGAATCTATTTTACAGGTCACTTGATTTGGAAGTCCTACTGATATTGGAGACTCGTTGTAAAAAGATATCGTTACTTCAAGATTTTCTGTTAATAATTTACCTTTTTCTCCAACAACTTCTTTTTTGATGTCTATTTGCTCAAATGATTTAGGATTCATGAAAAAATAATTTGTTTCATCTTCATACATGTAGTTAAAATTAGTTTCTTCCAAAGATGCTTTTTCAACTGTTTCATTTGATCGAAATCTTTCATTTAGCTTAGTGTTTTTATTAACACTTTTCATTTCTACCTGCGCAAAAGCACCACCTTTTCCAGGCTTCACGTGCTGTGTTTTAAGAACTTGCCACAGATCATCTTTGTATTCCAAAAGCATTCCAACTCTTATTTCACCGGCATTAATTTTCATTTTAATTTTCTTATTGCATCTTTTGGTTTTAATTTATCATTTTTCCAGATGAAGCTTGAAATAGCTAAAAAGTTAGCATTATTCAATAGAAGTTTTTTATAATTATCAGAATTGATACCTCCAATAGCTACAATTGGAGTTTTTGTAATTTTTCTAGCTTTTTTAAGTAAATTAATTGATGCTTTATATTTTACTTTTTTTGTTTTTGAGGAATTGAAAGCTCCAAACGCCAAGTAATCAGCTTTATTTTTAATAGCAGATTTTGCTAAGCTAATTGAATTGTGGCAAGTAATTCCTATTATTTTGTTACCAATAATTTTTCTAGCTTTTAAAAGACTCATATCATTTTGACCCAAATGACAACCGTCAGCATCTAATTTTTTAGCAAGAAAAACATCATCATTTATTAAGAATTTTACATTTAACTTTTGACATATTTTTTTAATTTTTTTACCAATAATTAATTTTTTTTTAAAGTTTACTTTTTTAAGTCTTAGTTGAAAAAAACTTACCTTTTTTTGTTTTAGTACATCAACCAAATTTAAATAAAAAATTCTATCAATTTTTAGTGGTGATATAAGGTAAATAAATTTTTTTTTATTATATCTCAAGATCTTTAGACCATTTTCCTTGAGCAGCTAGTGAATTCATTTTTGCACGATGATTAAAAACTTTTTGTGTGCCTTCAATATTTTGAATATTTTTTGACCAAAGTTTAAGGGCACTTTGTTGAAGAGCTCGGCCATAAGAATAACTCATAATAAAATTTGTATTATTATTTTTATTAATTAAATCTAAATTTTCTGTTGCTTCAACTTCAGATTGACCCCCAGATAAAAAAGCTATTCCAGGTACTTCTGAGGGGACTGAATTTTTTAGACATTTTAAGGTTAAATTTGCCACTTCTTCATTTGAAATTTTATCTTTAGATTTATTTCCAGCTAAAATCATATTTGGTTTAAGTATTATTCCTTTCAAGTCAACTTTATGTAAGATTAACTCATCAAAACATTTTTTAATAACCTCTGAGGTTTTTTCATAACAGTCATTTGCTGAATGTTCACCATCCATCAATACTTCTGGTTCAACTATTGGAACCATGTTACATTCTTGAACTAGCGCTGAATATCTGGCTAATGCATGAGCATTAACATGAATTGCAAGTTTGCTTGGATAGTTTTTTGAAATATTATAAACACCTCTCCATTTTGTAAATTTTGCTCCAAGTTTATGATATTCTATCAGCCTTTCTCTTAAACCATCCAACCCCTCTGTAATTTTTTCCTCCGGAGAGCCAGCTAAAACTTTAGCTCCAGTATCAACTTTAATTCCTGGAGCTGATCCCATTTTTGAGATTAATTCTGGGATCTTATTTTTTTTTGACGAAGTTTGTTTTATTGTTTCATCGTATAGGATTACTCCCCCGATGCAATCAGACATACCTGATGCACTGAATAGAGTTTCTCTAAACAGCAATCTATTTTCTGGTGTAGAGGGCACTTTAACTCCTTCTAATCTTTTGGTCATTGTGCCAGTGCTTTCGTCAGCGGCCAAAATACCTTTTCCTTTTTCTAAAATTTTAAGGGCTATATTATTTAATTCTGACATTTTACTTTAGAGCTTTTATACCAGGAAGTTCTTTTCCTTCAAGGTATTCTAAGAATGCACCACCAGCAGTTGAAACAAAATTAAAATTTTCGATTGTATTAATTTGGTTTATTAAAGCAATAGTATCTCCACCCCCTACTACAGAGTAAATTGATTTATCTTTATTTTTTTTTGATATTGCTTTTGCTATTTGATGACTACCGTTTGCAAAGTTTGGATTTTCAAAATAACCTGCTGGACCGTTCCATAAAACAGTTGCACTATTTTCAATTATATCTTTAATTATACTTACACTCTTTGGACCAATGTCTAAAATTAAATCATCGTTTTTAACATCATTGAGTTTTTTGATTTCAGCGCTGTCTTCCATATTTTTTCCAACAACAACATCTTCAGGGTAAACAATTTTACATGAGTGATTTTTTGCAGTTTTAAAAATATCATCAATAATTGGCTCACAGTTATCCTCTTTTATTGATTTTCCAATAGGATTTCCAAGAAAATTCAGAATGTTATTTGCCATCCCTCCTACGATAATAATGTTATCAAACTTTGGTATTAGATTTTTTATTATACCAATTTTAGTTGAGATTTTTGAACCTCCAATTATGCAAGTGACAGGTTTCCTAATTTCTGTTGTAACTTTCTTTAATGCGCTTATTTCAGCCTCTAATTGTAGTCCTGCATAAGACGGCAAAAATTGTGTAATTTTACTTATAGAAGCATGAGCTCTGTGAGAACAGGAAAAGGCATCGTTGACAAAAATGTCAGCAAAGCTCGATAAATGCTTTGAGAAATTTACATCATTTTGTTCCTCTTGATTAAAAAATCTAATATTTTCAAAAAAAACAATTTGCTCTTTTAAGTCATTGAATAAGTCACTTCTTTTTAATTCAAAGATATTCTCTTGTACCAATCTTATTTTTTGATTAAATTTTTTTTCTAAGAATTCACAAATTGGCTTTAGAGAAAGGTCTTTATTAATCTTTCCCTGGGGACGGCCAACATGAGAAACAACTAAAATCTTAGATTTTTTCTTAATCAAAAAATTAATTACTGGCAATACTTTATTGATCCTTGTTTCATCTTGAATTATTCCGTTTTTTATTGGAACATTAAGATCTAATCTTAATAAAACTCTTTTCTTATTCAGATTTTCTTGATCTTTTATATATCGCATTAAGAAATCTTATGAAGATATTCTGCTATATCACACATTCTATTTGAAAAGCCCCATTCATTATCATACCATGCAGAAATTTTACCCATATTTTTTCCTACAACATTTGTCAAACTTGCATCAACAATCGATGATGCAGAGTTATGATTAAAGTCTATTGATACAAGTTTTTCTTGGGTAATTTCAAGAATCTTATTTTTCTTACTAAAATTTTGAAATGCTAAATTAATTTTTTCTATACTTAAATCCTTTTTTGTGCAAAAGACTAGTTCAATCAAAGAAACGTTTGGAGTAGGCACTCTCATCGCAACACCTTCTAATTTTCCTTTTAAAGAAGGTATGATCTCACCAATTGCTTTTGAAGCTCCAGTTGAAGTTGGAACTATAGATTGGCTTGCAGACCTTGCTCGTCTTGGATCTTTGTGTGAATTATCTAAAATTCTTTGATCACTCGTAAAAGCATGAATAGTTGTCATGAAACCTTTTTCGATTTCAAAATTTTCATTCAAAACATGAGCTATTGGAGCAAGACAATTTGTTGTACAAGATGCAGCAGAAATGATTTTATCATTTTTTTTAAGTTCTGACTCATTTACTCCAAAAACAATTGTTTTATCAGCATTTTTACAAGGTGCTGAAACAAGAACTTTTTTTGCCCCATTAGTAAGATGTGATTCTAATTTATCTTTCGAATTAAATTTACCTGTGCATTCAAAAACATAATCTACATCATATTTTTTCCAATTAATATTGTTCAAATCTGCTTCTTGAGTAAAAGTAATTTTTTTTTTATTGATAATTAAATGTTTATCATCGAAACCTATAACTGCTTTAAATTTTCCATGAATTGAATCATATTTTAATAGAGATGAGCAAGCCTCAGAGCTTGTTCTATTATTTATATGTTTTATTTCTATATTTTTATTATTATTTTCAATAATAGATCGAACAATCATTCTACCTATCCTTCCCATCCCATTAATACCAACTTTTATTTTCATAATTTTTTTTTAATTTTATCGATAATATTTTCTGAGTTTAGTCCAAAATAATCATATATTTTTTTATGTGGAGCGCTTTTTCCAAAATCATTTATTCCAAAATTTAATCCATTTTTACCAGTATATTTTTTCCAGTAATCTGTTTCTGATGCTTCTATAGACACAACAAGATCAGTTTCAGATAAAATTTTATTTTTATAGCCTTCACTTTGTTGGTCAAATAATTCATGACAAGGCATTGATATTACTTTTGAATAAATACCATCTGTGGCTAATTTATGACCCACTTCCATAGCTAAGCTAGTTTCCGAACCAGTTGCTATTATTGTCAAATTTATACTATCTCCGGTTCTTAAAATTTCATAAGCACCATAGGAAGACATATTTTCGAATGTATCTTTTATTCTTACGGGATTTGTCCCCTGTCTAGTTAATGCAATTACACTTGGTGTGTTTTCATTTTCGAGCGCTAATTGCCAACATTCAAATGTCTCAATTAGATCTGAGGGCCTAAATACATTTAGATTTGGAATGGATCTTAAACTTGACAATTGTTCTATAGGTTGGTGTGTTGGTCCGTCTTCACCTAGACCAATGGAGTCATGCGTGAACACATAGATTACTTTTTGCTTCATCATTGCTGCAAGTCTAATTGATGGCTTACAATAATCGCTAAATATTAAAAAAGTCCCTCCGTAAGGAATTAAGTTACTATGAAGCGCAATTCCATTCATTATTCCACACATTGCATGCTCTCTTACACCGTAATGAATGTAGTTTCCTGAAAAATTACCTGGTTTTATTATTCTATGATCTTTGGTTTTAGTATTGTTTGAACCAGCTAAATCAGCAGAACCACCAATTAAGTTTGGCATTTTGGCAATAATATTCAAAAAAATTTCTGATGATTTTCTTGTGGCTAATGGTTTTGGCTCTTTTAAATAATCAATTTTAATTTTTTTAATTGTATTTTTGAAACTGTCTATATTTTTACTTTTGATAAAAATTTTATTTTTTTTACTTTCATTTTTTTTTGCTTTTTGAGAAGCTTTCTCTCCAATTTTTCTCCATTCACTCAGTAATTCTCTTGGAATTTTAAAAGGCTCATGGTTCCACTTAAGCTTTTTTCTAACAAGTTTTATTTCATCTTCACCCAAAGGACTTCCGTGCGATGAAGCTTTACCACTTTTATTTGGAGATCCGTATCCAATTTTTGTTTTACAAGAAATAGCTATAGGCTTTTTTGATATTTGTGCTTTTTTTAGTGCTCTTGATATTTCTTTAAAACTATGACCATTTATTTTTAAATAATTCCATCCATAACTTTTAAATCTTTGTTCATGATCCTCAGAAACTGCTAAACTAGTGGGCCCATCAATTGAAATTGAATTATTATCAAATAATAAAATAAGATTTTTTAATTTTAAATGTCCAGCCAAGCTTAATGCCTCATGACTTATTCCCTCCATCAAACATCCATCGCCAGCCAAGACATAAGTTTTATGATCAATAATTCTTTTACCAAATTTTTTTTTTAAAATTTCCTCAGCGATAGCAAAACCGACCGCATTCGAAATTCCTTGTCCTAGGGGACCAGTAGTAGTTTCTATACCAGTATTAGGATGATATTCAGGATGACCTGCGCAAATTGAATCCAGTTGTCTAAAATTTTTTATATCATTTAATGAAACACTTTTATAACCAGTCAAATAGAGAAGAGAATAGAGCAACATAGATCCATGACCTGCTGATAGAACAAACCTATCTCTACTAATCCAATTAGGATTTTTAGGGTTAAAATTTAAGAACTCTTTGAAAAGAACAGTTGCCACATCTGCCATACCCATAGGCATTCCAGGATGACCTGAGTTAGCTTTTTGTACTGCATCAATTGATAAAAATCTTATACAATTAGCTAATTCTATATATTGTTTGCTCAAAAAATTATCCTGTCTAGACTAAGAAGATTCTATTTAATAATATAATCATATATATATGAATTCTGTGAACGAAAAAGAAAAAAAACTTAATTTTGCTCTTACAAAATTAAAAAATCTAAATTTAAAAAACCCTGACATAAAAAAAAACATTGAGAATTTGAGCACTCAGAAAAATCAATTAAAAATTGAAAAAGAAGAATTGGAGGAAAAATATAAAACTCTAGAAGAAGATTATAATAATTTAAGTAATAAATTAAACGAACTCCAAAACAGGGAAAAAATTGAGAAAAAAAAACAGTTAGAATTTTCTGAGAAAATTGATGAATTAAATCAGGAAACAGATACTTTATTGGATGAAATAGATAAATGGCAAATGTAAGCATCAAGTTTAACGGTAAAGAATTCTTACTATCTTGTGAGGATGGACAAGAAGAACAGTTAGAGGAATTATTGATACAAATAAATCAGAAATTTAATCATATTAAAAATGATTTAGGAAATTTAGGTGAAAATAAATTGTTATTAATTACAGCAGTTAAAGTGATGGACGAGTATCACGAAACTAAAAAAAAAGTAGAACAAAAAAAAGATGAATTAAAAAACTTATCGAAAAAATTTAAAGAATTAAAATCCCTGATATATGAATATCGCGATAGAAAAGAGGAAGAAATAAATGAATTAAATATAAATCATTCAAAATTGAAAAGTGAAATTGAAATTAATCAGAAATATTATGAAAAACTTATAGAAGATACAACAAATGAAATATCAAGTTTTGTTGAAAAAGCAAACTTAGAAAATCTATCTTAAAATATCTTTTGTGAAAAAATCAGAAATAAGAAAAAAAATTATAAAAAAAAGAAGAGCGAATTACTCAAATAAATTTAAGATTGATCTAAAATTTATTTTAAAAATTTTAAAAAAAAAAAAATTGCAAAACAAAGTTGTTGGTGGTTATTATCCTCATAATTTTGAAGTAGATGATATTGAAATATTAAAAAGATTAGAAAAAAAAAATTTTGAAATTTGTTTGCCGAAAATAAAAAAAAACTATCAAATGGATTTTTTTAAATGGTCAACTAAAGATCCACTTATTATTAATAGAATGGGAATTCCTGAACCAACATCAAATAATTTGAAATATCCTGATATTTTATTGGTTCCGTTGGTAGCTTTTGATAAGAACTTAAATAGAATTGGATATGGTGGTGGATTTTATGACAGATATATTAAAAGATTAAAATTGATAAAAGATATTATTACAATTGGAATAGCTTTCTCTTTTCAAAAAATAAATAAAATCTATGTCGATAGAAATGATATAAAAATGGATTTCATAATAACAGAAAAAAATAAATTTAAATGAAAATATTATTTTTAGGAGATGTTGTAGGGTCATCTGGTACTTCAATGATTATTGAGAATTTATCAGATCAAATTAAAAATAATGAAATTGATTTCGTAATAGTTAATGCTGAAAATTCTGCTGATGCGGGTGTTGGGCTTACCCAAGAAATATGTGAAAATTTTTTTAAATGTGGTGTAGACGTAATAACAACTGGCAATCACGTTTGGGATCAAAAAGATATTATGAGTTTTATTGATAAAGAAAATCGACTATTAAGACCAAAAAATCTTTTTGAACCAGCTCCTGGAAAAGGTTTTGAAATATTTACATCAAAACAAAATTTTAAAATAGGTGTTCTTAACTTAATGGGAAACGTTTTTATGAAAAAATGTGAGGATGTATTTGATACTTCGAAAAAATTTATTGAAAAATATTCTTTAAAAAAAGATTATGATTTTCTAGTAATCGATTTTCATGGAGAAATAACAAGTGAAAAAAATGCTATCGGTCATTATTTTGATGGACTGGCCACTTTAGTGGTTGGAACTCACACTCATATTCCAACAAATGATGCACATATATTAAAAGGTGGAACCGCTTACCAAACAGATGCAGGTATGTGTGGAGATTATGACTCTGTTATAGGAATGAATAAGGAAAATTCTATAAATAGATTTTTAAAAAAAGACTCAGTCAAACATTTTCCAGCCACAGGTAAAGCTACTATGTGTGGGGTAATTGTTGACTGTAATACTGAAACAGGTTTAGCAAAAAAGGTAGATAGTTTTATCTTTGGAGATCAATTGAAAAATATATAAATTTATGGCAGGACATTCTCATTGGGCAGGAATTAAACATAAAAAAGGAAAAGCCGATAAACAGAGATCAAAAATTTTTTCAAAACTATCTAAAGAAATTACTGTAGCTGCTAAGTTAGGTGATAAGGATCCTGCGATTAACCCAAGGTTGAGATCAGCAATACAGGCTGCAAGAAGTGCCAATATGCCAAAAGACAATATTGAAAGAGCTATAAACAAATCATCAATAAACTCTGAATTGAGTTTTGAAAATCTAAGATATGAAGGTTTTGGTCCTGAAAAAGTAGCAGTGATTGTAGAGGCTTTAACTGATAACAAAAACAGGACTGCCTCCAACATTAGAACTATATTTCAGAAGGCAGGGGGTAGTCTTGGCACACAAGGATCTGCGTCTCATAATTTTACTCAACTTGGTGTCATTAAAATTGACAAGAAGGTTATTTCTGATGAGCATATTTTTGAGTTAGCAACAGAGGCTGGTGCAGATGAATGTAAATCTAATAATGAATTTCACGAAATTCACTGTCCTATAAATGAAATTTATAATATTAAAAAATTGCTAGAAAAGGAAATAGATAAATTTATATCTACTAAAATTGAGTGGCGACCCTTAAATAGTGTAGAAATTTCTAAAGAAAGAAATAATGATCTAATTAATTTTTTTGAGTCATTAGAGGAGGATGACGATGTACAACATATTTTTACAAATGCGGAATTTAAAAAATAAATTATGTTAATAATTGGAATAGATCCCGGTTTATCTGGCTCAATTTGTTTTATGAGAGATGGCAAAATCCTTGATGTGATAGAAATGCCAACAATGACTGAAGGAAAAAAAAATAAAAGACAGGTAAATGGTTCTCAAATTTACAATGAAATATTAAAAAGAATAGATAAAATTGAAATTTCTGAGGTCAGAGCAGTTATTGAGCAAGTTTCGGCAATGCCAGGACAGGGTGTAACTAGCATGTTTAATTTTGGTCAGTCATTTGGGATTCTTAAGGGTATTTGTTCAGCTATGCAAATACCTGTTTATTTTGTGAGACCTGCAAAATGGAAAAAATATTTTAATCTTATCAATTCAGAAAAAGACGCAAGCCGGACAAGAGCAATAGAAATATTTCCCTATTTTTCAGCACAATTGTCAAAAAAAAAAGATTCTAATAAGGCAGATGCAATTTTAATAGCTAGTTTTTATTATGAAACTCACCAAAATGAGGATTAATCTTAAAGATTAAAGACAAAATCATGACACATTTAAGTGAAAGAAGACAGCATGGAAGCTGATATTTCAACTCAAGCTGTTGGTTTGGCATCAAGTGCCGATTTTTCTTTGATGAATCTATTTATTCGTGCAGATATTGTTGTTAAGTCTGTAATCATTTTACTGATTGCTTGTTCAATATATTCATGGGCAGTAATAATTGAAAAATTTAGATTGTTTAAAAAAATTAATCAATCAACTGAGGAATTTGAAACTAAATTTTGGAATTCAAAATCAGCAGAGACTTTTTACAATAATTTGCCGGCTAATATTGAGGATCCTATGGCTCTAGTTTTTAAGGATGCAATGCAGAATTTATTAAAAAGAAGGTCAAAAACAGATTTAAATAATAGAATGACAACAATGCTAGAGACAGGCATTGAAAGACAGATGTCAAAAATAAGTAAAGGTTTTACTTTTTTAGCCACGGTGGGTTCTACAGCACCTTTTATAGGATTATTTGGAACAGTTTGGGGAATAATGAATTCATTTCAATCTATAGCAATTTCAAGAAATACAAGTTTAGCTATTGTAGCGCCAGGAATTGCTGAGGCATTATTTGCAACTGCACTAGGCTTATTAGCAGCTATACCTGCAGTAATAGCTTATAATAAGTTTAATAACGACTCTCAAAAATATTCTTCAAAATTAGAAAATTTTTCTAAAAGATTTCTTACAATAATTTAAAGTAATGGCATTTAAATTAAATCGTTCATCAAAAGAGCCAATGAGTGAAATTAATGTAACGCCATTTGTGGATGTGATGTTAGTTTTATTAATTATTTTTATGGTCACAGCCCCTCTATTAACTGTTGGAGTTCAAGTTGACTTACCAGAAAGTTCTGCTGACTCTCTTCCTGAGGAGACCGAGCCTTTAACACTTACAATTAATTCTAAAGGAGAAATTTTTATTCAAGAATCTAAAGTTGAATATGAAAAAATTATTGCAAAAGTGCTTGCAGTGTCAAAAAATAGAACAGATACAAGGATTTATGTAAGAGGAGATAAAACAATTAATTATGGAAGGGTTTTGGAAATCATGGGTCTACTGTCTGGTTCAGGTTTCACAAAGGTTGCATTAATATCTGAGCCCTATAAGGAGAGGTAAGTAGCTTTGAATAAGAGCCTTATAATTTCCTCCATCTTACATGTTGTTTTAATAACAATTACAGCAATTAGTTTGCCATTTTTAGCAAAAAAACCTTTAGACCTCCCCCCTATAGTTTCAATAGAACTGATTCAAATAACTGATAAAACAAATATACCATTCGCCCCGAAAGCAAAAAAAATAATTGAAAAAATTAAAAAAGAAGAAAAAAAATTAGTTTCTGAGCAAGCACCGCCAAAAAAAGTAAAAAAGATTAAACCTGATGCAGTTCCAATGCCAGATGACAAATTAAAAAAAGTTGAAAAAATTAAAGAGGATAAACAAAATCCAGAAAAAATTGATGATGAAGTAAAACAGGTCTCAGAGTTTGAAAAAAAGGAATTGTTTGATCCAAATAACATAGCAGCCTTAATTGATAAATCTAAAATTGAAAGTGCCGAGAGCATAAAAAAAACAAATAAAATTACTCAGGATCAACAAAGAAGTGTTGAAAATGCCGGACTTTCACTTAGTGAAGAGGATGCTTTAAAGGCTCAAATTTTTGGATGTTGGAGTATTCCATTGGGTCTACCTTATAATGAAGATTTATTAGTTAGGATAAAACTTGAATTAAATCCAGATGGAACAGTATCTCAATCAGAAATATTAGATCATGCAAGAATGAATAGACCAGGGCAAGGATTCTATAAGGTATTAGCTGAGAGTGCACTTAGAGCTGTAAAATTATGTCAACCACTGAGAGTTCCCACAACTGGCTATGAAAGATGGAAAGAATTGCAATTAAATTTTGATGCAAGAGAGATGTTAGAAGGGTAATATAAATTATGTTAAGAATTTTAATTATTTGTTTTGTAATCCTTTTGCCTAATAAACTATTAGCCTTAATAGAGGTTGATATTACAAGAGGTAATCTAAACCCTTTACCCATAGCAGTATCACCTTTATCAATTGATGAAAATTCTAGAAAAAATTTTGAAAAAATTTTAAATAAAAAAGATATTGGCTCTGAAATTGCAAAAGTTGTAGAAAACAATTTAAAAACCTCCGGACTTTTTAATCCATTAAATAAAGATGCATTTCTTCAAGCACCAGAAATCGCAAATTTAAAACCAAGATTTGAAGATTGGAATTTAATTAAAGCTCAGGCTTTAATAACTGGTAAAGTAAATTTTGTTGAAGAAAAATTGAGAGTAGAATTTCGATTATGGGATGTGCTTGCAGGAAAAGAGATGATGGCTTTAGCTTTTACGACTGTCCCAAATAATTGGCGCAGAGTAGGCCATATTATTACTGATAAAGTTTATGAAAGGCTAACAGGAGAAAAAGGATATTTCGATACTAGAATTATTTATGTTGCAGAGGAAGGTCCAAAAACTCGAAGAATTAAAAAATTAGCAATCATGGATCAAGACGGTGCTAATAATAAATTTTTAACTCTTGGAAATGAATTAGTTTTAACACCAAGATTTAATCCAACAAGCCAAATGGTAACTTACTTATCTTATTTTAAAAATTTACCAAGAGTATACTTGCTAGATATTGAAACTGGCATGCAAGAAGTTGTAGGTGATTTTCCTGGGATGACTTTCGCACCAAGATTTTCGCCAGATGGGAAGAAAATAATTATGAGTTTTGCAAAAGATGGTAATTCAGATATTTATACAATGGATTTAGAAAATAGAATTGTTGAAAAAATAACAAACCATCCATCTATTGACACATCCCCATCTTATTCTCCAAATGGTAAGTACATATGCTTTAACTCTGATAGAAGTGGTTACCAGCAAATTTATATTATGAAAAGTGATGGAACAGGCGTTAAAAGAATTTCTTTTGGAAAAGGATTATATGGCACACCAGTTTGGTCTCCAAGAGGTGATTTAATTGCTTTTACAAAATTACATAAGGGCAAGTTTTATATTGGTGTGATGAGAACAGATGGAAGTGGGGAAAGATTGTTAACAGAAAATTTTTATCAAGAAGCTCCATCTTGGTCCCCAAATGGAAGGGTCTTGATTTTTTATAGAGAGACTGAAACAGATGATAAAGGAGAAGGTTTTTCTGCAAAATTATGGTCTATAGATTTAACAGGGTATAATGAGAGGCTAGTTAATACACCAACAGATGCCTCAGACCCATCATGGTCATCTTTATTAAGTAATTAGCCAATATTATCTTGATTTTTTATCTTGAAACTTCTATTTAGTTGTGAAAAAGTTATTAAAAGAAATATTGATCAAGGAGCAATAATGAAATTAAACAAAATTCTAAAAAACGCCTTTTTGATAGTTGTTGCATGTGTGGCGCTATCGGCTTGTGCTACGTCAAAGAAATCAGGACAAATGCAAGGTGATGTATACACTGGAACAGACACGGTCGAGTATTTAGCTTCTGGTGTTCCAGATAGAGTTTTCTTTGCAACAAATGAGTCAGTTTTAACAACTGCTTCAAGAGAAACTTTAAGAAAACAAGCTGCATGGTTGAGAAAAAATTCTAATATAACAATTGTGTTAGAGGGTCATGCTGATGAAAGAGGTACAAGAGAATATAACTTAGCACTTGGCGAAAGAAGAGCTAACGCTGCTAAAGATTACTTAATGACTTATGGAATTTCCTCAGACAGAATTTCAGTTTTAAGTTACGGTAAAGAGAGACCTGTTGATTCAGGATCAAATCCTCTGGCTTGGTCAAAAAACAGAAGATCAGTTACAGTAAAAGCCAACTAATATTTTATTAATAGACCCCTAATCGTTTATTTGTTTAGGGGTCTTTTTTTTGCCATTATTTTAATCATAAATTAATTATGAAATTGTTATCAAAAATTATTATTTTCAATTATGCACTCATAATTAATTCTTTTATTTTTAGCGTTTCATTTTCTGATAATCATAATATTTATGAAGTATTAGAAAATCTTCAAAAAGATATAAACACACTTGAGAAAGCAATCTACTCTGGAACTGTTAGTATAAATAATAGTAACGATAACAACTCTAATTCAAATTTAAACAATAATTCTGAAGATGTTTTAACCAGGCATTTATTAAAACTTTCAGAGATCGAGAGTCAATTTCAGCAACTGACAAATAAGTTTGAAGAAATAAATTTTAAATTAGATAAACTTTCCAGTAGAATGTCTAAAGTACAAGCAGACAATCAAATCAGGTTTCAGGATTTAGAAAACTCACTTTATAGTGAGGGTGATAAAAAAAAGATTACAAAAAAAGAAGATGATGAAATTTTACCTGGCTCATCACAACCTCAAGATCTTGGATCAGTATCTTATAAAGATACAGAAACAGGTGAAGCTTCTCAACAAACACAGTCTATTGATACTACAGCATCGATTGTAACAGAAACTTTTCAGACAGAAGAAAAAATTCTTCCAGATGAAACACCTGACGAACAGTATAAATTTGCAACAAGTTTTTTAAAAGTTGGAGACTATACAACTGCAGAAAGAGCATTTAGAGAATTCGTTATTGCTAATCCTGAGCATGATTTGGCGGGTAATGCACAATATTGGTATGCTGAAACATTTAGAATAAGACAATTGTATACTGATGCTGCGTCAGCATATTTAGAGGGATATCAAAAATATCCTAAAGGTGAAAAAGCTCCTATAAATTTGTTAAAGCTTGGTGTATCTATGGTTCAGATTGGAGAAAAAGATCAAGGGTGTAAAATGATAAATGGTGTTGAAAAACAATATCCAAAAGCAAATCAATCTGTGATCCAAAAAGCGAAATATGAGTCTCAAAAATTCGAGTGTAATAATCAAAATTCCTAATATTTTAAAAGTTAAATTAAGAAATAAAAGAATAAATAAGTTATATCAAAAATTTAAAAAGTCTCTTAATCTTAATGAAAATTTTTCAGTTGCTGTCTCTGGAGGTCCTGATAGTCTTGCATTAGCCTTTTTAGCCAGAATCTATTCTATTGAAAAAAAACTTGAAGCTAAATTTTTTATTGTAGATCATCGATTAAGACCAGAATCAACAAAAGAGGCTAAAAAAGTCAAAGATTTCTTGAAAAAGATTTTTGTAAAAGCTGAAATTCTAACCTGGAATGGAAAAAAAAAATCAAAAAATATCCAATTAAATGCTAGAATTGCAAGATATAGATTATTATTTCAAAAATCAGAAAAATCTAGGATAAGAAATATTTTAGTCGGCCACCATCAAGATGATTTGTTTGAAAATTTTTTTATAAGAATGACCAGAGGAAGTGGGTTAAAAGGCTTAATTTCTCTAGATAAAAAAACAAAAGTAGAGGATAAAAATATATTGCGACCGCTATTAGATCTTAAAAAAAGCGATTTAGTCTTCATCTCAAAATTTGTTTTCAATTTTTATGTAGATGACCCAACTAATAACATTGAAAAATTCCAAAGAACAAAAATAAGAAAATTTTTAAATTTACTTCAAAAAAATGGACTTGATAACAATAAGTTATCTAAGACAATTCAAAATTTAAAGAGATCAAATTATGTTGTTGATTTTTACGTCAATAAAAACATTACAAAAAATTCATTTTATTCAGATAGATCCAATAAACTTTTCCTAAAAAAAAACTTTTTTCAACAACCATACGAGATCGTTTTTAGGTCATTATCAGAATCACTAAGACTAATAGGAAAAAATTATTATTCGGCTAGAGGTAAAAAACTAGATAGATTGATCTGCAATTTTGAAAATAATCACCCTCTTAAGGTAACTTTAGGTGGTTGCATCATTGAAAAAATCAATCAAACAGTGATTATCTCTAAAGAAAATTGAAATTTTAAGATATAATACAAATTTGTCACTTGTTAAATCCATAATAATTCTTATTTTAGGGTTATGAATATGAAAAATATAGCTATGTGGGCCATAATTGTTTTTCTTACAATTGGTCTTTATAATATGTTTAAAAATCCTCAGTCAAATATCAAAGGAGGAAATAAAGTTATATTTTCAGAATTTTTAACTTCAGTCGATAATGGAGAGGTTTTAAAAGTTGAGATACAAGGAAATAATATTAAAGGTGTTTACTCTAATGGTAATAGTTTTTCAACTTACTCACCAAATGATCCAAATCTAATTGAAAAACTTTCAGATAAGGGAGTTAGTATTTCAGCTGCTCCAATCGAAGAAAAAATGCCTTCTTTATTTGGTGTACTGCTTTCTTGGTTTCCAATGCTTTTGTTAATTGCTGTTTGGATATTTTTTATGAGACAAATGCAAGGTGGTAAAGGTGGTGCAATGGGCTTTGGAAGATCTAAAGCAAAAATGATGAATGAAATGAAAGGCAAGGTAACCTTTAATGATGTGGCAGGAGTAGAGGAAGCTAAAGAGGAAGTCGAAGAAATTGTTGAGTTTTTAAAAGATCCAAAAAAATTTAGTAGGTTAGGTGGAAAAATACCTAGAGGTGCGCTTCTTGTAGGCCCTCCAGGAACAGGAAAAACTTTATTAGCAAGGGCAATTGCTGGTGAAGCAGGTGTTCCTTTTTTCACTATCTCTGGATCAGATTTCGTAGAGATGTTCGTAGGTGTTGGAGCATCAAGGGTGAGAGACATGTTCGAACAAGGAAAAAAAAATTCGCCCTGCATAATATTTATTGATGAAATTGATGCTGTTGGAAGAAGCCGGGGTGCAGGTCTAGGTGGAGGTAACGATGAAAGGGAGCAAACCCTTAATCAGCTTCTTGTTGAGATGGATGGTTTTGATACTAATGAAGGTGTCATTATAATCGCAGCAACAAATAGACCTGATGTTCTTGATCCTGCATTATTGAGACCAGGTAGATTTGATAGACAAGTTGTAGTTTCTAATCCAGATATAATTGGAAGAGAAAAAATTTTAAAAGTTCATGTTAAAAAGATTAAGATGGCTCCTGATGTAAATTTGAGAACTATAGCAAGAGGAACTCCTGGATTTTCAGGTGCTGATCTTGCTAATTTAGTAAATGAGTCTGCATTATTAGCGGCTAGAAAAAATAAAAGAATTGTTACTTTAAATGAATTCGAGGAAGCTAAAGATAAAGTAATGATGGGAGCTGAAAGACGGTCAATGGTCATGACTGAAGATGAAAAAAAATTAACAGCATACCATGAAGGTGGACATGCTTTAGTATCTTTTAATATGCCTAGTTATGACCCAATACACAAAGCAACAATTATACCAAGAGGTCGAGCTTTAGGTATGGTAATGAATTTGCCTGAAAGAGACAAACATGGTCATTCAATTAAATATTTGAAAGCGAGATTAGCAGTCTGTTTTGGTGGCAGAGTAGCAGAGGAAGTAATTTTTGGGAAAGATAATATTTCAACAGGCGCAGGTG
>CACPCD010000007.1 GCA_902632315.1 uncultured Pelagibacteraceae bacterium
CATCAAAAAAAATTCATTTATAAAAAAAATTATTATGGTGTAAGAGTAATGACAATGTTAATAAATTTTCTTTTCAAAACAAATATTTCAGATGCTGCCGGAGCAACAAAAATCTTTAAAAAAGATATCTATGAAAAATTAGATATAAAAACAAAAAATTTTGATTTTGAATTTGATGTTTTATGTAAATTTGCAAAAGATGGTCATTACATTTCTGAATATCCAATCGAATATTTTCCAAGATCTGTAGCTGAAGGTAAAAAACTCAAAGCTGTTCAAGATGGATCGGCTATATTACTTACAATTTTAAGAAATTATTTTGTGAAATGAATAATAAAAATATTCTTGTTACAGGCGGTTTGGGTATATTAGGGGCAGCACTCGTTAAAAAGTTAAGCAAAAAAAAATTATACAATATTTTTATTTTAGATAGATCAAAAAATATTAATAAGATTAAAGTTTTAGGACTTAACAAATTTAAGAAAATTAAAATTATTAAAGGAAACTTTAATGATTATAAGACTGTATTCAAGGTAATCAAAAATAAAAATATTGGAGTGATTTTTCACCTCGGTGCGATTACGCAAGTGATTGATGCTTACAAAAGTCCAATGGAAACATTTAATTCAAATATTATTGGAACAATCAATATCCTGGAAAGTATAAGAAATTTGAAAAGAAACATAAATTTTATATTCAGTTCATCTGATAAAGCATATGGATCTCTTTTAGATGAAGCTTACAAAGAAAATCATCAGCTTAAAGGAAATTATCCCTATGACGTTTCTAAATCTGCCTCAGATTTGATTGTTCAAAGTTACGTTAAGACTTACAATGTAAAGGCTGGAATTATAAGATCAGGAAATATTTATGGACCTGGCGACTTAAATATGGATCGGTTAGTTCCTCACGTAATCATTTCATCGATACTAAAAAAAAGATCAATTTTAAGATCAAATGGAAAATTAATAAGAGATTATATCTATGTAGAAGATGTAGCAAATGCATATTTTTTGCTTATGAAAAAAATGATTAAATCAAAAGAAAAATTAAGGATTTACAATGTTGGCTCAAAAGAAAATTTAACTGTAATCAATTTTGTAAAATTAATTACTAAAATGATTAATGGAAAACATATTGTCCCTATAATTAAAAACAATTCTAAAATAGAAATTTATAGGCAAAAACTCAATTATATAAAAATAAAAAAAGATTTGAATTGGTCACCAAAATCTAAATTAAAGGATTCATTAAACAGTACAATTAATTGGTATAAAAATAATCTTTATTTTTTTAATGGTAAATTAGACTAAAATCATCTAATTAATTTAAAATGCATACCGTTTTTTTAGCTGGTGGTATGGGGACGCGTCTCTCTGAAGAGACTCGTAAAATCCCTAAGCCTATGATTAAAATTGGCAAATACCCTATTCTCTTCCATATTATGAAACATTACTCAAATTATAATTTCAAAAAATTTATAGTATGTGGAGGATATAAATTTGATTACATCAAAAATGTTTTTAAAAAAAATAAGAATTTTCTCAATAAAAAAAAATTAAATTGGGATGTAAATGTGATAAATACAGGTCTTAGAACTCAAACAGGGGCAAGAATAAAAAAAATTAATAAATATCTTAAGGATGAAAATTTATTTTTTATGACCTATGGAGATGGTGTGACAAACGTAAATATAAAAAAACTTCTTCAATTTCATAAAAAGCACCAAAAAATAGCAACCTTAACCGCTGTTAGACCTTTACCCAGATTTGGAAATATAAAATTAAAAAAGAATAAAGTCTCAAGTTTTAGCGAAAAGGATAAGCTGCAGGAGGGTTGGATAAATGGAGGTTTTTTTGTTCTTAATAGAAAAGTTTTTGACTATATCGATAATAGAGAAAATTGTATTTTTGAGAGAGAACCACTTCAAAATTTATCGAAGAATGGACAGCTAATGGCATATAAACATGAGGGTTTTTGGCATCCAATGGATACTCTTAGGGACAAAAATTACCTAAATGAATTATGCAAGAAAAGAAAACTTGATTGGTTAAAATAATTTATAATTAAAATGTTTAATGAAAAAAAAATTTATTCATTAATTTTTATAGCATTTTTTATTTCAATAATTACCAGTTTTGTATTAATTAAAAATTTTGATAAATATGAAATATCAACTGATAATTTAGAAAATCACTCAATAATAAAAGGTGATATTCCAGATATTTGGATAGATGGTCAGACAATAAAAAATGATCTTATTAAAGGAAAAAATTATTTTGAGTCTGGTAAGGAGATATTTCGTTCATATTTACCCCCAAGATTAATTGCTTTATACTCGTATATTTTCAATTATGAATTATTTGAAGATTGGGATTCGAAAACTTTTAGCACTGATAACAAAAAAATATACTATTTAATTTTACAATCTTTTTTTTACTATTTGTCATTATTTTTGTTTTTTAAAAAAATCAAAAAACATTTTGAACCAAGAACATGTTTTTTCATTACAGTTTTTTTAGCTTTAGAACCAACTATTTTTTTTTACCATTCTTCTTTTCACACTGAATCTATTTTTTTTACAATGCAGATTGTTATGCTTACTTTATTAATGGAAGATATTGGTAAAATAAAAAATTCTATCTTAGTAGGATTTTTATTGGGATTGATGTTTTTGCAAAAATTAGTTGCAATTTATTATATCATTCCGATTTCAATTTACTATTTATTTAAATTAAGATTAAAAGGAGTTGTTCCTTTATTGTCAGTCATTTTATTTTGTTCTTTAATAATTTCGTTAGTTGGGTACGGAAATTATAAAAGAGCTGGAATATTTTACTTTATGCCACCATCGTCTAAAATAACTCTTCATTTATACTTTCCAAGTATAATAATTAGTAAAGCAGAAAAAATAAGTGCAACTGATGCTGAAAAAATTGTTCAAAAAGATAAAGATCAATGGCTTAAAGAGAACAAAATTGATCTTAAATCAGAGAAAGATAGAATTGTTTACTATAATTATCTTCAAGAATATTCTATTAAAACTCTATTGAAATACCCATTAACATCAATCAAATATATTTCTTGGAGAACTTTGCAAACCGGTATATTAAATCCCACTTACATCATCGACTTTATGCGTCATGAAAGTGGGAAAAAACCCGCATGGTACCAAGAAAAAAAATATAAAGATTTTTACATTCCTTTAAGAATTTTTTACTCAGCAATAATATATTCCATAATTATATATGGTTTTTTTAGTACAAGAAAAAAAATTAAAGTTGAACATCATATTTTATTTATTTTATCTTCAGCATATATGCTTGCTTTACTTGGATGGGCAAATAATTCGAGGTATTTTGTACCAATATTAATCTATTTATCCATATATTTTGGTCATGGCATTAATAATTTGGTAAAAAAATCAAAAACTATAAATTAGCGTCTATTAGTCTATTTTTTTTATTCTATAGAATGTAATAATTAAGAATATTATAATAATATTTATTATATTTAAAATAATGAAAATTGTAAAAGTAGACAAAATTATTAATCCTATTCCTGCCTCTGACGGTGCTGGAGTGAAGCTTAAAAGAAGTATTGGTGTAGAGCCAAATTATTTTGACCCATTCTTAATGTTAGATGAATTTGGGTCTGAAAACAAAGATGATTATGTGGCAGGTTTTCCGCCTCATCCTCATAGAGGAATCGAAACAGTAACATATATGCTTCAGGGAGAATTTGAACATGAAGATAGTACAGGTGCTAAAGGAAGAATGTCATCTGGTGATGTTCAGTGGATGAAAACAGGTAGTGGGATAATTCACTCCGAGATGCCGGCAATGTCTGAAGGTCGACTCCATGGATTTCAATTATGGATAAATATGCCAGCTAAACTAAAAATGACTAAGCCTGATTATATATACATTGATGCTGATCAAATGAGAGTTCATAAAGACAAAGACAAGCAAGTAAAAGTAATTGCAGGAAAATTTGAAAAAGCTGAGGGCCCTGTGAAAGGTCATAATGTTGAGCCAATTTATTTTGATGTCGAATTAAAGAAAGAGAAACAATTTAATTTTAAATTACCTAAAACACACAATTCTTTTATCTATTTAATTAATGGTGAAATAGAAGTTGGAGAAATAAAGCATAATAAGGTTAAAAATAGTACTCTGATATTACTTTGCAAAGGTGAAGAATTAAAAGTATTAGCTAAAACTGACACAAAGTTTTTAGTAATTTCAGGTAAACCGATTAATGAAGAAATTGCTAGAGGTGGACCATTTGTTATGAACACAAAAGCAGAAATCTTAGAAGCTGTTCAGGATTACCATAATGGTACATTCGTGAAATGAAATCTGTAGTAATTTCAAAAAATGGTGGACCCGAAGTTTTAGAATTAAAAAATGTAACTCTAGATAATCCTGGTGCTAAAGAAGTTTTGATCAAAAACAAGGCTATAGGTCTCAATTACATTGATACATACCACAGATCTGGTCTTTACCCAGTTGAGCTACCATCTAACATTGGGATCGAGGGAGCAGGAATTATTGAAAAAATTGGCACGGAAGTAAATGATTTTAAAATAGGAGATCGTGTAGCATATGCATCTATGCCTATCGGTTCTTATTCAACCCACAGAATTTTTCCAACTCTAAAATTAGTGAAGGTTCCAAATGAAATTGACTTAAAAAGAGCTGTAACATTAATGACGAAAGGTTTTACTGTTTTTTATCTTCTTCACAAAACATACAAAGTTAAGTCAGGAGAAACTATTTTATTTCATGCAGCAGCTGGAGGTGTGGGGCAAATTTTTTGTCAATGGGCAAAAAGTTTAGGTTGCCAAGTAATAGGAACTGTTGGATCTGATGAAAAAATTGAGATAGCTAAGAAAAATGGATGTGATCACGTTATCAATTATTCAAAAGAAAATTTTGCAGTAAAGGTAAAAGAAATTACTAATGGTTTGGGTGTTCCAGTAGTTTACGATGGTGTTGGAAAAAAAACATTTGACCAATCAATAGAATGTCTAAAAGTGAGAGGAATGATGGTTTCATTTGGTAATGCATCTGGACCCTTGGACCCTTGTAACGTTACTAAATCTTTAGCTCCAAAAGGGTTATATCTAACTAGACCAAGCATCGCGCATTACACTTCTACAAGAGATGAACTTGATGAGGCAGCAAATAAAGTTTTTGAAATGTATACATCTAAAAAGTTTAAATTAGATATTTTTAAAGAATATTCACTGGAAAATATTGTTCAGGCTCACCAGGATTTAGAGGATAGGAAAATCTTAGGACCAGCAATTATTTTACCCTAATCAACTTTTACATCCATGTCAGACATATGAAGTTTAAGTGCATTAGTTGAAATATGAATTTCCCTAATAAAAAATAATATCGAAATAATCATTGATAGACAACAAGAGCCAAAAATTACCCTTGCCACAAAAAGACTTTCTAAATAGAGGGCGAATACAGTTAACATATTAAATAAAAAACCAAAAGCAGCAAACAAAATTGTCCATCTTAACAGAGTTATCCTTCCACTTAGATTGATAAACTGTTTTTTCCATTCTGGTGGAATATGTTTTTCATAAACATGCTCATCGTGAAGCTGTCTAATAAGAATGCTTAGTGAGTGAAATCTATTGCTATATACTGCCATTAATAAAGGAATAGCCGGAAACATTAGCGCTGTAACTGTGTAATCAATATTCATACGAATCAATTTGATTATCAATCTTGCCTTTGTTATTTACAAGTAAATTCTTATGAACCAAATAAACTTATTTATTGATCTAACAAGACTAAAAAAACCTATTGGATATATGTTGCTTTTTTGGCCTTGCTCATGGGGTTTAACAATAGGTTTTGATTTTTCTGATAATATAAATTTGTACATTTTCTATTTAATTCTTTTCTTTCTTGGAGCTGTATTGATGAGGTCTGCAGGCTGTATAGTGAATGATATTTGGGATAGGAAGTTTGATAGAAAAGTTTTTAGGACAAAGAATAGACCTATTGCATCAGGTAAAGTATCAATTTATAAGGCTATTATTTACTCAATTTTTCTCTGCTTAGCAGCTTTGTTGGTTCTTATTAATTTTAATTATTTTACAATTTTCTTAGCACTTGGGTCGATGCCCTTAGCATTTACTTATCCGTTGATGAAAAGATTTACATATTGGCCACAACTTTTCTTGGGTATAACATTTAATTATGGTTTAATTCTCGGCTGGACGTCAGTTAACAATTATATAAGTATAATACCCTTAATTTTATATTTTGGGGCCATATTTTGGACACTAGGGTACGACACAATATACGGATATCAAGACATTAAAGACGATGAAATTATTGGATTAAAATCAACCTCAATTAAATTTAAAAAGAGTCCATTCACATTTTTATTCTTATGCTACACAGTTTTAATTTTATCCTTATTAATAGTGGGTTATTTAATGGAATATAATAATTTTTTCTTTGTCATGATTTTAGTTATCATTTTTCAACTATTTTTTTCTCAGCTTAAAAAACTTAATATTAAGTCAGCTAATAGCTGTTTAACTGTATTTAAATCAAATAATTTTTTAGGACTTTTAATCTTTTTAAGTTTATTTATAGGTAAATTTTAATATGAACAACAAAGAAATTTTAAAACGTTTATATAAAAGTTATACAAAAAAATATTTGAAAAATATAATTCTAGCAGCATTCTTTTCAGTAACTTTAGCTGCTAGTACTTCAGCAGTTGCTTATTTATTAGACCCAGCAATTAATGAGCTATTTATAAATAAATCAGAAACACTTCTGTATGTAATTCCCTTTCTTATTGTTTTAGCTTTCACAATTAAAGGTGGATCACTTTATCTCGCTAAGATAATTATGATAAATGTTTCTGAGGAGGTAAAGAAAGATATTCAAATAGATATGTTCGCGTCAATGATTTCTGCTGATACTCAATTGGTAGATGGAAAACATTCTGGAAAGTTTGTGGGAAATTTAATGAATGATGTTAATATGATTGTGAATCTTATAAGCACAGCAATTTTAAATTTATTCAAAGATAGTTTGACTTTGATTGGATTGTTATCAGTAATGTTTTATCAAAATTGGAAACTGTCATTAATTGCAATTATCATGATACCTTTGGCAAGCATAGCAACCAAAGTATTAGGAAAAAGAATGACAAAAGTTGTTGGCGAACAAATGCAAAGAGCAGGAGTATTAACTTCATATTTAATTGAAATTTTCAAAAATCATAAATTAATCAAAATTTTTCAAAAGGAAAGTTATGAGAGAAAAAGAGCAAATGATTTTATAAATACTTTAAAAGAGTCATCTAGAAAAATAGCTATAGTTTTTGTAAGAGCATCTCCAATTATGGAAACCATTACAGGTATTATGATTGGATTTATTATTTTTGTTTCTGCAAAACTCATTATGAAAGATGAATTGCAAGTTGGAAATTTCTTTTCATTTTTAGCTGCGATGATGTTGGCTTATCAACCAGTGAGATCTTTAGCAACTTTAAATCTTGCTGTTCAACAAGGATTAGCAGGAGCTAGAAATGTTCTGCCAATAATTGATGATACAAACTTAATCAAAGATGAATTAGGATCTAGTGAATTAAATATAAAAAACGGTAAAATAAATTTTATTAACGTTCAGTTTGGTTATTCAAGTGATGATAGAAAGATTTTAGACAATATAAACCTTGAGATACCCGGTGAAAAAATGACAGCTCTAGTTGGACATAGTGGAGCAGGAAAATCAACTATTCTTAATTTAATACCAAGATTTTATAATATCAACAAAGGTGAAATAAAGATCGATGATCAGTCAATATACAAATCTACAATTCATTCTTTGAGAAAGAGTATTTCTTTGGTGAGCCAGGATACCACTTTGTTTGATGACACTATTAAAAATAATATTGCATACGCAAACCTGGATGCAACACAAGATCAAATAGAAGAAGCAGCAAAGTTATCATTTGCGGATGAATTCATTAAGAAATTACCAAAAAAAATATGATACTTTAATCGGTGAAAATGGAGTAAGACTTTCAGGCGGTGAGAAACAAAGATTATCTATAGCAAGAGCAATACTTAAAAAAAGTCCAATAATTTTATTAGATGAGGCAACTTCTTCTTTAGACGCAGAGACTGAAAGCAAAATACAAAAAGCAATTACATATTTAACAAAAGGAAGAACTACAGTTGTTATAGCACATAGACTCTCCACTATTTTAAACTCAGATAAGATTTATGTAATTGATATGGGAAAAGTTGTAGGAGAAGGGAATCATCAAAAATTACTTGATACCTCAGACGTTTATAAAAATTTTTACGAAAAACAGATTAAACGATCATAATGTTGGCTGTTTATAGAATTTTAATAAATATTGTTTTTATTCTTTCACCAATTATTATATTGATAAGAATATTAAAACAAAAAGAAGACTTAATAAGATTTAGAGAAAAATTGTGTTTTTTTTCTAAAAAAAGAGGTAATGGAAAAATAATTTGGTTCCATGGTGCGAGTGTTGGAGAAATAAAAAGCATAATTCCAATTTTAGAAAAATTAGAAAAAAATAAAAAAATAAAAAAATTGCTCGTAACATCCAATACTCTCAGTTCTTCTAAAATTCTTCACCAATTTAAATTTAAAAAAGTTATTCATCAATTTTTTCCAATAGACACCAATTTTCTCTCTTTAAAATTTATTAAATTTTGGAAGCCTTCATGTGTTTTTTTTGTGGACTCTGAAATATGGCCTAACATGTTCATCAATTTAAAAAAAAATCACATACCAATAAATTTAATTAATGGAAGAATAACAAAAAAGACTTTTAACAATTGGAGTTTGTTTCCAAGTTTCTCAAAAAAATTTTTTAGTAAATTCAATTTGTGTTTAGCTTCAAGTAATCAGTCGAAAAAACTCTTGAAAAAATTAGGTGCTAAAAAAGTGTTCTTTTTTGGAAACTTAAAATTTTCAGAAACAGAAAAAGTAAACTTTAAGATTAATGATAACCTTAAAAAAAATCTTACTTCAAGAAAAATTTGGTGTGCCTCAAGCACTCATGATACAGAAGAGATCATATGTGGAAAGGTCCATGTTAAACTTAAAAAAAAATATAAAAGTTTACTTACTATTATAATTCCTCGTCATGTAGAAAGGGTAAACACTATTATTTCTGAGTTAAGTAAATTTGGTCTGAAGGTGCAAAAATTTAGCTCTAACGAAAAAGTGATTTTTAAAGATACTGATATTTATTTGGTCGATGCTTACGGTATCAATAAATCTTTTTACAATTATTGTCAGATTGTTTTTCTTGGTGGATCACTAATAAATCATGGTGGACAAAATCCTTTAGAGGCTGCAAGATTTGGGTGTAATATATTGCATGGTCCTAGTATAAGTAATTTTAGTGATATTTATAAATTTCTTAAAAAACACAATATGTCAAAAAAAATCGTTAATTTTCAAAATATGCATTGGGCTTTGAATAAAAATTTTTTAAAAAAAGATAATACAAAAAATATCAGGAGAAAAATATCAATAATTGGTCAAAACATATTAAAAAAAACTTACAACGAAATTAACGCTTTAATAAAAAATGAAATTTAAAAAACCCAAATTTTGGGACTTTGAAAAAAAAAACTTAATTTCATATATTTTATTACCTTTCACTATTCCAATTCATATAAATAATTTCTTATTAAATAAAAAAGTTAAAAAAAAAAATGAGAAATTAATCTCAATTTGTGTAGGTAATATTTATATTGGTGGAACTGGAAAAACCCCAACAACAATAAAGATTTACCAAATTTTGAAAAAACTTGGTTTTAATGTTTCAATTGGAAAAAAATATTATCCATCACATAATGATGAAAAGATTCTCTTAGAAAATAAATCAGAATTGATAAGTTTCACTAATAGAGATGAAATAATTAAATCAGCAATACAAAATAATTTAGATTACTTAATTTTTGATGATGGTTTGCAAGATAGAAATATATCATATGATTATGAAATAGTTTGTTTTAACCAAAAAAATTGGATTGGTAATGGAAATCTTATTCCAGCAGGACCCCTTAGAGAGAAAATTTCGAGTTTAAAAAAATATGATGCGGTGATATTAAAAGGTACAAACTTAGACAATAGTAATATTTCCCAATCAATAAAAAAAATTAACCCACAAATTAAAATATTTAAAAGTTTCTTTAAAGTAAAGAATTTAGAAGATTTTGATCTTTCAAAAAAATATTTATTCTTCTGTGGTATTGGAAGTCCAGAAAATTTTAAAGAAACTTTATTAAAAAATAATTTTCAAATAATAGACCAAATAATTTTTCCTGATCATTATGATTTTAAAAAGAATGATATTATGGAAATAAAGGAAAGAGCAAATAAAATGAACGCAAAGATAGTTACTACTGAAAAAGATTTTATAAAGATTCCTCAAATTGATAGAAAAGAAATTAATTTTTTAGAAGTTGATTTACAAATTGAAAATGAAGAAAATTTTATTAATTTTATAAGATCCAGTAAATAATGACTTATTTAAAATATTTTTTTCAATTTATTGTAATTTTGTTTTTTTTCTTAATTTTTAAAATTATTGGATTAAAATTATCAAGACTTTTGTCTGGTAAAATTTTTATATTGATTGGCTCTTTGTTCAGGTCAGACAGAATATGTCATAAAAATTTAACTAATGCATTTCCTGATTATAATTTAGAGCAAAGAAAAAAAATAATTAAAAAAATGTGGTTTAATTACGGATGTATATTTGCTGAATATATATTTATAAAAAATATTAAAAACTCAGAAAACATAATAGTTGAAGATCAAAATATCTTAGAAAAATTAAAAGAGAGTTCAGAACCAGTGATTTTCATCTCAGGACATTTTAATAACTTTGAGTTGATGGCAATGCATATTAATAACTCTGGTATAAATTTATCTGCAGTTTATAGACCACTAAACAATATGTTTCTAAATCCAATAATGGAAAAAATAAGAAAAAAATATATTTGTAAAAAACAGGTTAAAAAAGGTATTTCTGGTACAAAAGAATTACTCAAAAATTTTAGAAATGGATCTTCTGTTGCCCTAATGATAGATCAAAGAGTCTCTGAAGGTATTAAAGTTAAACTTTTTGGTCAGAAAGCTTCAACCACAACAATACCTGCCCAATTTGTAAAAAAATTTAAAGCAAAAATAGTTCCTATTTATATTGAAAGAGAGAATCTAAATAAATTTAAACTTAGAATTTATGATCCTATTAACTTCAATGAAAATGAGACAATTGAAACGATTACAATAAAATTAAATGAGATTTTAGAAAAAATGATTATTAACAATCCTTCACAATGGATATGGACTCATAATCGCTGGAAATAATTAATCTAGAGAATTTCTTTTAATTGAAGCTTCTTCATAAGAATAATAAGCTTCTTGCAAGTCTACATTCCAATAAGTAAGTTTTTCTATGGGAATTTGTTTTCCAGATACAGCACAAATTACATAGTCGCCATTTTGTAGTATTTTAAAATTATTTGGTAAATATTTTATTTTAGCTAATTTTTTTAACATTTTTAGTTTATATATTGTTATATGAAAGTTGGAATAATAGGAAGTGGTGGAAGAGAACATTCACTTTGCTTATCACTTAAAAAGTCACAAAAAATCACTAAAATATTCTGTTTTCCTGGCAATGCTGGAACTAATTCTATTGCTGAAAACGTGGATTTGGATGTCAATAATTTTGAAAAAGTAAAAAATTTTGTAATTAAAAATAATATAGAGATAGTAATTGTGGGACCAGAAAAGCCACTGGTAGAGGGAATAACCGATTATTTGAAAAAGTTTAAAATTAAAGTTTTTGGACCAAATAAGATAGCTTCTCAACTAGAGGGTTCAAAAATATTTACGAAAAAATTATGTGAAAAATACAAAATCCCTACAGCAAAATTTGGAATTTTCAAAAATATTAAAGATTCAGAAATTTTTTTAAAAAATTCTAATTATCCAATAGTTGTTAAAGCTGATGGGCTAGCATCAGGAAAAGGTGTTTTTATTTGTGATAACTTTGAACAGTACACTTTTGCTGTGACAGAAATTTTTAATGGAAAATTTGGAGAAGCAAAAAATATTTTAATTGAGGAATTTTTAAGTGGCGAGGAAATGAGCTTTTTTATTATTTCAGATGGTAAGACATATAAAAAATTTGGAACAGCTCAAGATCATAAAAGAGTTTTTGAGGGTGACAAAGGGGGCAATACAGGCGGAATGGGAGCTTATTCTCCCTCGAGACTTGAAAATGAGATATTAGATAAAAAAATTTTAGAAAAAATTATTAAACCAACTCTTAAAGGTCTTAAAGATTTGAATACACCTTTTCATGGTTTTTTATACGCGGGTCTAATGATAGTGAATGGAGAACCGTTCTTAATTGAATACAATGTCAGGATGGGTGACCCTGAATGTCAAACTATCCTTCCAAGATTAAAAACAGATTTTGCCGATATTGTTGAAGCGTGTATCATGCAAAAACTCGACAAAATTGATTTAGAATGGGATTATAATAAATCGTTATGTGTAGTTTTATGCTCAAAAGGATATCCAGAAAAATTTGAAAAAAATATTGAAATTCAAAATTTGGATAAAATCAAAGAAAAAAATAATGAATTTATTTTTCACGCTGGGACATTAGCAATTGATAATAAAATTTTCTCTAATGGAGGTCGGGTTTTAAATTTTGTTGCAAAATCTAATGATTTTAAAAGATGTAGAGCAAAAGCAATATCCCTTATTAATGATTTAGATTGGTCTAACGGTTTTTATAGAAAAGATATTGGATATAAAGTTATAGATAAATGAGAATTATTAGCGGAAGTTCGAGAGGAAAAAAAATTTTTATTCCCAAAGATAATAAAACAAGGCCTTTGCGTGATATGGTGAAAGAATCTATATTTAATTTAATTAAACATTCCAAAAATATAAAGCTTAAAATTGAGAACTCCAATATTTTAGATCTATTTTCTGGATCTGGGTCCTTTGGACTAGAATGTATTTCCCGTGGAGCTAAAAAAGTTACTTTTATTGAGAATTACCCGGCAATCTTAAGTATTTTAAAGAAAAATATTAATCTTCTAAATGCGGTTACTTCTACTAACGTAATTGAAAAAAATTGTTTTGATATCTTACAGTCAGAAAAATTTTTAAATTCCAAATTTGATATAATTTTTTTAGATCCACCATTTAAACAAAAAAAAATTAATCATCTACTTCAGAAGATTCAAGAAATTAATATTCTGAGAGAAAATGGTATAATTATTCTTCATAGACACAAAAAAGATAATGAAGATCTCAATGATTTTTTAAATATTATAGATCAAAGAACATACGGGATTTCAAAGATAATAATAGGTCATTAAATTTAAGAGATAATTTTATTTGTTTCAATTTTTATCAATTCAACAGCTGGTTGATTAAAAGCTTCTACCTTAATTGCTTTAGCAAGTAATATTGTTTCGAGAATAAAAAAAGTGAATAAAAAACCTAAGGTTTCTTCATTTCTTTTATTGACTAAAAAACTTCTAAATGGAAGGCCTTTTCTTTTAAATATATTTTGAGTAGCTCTATATTGTGCAAACTTTATATCTTCAATTGATTTACCTTCTAAAAATTCAAATTTAGAGAGCATTCCATCATTAATAATTTTTTTTGAGGATTTTTCTTTAACGTAAAAAAATGTGTAAAAATTGTTTTTGGTTCCATCTAAATATAACTGTAAAAGGCTATGATTATCCTTTGGCATTGTGGAAACTATTGGAAATATACCTTTGCCCTTTTTACCTAAACTTTCAGCAATTAATTGTTGATACCAAAGAAATAAATCTGATGATTTTTCATCATAATTTAAAATTACAGAGTTTGTTTTCTTTTTGTTTATAAGAGAAACTGTATTCGAAACATTTGAAATTAATGATTTTATGAAATTCTTATCTTTAATAAGGTTATTTAATTGCCGAAATTTTATTGGATTAAGTCCCATTAATTCAGCAGGTAACATTCCGACTTCTGAAAGAACAGAGAACCTGCCTCCAATAAAATTGTTGTGAGATATAATATCGGCTTTAAGTTTTTGAGCAAGATTATTTAAATAACTATCTTTATTTTCTGTAATAAAAATATTTTTATGTGTTTTTTTAATATAAATATTAAGGTTAGTAATTGTTTCAAGTGTATTGCCAGATTTTGAAACAATTATATTAAGTCTTTTGTTTTTTTTAATCTTATTTTTATTATTTATTAAGCTTAAATTATCAAAAAAAGTAAATTTTTTTTTAATTTTTTCGTTTAGAAAACTATAAATTGAACGACTCCCAAGCGATGATCCTCCCATACCAATGAGCGATATCTCTGAATATTTTTTTAAATTAGATATTTTTTTTTTGCTGAACGAATCTTTATAGGATTTTCTAAGTGATTTTATTACCTCATTCTTGCTACTTAAAATTTTTTTAAGTTGATTCTTCAAATTCTTTTGGTTTCCTGTAAATTTGAATCCTTGAAAAGATACACCTCTTGAGAATTTCATCTATTTTTTATCTTATTAAGAATATTTTGCTCAATTTTTTGAGAATCGCCTGTTACTTTAGATGTATCATTTTTATTATCATCGTCTACTAAGAGTTGCTTAATTTCACTTGATGAAGATTTTTGATTTTTTTTTAGTTCACTACCAGGTGTAGGCAACTCGCTAAATTCTGGTGGTAATACTAAGGGATTTTTTTTCTCAACTAAAAACTCATCTGAACCTGTTTTTTTTTGTAATGTTAAACCATCTTTAACATTTTGACACCCCTGTAAAAAAATAAAAATAATAAATATTAGAAAAATTTTAGTCATGTGATTTTTCTTTAATAAATTCTAAATAAATTAAAATTAAAACTCCTAGTGAAATAAATATATCAGCAACATTAAATATAAACCAATGAAAATTTTTAAAATGAATATCTATAAAGTCTGGTACGGATGAATAAAGCAATCTGTCAGAGATATTACCAATTGAACCCCCAAAAATCATAATTAAGCCATATTTTTGTAAACCGTTAGATTTAACCATCACTATAAAAATTATTATTGTGATTATAATTATAATTAATGTAATTAAATTATAATAAAAACTTTTTTCAAAAGATAGCATTCCAAATGCAATTCCACTATTCCAAATTAGTTCTAAATTTATAAAGGAAGTTAACGCATAATTTCTTTCACCATATAGGTCATAAAAATTAATCATTATTAATTTAGTTACTCGATCAATAAGAAATATGATTAAAATAATTAAAGAATAAAAAATATTTTTCCTATGCACTTTAACCATGTCTTTCACAAGGTTCTCTACTTATTTTCCAACATACTGGGCATTTATTACCATCTGCCTTTTCAGTAATTACTTGAATATCATCGGTGTCACTTTTTTCAATTTCTACAAAAGAAGTTATACAAAGTTCCGAAAGATCAATCCCCTCAACAATATCTAAATCACTTTTTTTCAATCTTATAATCAACTTTGCCTCTAGACTTGATCCAATTTCTTTAGTGGCTCTCTTTTCCTCTATACTTAAATTACATATGTCTCTAATCTGCAATAATCTTTTCCACTTCTCATCCAATTTGGAATTTTCAAACTTTTTAGGGAAACTTAAAAATTTTTCTAAATGAACACTTTTATTCTTCTTTGAGACTAATTGGTAAATTTCTTCAGTTGTGAATGAAAGGATTGGAGCAAACCACTTCATTAATGAATTTAAAATAATATTCAACAAAATTAAAGTAGATTTTCTTCTAGGTGAATCTTTTGCGTCACAATATAAAGCATCTTTGCGAATATCAAAATAGAAAGCTGAAAGATCTACTGTGCAAAAGTTTAGAAGTTCTTTGTAAAGATTGTGAAAATCATAATTTTTGAAATATTTATTAAAATTTAAATCCAAATTATACATTTTATGGAGCATAAACTGCTCTAATTCTGGTAAATCTTTTAAATCTATTTTTTCTAAATCAATTTCTTTAAAAAGATCATTTAAATTACCTAACAAGTATCTAAAAGTATTTCTAATTTTTCTATAAGATTCTGAATGCTGATCTAATATTGAGTAATCAATTCTTAAATCTTCTGAATAATTAGATGAGGCCACCCAAATTCTCAAAATATCAGCACCATATTTTTTTAAAATGTCATCTGGTGCGATAACATTCCCAAGAGATTTGGACATTTTCAAACCTTTGCCATCCACAACAAATCCATGTGAAAGAATAGATTCAAAAGGCGCTCTTCCTCTTGTTCCACATGACTCTAAAAGTGAAGAATGAAACCAGCCTCTATGTTGATCTGAACCCTCAAGATACATTGATGCTGGCCATTTCAAATCTTTTCTTTTTTCTAATACAAAGGAATGTGTTGAACCACTATCAAACCATACCTCGACAATATCACTCAACTTTTTATAATTATCTGATTTATATTTTTTTCCTAAAAACCTTTGAGGATCATCTGAAAACCAACAGTCAGAACCCTCTTTCTCATAAATTTGAGCAATATTCTCGAATATCTCTTCATCGACTAGTATTTCATTAGTACTTTTATTTACAAATATTGGCAAAGGTACACCCCAAACTCTTTGCCTCGAGACACACCAGTCTGGCCTAGTTTCAATCATTGACTTTAATCTTTCTTTCCCTTTCTTAGGATAAAAGTTTGTTTCATCGATAGCTTTAAGGGCTTTTTTTCTTAATTCATGACTGTCCATTGAGATAAACCATTGTGGTGTTGCTCTATGAACTAACGGTGCTTTTGACCTCCATGAGTGGGGATATGAATGAACAAGTTCCCCATTAGATAAAAGTTTTTTTTGTTTTTTTAGTTTTTCAATAACTATTGGATTTGCTTTAAAGATATGAGTTCCCTCAAATAAAGCAACATTCTTTGTATATTTTCCATCATCATCTACAGTTTCTATTGCTTTAATTCCATTATTTAAACATAAATTGAAATCATCAGGGCCGTGACTCGGTGCACAATGAACAATGCCTGTACCTTGTTCTGTAGTTACAAAATTTGCTTCTAGCATTGGTATATCGTAGTCATACCCAAGTTCATTAAAAGGATGTTTACAGATAGTATCTTTAAAATCTTTACCTTTAAATTTTTTTAATTTTTCAAAATTTTTGATTGCAGAGTCTTTAATTGTAGATTCTAATAATGCTTCTGCAAGTACAATTTTTTCATTTTTTAAATCGCCTTCATCTTTTATTTCTATTAACATATAATCTAAATTCTGATTATAGGCCAAGGCTCTATTTGCAGGAATTGTCCAAGGTGTTGTTGTCCAGATTGCTACATTACTATTTTTTAACTCCTTTACGTTAGATGATTTTACTTGAAATAGAGCGTATATAGTATCTGATTTATGATCTTGATATTCTACCTCTGCATCCGCCAGTGCTGTTTTTTCAACAGTTGACCATAACACAGGCTTAAAACCTCTATATAAACTTCCCTCCTTTAAAAACTTTCCTAGTTCCCTCACAATTTGAGCTTCTGCATCATAACTCATTGTTGAGTAATAATTTTCCCAGTCACCTACTACACCTAGTCTTTTAAATTGTTCTTTGTGTACTCCAATCCATTTTTCTGCAAAAGCTCTACATTCTTTTCTAAATTCAACTATAGGAACTTCATTTTTATTTTTTTTATTTTTTTTATATTGTTCCTCAATTTTCCACTCAATAGGTAATCCATGACAATCCCAACCTGGCACATAAACTGAGTCTTTGCCATCCATCTGGTGAAATTTTACTATTATATCTTTTAAAATTTTATTTAAGGCTGTCCCCATATGAATATTTCCATTTGCATAAGGTGGGCCATCATGTAGGACAAATTTCTCTTTTCCTTTTCTAGAATTTCTTAATTCATCATACAGATTTATACTATTCCAAAGTTTCAAGATTTCAGGCTCTCTTGATGGCAAGTTTGCCTTCATAGAAAATACAGTTTTAGGTAGATTTATTTGAGATTTACTCATTTTATATTTTTGCTTTTAATAGATCAATTTTGATCTGTTTTCTAAGTTGATCGACATTTTTAAATTTTTTTTCTTTTCTTATAAATTTTTTAAATTCTACTGTTAAATACTTATTATAGAGATTTCCAGAAAAATTAAATAAATGAACTTCTAATAATATTTTTTTTCCATTAAATGTTGGACGATACCCTAAATTTGCAATTCCCTTAAGAAAATTCATTTTTCCAGACTTTCGAACCTGCACCGCATAAACTCCGGGACAAGCTGAAATATAATCTTTAATATCTATATTTGCAGTAGGAAATCCAATTTTTTTGCCAAGCTGTCTCCCCTTTTGTACTTTTCCATTAATAGACCATTTTCTACCAAGAAACTGATTTGCTTTCTGTAATTTTCCTTTTTGTAAAAAGTTTCTGATTAAAGTAGAAGAAATAATCTTTTTACTATCTAGTAGTGGTTTTGGTTTTACAACCTTAAATCCACATAATTTTTCAAATCTGATTAATTGTTTTACATCACCTTCCCTCTTATTTCCAAATTTAAAATTATTACTTACAAAAATAAATCTTGGTTTTAATTTTTTTCCTAAAATCTTCTTGATAAAAGATTCAGATTTTGTTTTTGAAAATTTTTTATCAAATTTTTTTGTAATTATAAAATCAACATTAAGGTTTTTCAAAAGTTGAATTTTTTGATCCAAAGTAGATATCCTAAAATTTTTCAATTTATCATTAAAAAACATTTTAGGCATTGGTTCAAAAGTAAGTACCCCAATTTTTAATGAATATTTTTTTTTATATTTTTTTGCTAATGAAAATAATTTTTGGTGACCTAAATGAACTCCATCAAAATTACCTACCAAAATTATTGAATTTTTGTGACGAGAATTAATATTAAAGCTTTTATAAATTTTTTTTGTTGTTACCATTTCAATTCTGTTTGAATATAATTACAAATCGTTTCATAAGATTTTGACACGTTTTCTATTCCCTTATCGTTAATTTCTTTTTTGTGAATTCCATTCGAAATTAACAATGAGTCATAATTTAAAAGATTTGCTCCTTTAATATCAGTGTTTAGGTTATCACCTATCGATAGAATTTTTTTATCTTTATTATCTGCAGACTGATTATAAACTTCCGGATAAGGTTTGCCAAAATAGATTACTTCCCCTCCCATTTTTTCAAATACCATCGCAACAGATCCTGCGCAAAATTCTCTTGTATTTCCTCTATCAACGATTAAATCAGGATTTGTACATATCATTTTTTTTTTAATATCCTTTTCTAATAAATCTTTATAATAAGTTAAGTCATTATTGTGATCATCAAATAATCCTGTGCATAAGATATATTCACTCTTCTCGATATTGTCTATTTTCATTGCTTCAAAATTTTTGAACAAATCAAAATCTCTTGGGGGACCCACATGAAAGAATTTTTTATCTGTTAAATTTTTTCTTAAATAAAGTAAAGCAGCTTCGCCAGATGTAAAAACATGGCTTCTCATCTCTTTTTTCATACCCAATTTCTCTAAAAAAGATTGAACTGAGTGATTTGGTCTTGGTGCATTTGTAAGCAAAATATAATCTTTCTTTTTTTTTGATATTTCTTGGAGGACTTTTATAGCTTCAGGATGAAGTGTAACTCCATTATGAACCACTCCCCATAGATCCACGTAGAATAATTGGTAGTTATCCACTATCGATCTCAAACCCTCTTTGTCTAAATTTTTAGTCATTTAAGTAATCTATAAACCATAAAAACCCCAAATTCCTTTATTTTTTGAACAACTTATTTAGAACTATATCTTGAAATAGTGAGGCCAATATCTATATGAAGAGCATACTAATAAGGAGATTTTATGAAATTTAGACCGTTACATGACAGAGTTTTAATCGAAGTTTTAGACAGCAGTGAAAAAACCGCTGGAGGAATAATCATTCCGGATACGGCTCAAGAGAAACCTCAAGAAGGAAAGGTAGTTGCGATAGGTGGTGGAGCCAAAACTGAGGATGGAAAAATAATTCCCATGGATGTTAAAGTTGGAGACAAAGTTTTATTTGGCAAGTGGTCAGGGACTGAGGTCAAAATTGACGGTAAAGAATATAGCATAATGAAGGAATCCGACATTATGGGTATTTCAAGCAAATAATTAATTTAAAGGAGAAAATAAAATGGCAAAAGTAGTAAAGTTTGACGCTGAAGCAAGAGCAGCAATGATAAGAGGTGTGAATATCTTAGCTGATACTGTAAAAGTTACTTTGGGTCCTAAAGGGAGAAATGTTGTAATGGACAAATCTTATGGGGCTCCAAGAATTACTAAAGATGGGGTTTCGGTTGCAAAAGAAATTGATCTAGAGGATAAATTTGAAAATATGGGTGCCCAGATGGTTAAAGAGGTTGCTAGCAAGACTAATGACGAGGCTGGTGATGGAACAACTACTGCAACTATTTTAGCTCAAGCAATAGTAAAAGAGGGAGTAAAGTATGTGACTGCTGGAATGAATCCTATGGATGTAAAAAGAGGAATTGATGCAGCGGTAGATGTTGTGAAACAAAACCTTGTTTCTTCAGCAAAGAAAGTAAAAGATAGTGATGAGATAGCACAAGTTGGAACAATTTCAGCTAATGGTGATAAAGAAATTGGAACAATGATTTCAAAGGCAATGCAAAAAGTTGGTAATGAGGGTGTTATTACTGTCGAAGAAAACAAAGGTATTGAAACTGAATTAGATGTTGTTGAAGGTATGCAATTTGATAGAGGATATCTGTCACCATACTTCATTACGAATAGTGATAAAATGACAACTGAATTAGAAAATCCCTTTATTCTATTACATGAGAAAAAATTAACAAATCTACAACCAATGGTTCCTCTTTTAGAAGCAGTCGTACAAGCTGGGAGACCACTTATGATTATTTCTGAGGATGTTGAAGGTGAAGCTTTAGCCACATTAGTAGTGAACAAACTAAGAGGTGGCTTAAAAGTTGTTGCTGTTAAAGCTCCAGGATTTGGTGACAGGAGAAAGGCAATGCTTGAGGATATTGCTATTTTAACAGGTGGTCAGGTTATTTCTGAGGATTTAGGAATCAAACTTGAAAATGTAAAGCTAGATGATCTTGGATCTTGTAAAAAGATAAAAGTTGATAAAGACAATAGTACTATCGTAAATGGTAGTGGTAAAAAAGCAGATATCGAAGCAAGATGTTCTTCAATCAAACAGCAAATTGATGAAACAACTTCAGATTATGATAAAGAAAAGCTACAAGAAAGACTAGCTAAATTAGCTGGTGGTGTCGCTGTAATTAAAGTCGGTGGTGCTACTGAAGTTGAAGTAAAAGAAAGAAAAGACAGAGTAGAAGATGCTTTAAATGCAACAAGAGCTGCCGTTGAAGAAGGTATTGTGACAGGCGGAGGATGTGCTTTGTTATATGCTGCTCAAGAACTCGAAAAAGTAAAAGCAAAAGGTGAAGACCAAAAAGCTGGTGTTGATTTAGTAAGAAGAGCTTTAGAAGCTCCGATTAGACAAATTACAAAAAATGCTGGAGTTGATGGTTCGGTGGTTGTTGGTAAATTATTAGAGCAAAATAAAAAAACTCATGGCTATGATGCTCAAAACGAGGAGTATTGTGATATGTTTGCCAAGGGTATTATTGATCCTGTCAAAGTTGTCAGAACTGCTCTTCAAGATGCAGCCTCAATTTCAGGATTGCTTGTAACAACAGAAGCAATGATAGCTGACAAACCAGAGGATAAAGATTCTAGTGCACCTGCTATGCCTGGTGGAATGGGCGGCATGGGTGGAATGGGAGGCATGGGTGGCATGGGAATGTAATCCCCATTAATCTCAAACAAAAATTCAAAAAGGGCAGTTTTTACTGCCCTTTTTTTTATCTACATTAAAAATCTTCATTAAACTTTTAAGTTTTTAATTAATGTGGTTTCGAAACCATTTAGAAACTTCTCTTGTTGAAATTTCAACTGTAAGACCATCTAAATAATTATTTTTAATCTTTATATTTTTTTCAAATTCAGCGCATGAAATTGAAATTTCACCACCTGACTTTAAAAATAATGAAATATAATGATTTATACTTTTTCCTGAAGAGTCCCATGGAAATGGAAAAGAGTCTTCTTCTTTTCTAATAATATTAAATTGTGAAGAAATTTCTTTGTATACTTCTTTTTGTTTTGTGAGACATTGTTTAATCTTATCGTCATATGCAATTGTTCCACCAATATAATAGATAATAAAGTTTTTATCTTTTGGTCTTACAAAAAAAGATAAATAGTCATATTTTTCATAATTTTTGTATAAATAAACTTCTCCAAATTCATCTGTTAGATAATTGTATGTAGACTTATTACTTTTTATTTCACTTAGTATGTCTTTTTTTGACATGTGCTCTAACAAGCTGTCGCCAATACTAAATCCTTCCATTTCTAATTCCTTAATTTCATTGGAAAATGAAACATTGCAAAATAGCAATATAAAAAAAATATAGAGAGGAGTTTTTTTCATAATCTTGATACCCTATAATTTTTTTTGATTTATCACCACGTCTACAAGAATAGCTATTAACAAGTTCAACATTGTGATCCCACAAATAATTATAAAACTAAAAAAATATATCCAAGCCCACCAATAGATATCTTGTAAAGGTAGCATTACTTGCTCCCAACTAGATAAAGTCAATACCTGAAAAAGAGTAATCATCGAAACGCCTACATCACCCCATCGTTCGGGTACATCTAAATTGAATAAAATTGATCCTATTGATGCATATATATACAATATTATAAATAATAATAACCCAACATAAAAAACTCTCTTAATAGAACCTAGTAATGCTTCTATTATTTTTTTTAATTCAGGTATGACTGAAATAATTCTTAAAACTCTAAAAACTCTTAAAAGTCTTAATAGTAAGAAACTAGAATTATTTGGAATTGGAATTAATGAAATTAAGACTATTGTTGAGTCAAAAATATTCCACCCATTTTTGAAAAAATCTTTTTTTTTTGGTTCTCCAATAAATCTTATAATAATTTCAATTACAAAAAAAATTGTAATCGAATAGTCTAAAATACTTATAATTTTCGACAATAAATCATCTAAATCATATGTACCAATTCCTATAGTAATCGCATTAATTATAATTATAAAAATTACTGTATATTGAAAGATAGAACTTTCTTTGAGTTTAAATAAAAAATTACCCATTTTTAAAATTACACTTTCGATTAATAAAAGTCACGCTTCTCTTTAGTTTTTTTTAATGTGATAAAATATTTTTTTAATAGAAAAAGCGAGTTTTACTCGCCTTTTTTTTTGAAACGGTTAAAATATTTTTATGTCAAAAAGATATAGTGGAAAATCATTTAAAGATTCTAGTGTTAACAAAAAGCCTAAATTTACTTTAAAAGAAAAGAGAAGAATCAAAAAAGAGAAATCAAAAAAAACAAAATAACACCAAATTTTCATCAAAATCTTTCGATTTAATTGATTTTTTTAAAGTTTCCAAAAAAAAAATTTAATGTATAAGAACCAGGATTTATGACCAATAATATTAGAAACATCACAATAATAGCCCATGTAGACCATGGTAAAACAACTTTAATAGACAACTTGATGAAACAAAGTGGATCTTTTAGAGAGAATGAAGTGGTTGATGAAAGGTTAATGGATTCTGGAGAGCTTGAAAAAGAGAGAGGTATTACAATTCTAGCTAAACCTGCCTCAATAAATTGGAAAAATTCAAGAATAAATATTATTGATACTCCAGGTCACAGAGATTTTGCTGCTGAGGTAGAAAGAGTTTTAAGTATGGCTGATGGAGCTTTGCTATTAATTGATTCTGCAGAAGGTGTGATGCCTCAAACAAAATTTGTATTATCAAAGGCTTTAAAACAAGGACTTAAACCGATTGTTGTAATAAATAAATTAGATAAATCTGATCAAAGAGCAAATGAAGTTTTAGATGAAACTTTCGATTTATTTGTAAGTCTAGATGCAAATGAAGAACAATTAGATTTTCCCGTTTTATACGCTAGTGGTAGATCGGGATGGGCTGATAAAGATGTCGACGGCCCAAGAAAGAATTTAGAACCTTTACTAGATCAAATTATCGATCACGTTAAACCAGCAGAGCTAGATAAAGCAAAACCTTTTGCAATGTTATCTACGCTACTATACGCTGATAGTTTTTTAGGAAGAAGTTTGGTTGGTAGGATAGCTCAAGGAACAGCGAAAGCTAATCAATCAATTAAGGCGATCAACTTAAAAGGTGAAAAGATTGATGAAGGTCGTTTAACCAAAATTTTTAGATACGAAGGTACTAAAAAAGTTCCAATTGAGGTTGGTGAAGCTGGAGATATTGTAGTTGTTGCAGGTTTAGAAAAAGCTAACGTTGCAGATACTATTTGTGATCTAGAAGTTAACGAGCCAATTGAAGCTACTCCTATAGATCCTCCAACTATGTCAATTACAATCACTGTAAATACATCTCCTTTGGCTGGCAAAGAAGGTAAAAAACTTACAAGTACACAGATTAGAGATCGATTGGTTCAAGAGGCACAAAATAACGTTGGAATCACGTTTACTGAAAATGAGGGAAATGACTCTTTTGTGGTTAGTGGTCGTGGTGAATTAATGTTGGAAATTTTACTAACTCAAATGAGAAGAGAAGGTTTTGAAATGACTGTAAGCCCTCCAAAAGTTCTTTATAAAAAAGATGAAAATGGAAACAAGCTTGAGCCAATAGAGGAAATTACTATGGACCTTGATGAAGAGCATTCATCAAAAATTATTGATTCAATGAATAGAAGAAAAGGTAAATTAATAGAATTAAAAGATACTGGTAAAAATAAAAAGAGACTTATATTTCATGCACCTACAAGAGGTTTAATGGGATATACAAGTAGATTTTTAACACTTACAAAAGGAAATGGTGTGATCAATAGAATTTTTCATGAATATGGTCCATTTGAGGGTGAGATGGAAGGTAGAAGAAATGGTGCTTTAATTTCTATGGAGCAAGGAAAGGCAGTTGCTTTTGCAATTTTTAATCTACAGGCTAGAGGAGAAATGTTTGTAACTCATAACGATCCTGTTTATCCAGGAATGATTGTAGGCCTATCGCCTAAGCCAGGAGATATGATCATTAATGTTATGAAGGGTAAAAAATTAACTAACATGAGAACGCAAGGTACCGATGAAAATGTTGTGTTAACTCCTGTAAGAAAAATGTCGATTGCTGAACAATTAAGTATGTTAAATACTGATGAGGCTTTAGAAATTACTCCAGAATCTTGTAGATTGAGAAAAGCTATTCTTGATCCTCATGAGAGAAAAAGAAGTGAAAAATCTGGCGCTGCTGCTTAATCAAAAATTTTATCAACTAAAAACAAACCTAATGCAACGCACGGGCCAATACCAAAAGCAAATAAAAGAGTTCCAACCCCCACTGTTCCACCTAAATACCAACCAATACTTACAACAGAGATTTCTAAAAAAGCTCTAACAGCTGCCACTGGTAAATTGGTTACTTTTTGTAACCCAATCATTAGTCCATCTCTTGGACCTGCACCAAGGTTAGAAACTAAATAAATGCCTCCACCTATTCCAACCATTATTACAGAAATTACTGCTAGGATTAATTGATTAAAATAATTAGATGGGGTTGGTACAAACTTTATACAAAGATCAATCATAAAGGCTATTATTAAGGCATTTAATATTGTGCCCATCCCTGGTTTTTGACCCAGAGGTATCCATAAAATTAAAACAGCAATACTAATTAAAAGAGTTATTGTTCCAATACTTAAATTAACATTTAAGGAAATACCTTGAGCTAAAACACTCCACGGAGAAGCACCCGTAAAAGATACAATTAATAATCCTTCACCAAGACCAAATAACGTCAGACCAAAACATAAAAAAAAGAAGGTGGAAAATTTTGGTTTGAAATTATATGGCTTATCAGAACTCCAATTAACTTTTGGTATTTTCTTTATTTTTAAAAACATTTTAATAAGTTATTTCTATTATAGATAAAGTCCACTAATGTAATTACTAAATGAGAAAATTTATAGCCCTTTTGTTTATTGTAATTTTTCCAGTTATTTCTATGGCGCATATGGGTCACTACAATAAATACAACAAAATTGAAATGGAGATTTTTAGAAACGGTGAACTAATTGGATACAATTATTATTTTTTTGAAAGAAATGGTGAAGAAACTATTATTACAAATCAATTAAAATTTTCAGTTCATCTATTAGGAACTACAATATTTCAAGTTGAATCATATGGTGAAGAAAAATATATCAAAGATCAATTAATATCCTATAATTCTAAAACTCTTCAAAATGATAAAGAAAAATTTGTAAATTTAAAATTAAATAAAAAAAGTAAAAAATATGATATCAAAGGCTCTTCATTCAATGGTGAAACAACAACTAATAATGTTATTGGAAATTGGTGGAACCATAAAATTTTACAAGTAGGATCTCAAATAAGTCCAATATCTGGAAGTATTAAAGAACAGGTTGTTACTTTTATAGGAAAAGAAAAAATTAACCTTTATGGAAAAATTTATGATGTTGATCATTTTACACTTAAATCTAAGAATATGAATATTCCAAAAGATAAACGATTAGACTTTAACATTTGGTACGATCAAAAAAATTTAAGAATTTTAAAAGTGTCTTACTCAAGAATGGGAAATTGGGAATACAGATTGAAAAATATTGAATAATTTATCTTGAAATTTTTTTAAATAAGTCATGTGCACTTATCCATCCAGACTCCAGTCTTGGTCCTACAAACCAATCAGCGCAAACACCTATTTTTTTCTTTGAGTCCCAAAAACTTTTTATTTTGAAAGGTTTTGAGTTGGAAGAATATTTCCAACCATGATTAAGAGAAAAATTAATTTTTGTTTTTTTAATATTTGAGAGTTTAAAGAACTTATCAATCATAATTTTTGAATTCTTTTTCTTATTATTTTTATTTTGATTGATCTTTTTATTTGCCCACTTAAAGGTGCTTTGTAGAGTCCATAAATCATATTTTGATTTAAATCTTTTTTTCGAATTTTCATTACCAGCCCAGCCAAGAATTTGATCTTCAAAAAGGTAGCTGCTATTTGATTTCTTATTTTTTTTTATAGCAATCATAGTTGTTATATTTGCATCCATTTTGATTGATTTTTTTAAAAAAGAATTATTTATGAATTTTTTAGAAAGTTTTTTTAATTGTGGAAACGGACAGGTTAAAATAATGCTTTTAAAAGACCTCAATTTTCCATCAGCAAATGATAAGTGCCAAAGTTTGTTTTTATAATGAATTTTTTTTAATTCACTTTGATAGTTGCACTTAATTTTTTTTAATAAATACTTGCTAATATCATTGTTTCCATTTTTACCTATAATTTTAAGATGTTTTTTATCCTCTTTTTTTTTGGAGTTAAGAAAAACGTGTTTACCACCCCAAACCTTTAAAATTCTTTTTTTAATTAAATCCTTAGAAAATTTTTTGAATTCTGCGGTTTTTGGTGAAAAATACTGAGTGCCATGATCAAAGCCTATATTGCCTTTCATTCTTTTGAAAGATGCACGACCTCCTGGACCTCTTGCTTTGTCAAATAGAATTACTGAATTTTTTTTATTTAGAAGATTTGCAATTGTAGCTCCAGAAATACCTGAGCCGATTACGCAGAATTCACTCATTTACCAGCAACAACCATTCCCTCAATCATCATGGTCGGTGAATTGGTTGCATATTTAAACTCTAAATCATTTGCCAGGGTAATATTCTGAAACATGTCTTTAAAATTACCTGCAATAGTAATTTCATTTATAGGATACTTAAACTCCCCGTTTTCCACTAGAAACCCTGTTGCGCCTACAGAATAATCACCAGTTACGATATTACTTCCATGACCTATGGTCTCTGTAATATAGAGACTTTTTGATTTTGAATTCAAAAGATCTTTAAAACTAACATTTCCATTTTCAAAATAAAGATTACTTGTCCCTCCACATCTTCCATTTGATTTAAGGTTCAATTTTTTTCCATTGTAAGTATCAATCAGATAATGTCTTAAGACACCTTGCTCAACTAATTTAAGAGTATCAGTTTTAACTCCCTCAATATCAAAATTTCTTGAACCTAGACCTTTAAGTATATCTGGTTTATCCAACACATTAATCGTATCAGAAAATATTTTTTGTTTAACTTTGTCTTTTAAAAAAGAAGTTCCTCTTGATATCGCTGATGACGAAATCGCACTTGCAAAAGTACTTAGTATTCCCTTGGCTATTCTTTTATCAAAAATAATAGCAATTTTTTCGCTACCTATTTTCTTTGGGCTTAATTTTCTGATAGTTTGATCAGCGGCTTTTTTACCTAATTCTCCTGCGTCGTCTAAGTCTTTAAGAAAACATTTACTTGAATATTCATAATCTCTCTCCATACTTTTTTCATCTTTTGCAACTGTAATACTCGAAGCAGTAAATGAGGATGTTTTGTAACCAGCACAAAAACCTTTGGTATTTGCTAAAATAAAATTTGATTTATTTTGAGCAAAACTAGACTCAGTATTAATAATTTTTTTATCATTGGAGGCAGCAGATTCTAATTTTTTCAAATAATCTATTTTTTGATCATTTTCTATATGGGTATCATCATATAGATTCAAATCTTTAAAGTCTTTGGCTAACAAATCTTTATCTGGTAATGAATTAAATTCATCTTCAGGTGTATTTTTTGTGGTCTCAACACATTTTTCAATTAAAATGTTTAGATTGTCATCCTGTAAATTAGAGGAAGATATTGATGACTTTTTTTTTCCAATGTAAGTGGTAATACTTATTCCAAGATCATCTGACCTATTAGACTCATCTAGTTTTTTATTTCTAAAATTAACAGTTTCAGATACAGAATTATTAACAATCACACTAGACTCAGTTGCACCTAATTTCTTAGCTAAACCAAGACAATACGATGCTTTTTTTTTTAAAAATTCTTGATCTTTGACCATTTAAAGTTTTGTGCCACCAACAGTCATCTTATTAATTAATATAGATGGTTGAGCAACACCTACTGGAACACCCTGGCCAGCTTTTCCACATGTTCCAATACCAGGATCCATCATCATGTCATTCCCAACCATAGAAACTTCTTTTAAAATTGAAGGACCATCTCCAATAAGTGTTGCACCTTTAATTGGAGATCCAATTTTGCCATTAACAATCTCATAAGCTTCAGTACAATTGAATACAAATTTTCCAGAGGTAATATCAACCTGCCCGCCACCAAAACTTACAGCAAAAATACCTTTATCGACAGCTTTAATCATCTCATCTTGAGTCTGATCACCACTAAGCATCATCGTATTTCTCATTCTTGGAAGAACGATATGTCTATAGTTCTCTCTTCTTCCACTACCAGTAGATTTAGTTTTCATTAAACGAGCATTCAGACGATCTTGCATAAAATTTTTTAAAATCCCATTCTCTATTAAAACAGTTTTTTCTGTTGGGGTTCCTTCGTCATCAATCGTAAGACTGCCTCTTCTGTTATCAATAGTACCATCATCAATAATTGTAACTCCCTCACTTGCAACTTTTTGGCCCATTAAATTATGAAAAGCTGAGGTTTTTTTTCTGTTAAAATCCCCTTCTAAACCATGACCAACAGCCTCATGAATTAATATTGCTGGCCAACCAGGTCCTAGTACAACTTTCATTTCACCAGCTGGTGCAGGTTTACTCTCTAAATTTACCGAAGCTATTCTCAAAGCCTCATCACATACACTTTTCCAGTTATCATCTTTTAAATAAGAGTCGTAGGATTGTCTTCCCCCAACACCATACACACCTGTCTCTTTTCTCCCATTTTTCTCAAGCATAACGGATACATTGAATCTTATTAAAGGACGAACATCAGTTAAAGTTTCTCCACCAGATCTAATAATTTCAACCGATTTTTGCTCTCCCAAAAAATTAGCTGTAACTTGTTTGATGTTATTATCTTTTGAACGCAAATAATTATTCACCTCATTAAGTATTTTAATTTTTTCATTAAGAGATTTTTGTTCAATAGGGTTGATGTTATCATAATATTTCTTATTAGATTTAGGAATTTCATGATTATAAGTACCTTTGACAGATTTGAGTGTCGATTTCAAATTTTCTGAAGATTGCTTTAATGAGTTTTTTGAAATTTCATTAGAGTGAGAATAAGCAACTACCTCGTCAGAAATAGCTCTAAACCCAAATCCTAAATCTGAATTATAACTGGAATTTTTAATCTTATTATCATCTAGTAGAATTGACTCAGATTTAGAATTTTCTAAGTATAATTCACCATCGTCACATTTTTGAAGAGTATCCGAAATAATATTTTCTGCTTCACTTCTTGATAAGTCAGATTTTTCGAAGAAATTACTCATAGAAGATATTTAATAGATTTTTTCAAGGGATTTTTCAACTAGAGTATTTTACGCATGTACATATATACGACAAATTAGTAATAAATTGTCTTATTATGAAAGTTTATTTTAATAATTCGTGTAAAATTTGTAAGGCAGAAATTGATCTCTATAAGAAGGAAAAAATAGATGAGATTGATTGGGTTGATATTACAGATAATGAGTTAGCTGAAAAAGAAACCTTTAAGGATAGAAAACAACTTTTGAGAAGACTTCATGTCAAAGATGGTGAAAAGATTTTAGGAGGAGCTGAAGCATTTTTATTGTTATGGAAAAAAATGCCAAAATATAAATTTCTTTATAATTTTTTTAAACTACCAGTTTTATTCAATATATTTTCAGCTGTATACGAAATAGTAGCTTTTTTTCTATATCTTAAAAATAAGAAACAGCTAAAAAAAACTAACTAAAAAAAAATATTAAAAACTTACTCATCAAAGACATCGAGCTTATAAACATTATTAAGACTATTGAATACATCAATAAAACAACTTTATTTTTTTTCCTTCTAAGACGCACAAAATTTTTATCATCTAAATCAGAAATATCACGTTCTCCGATTACTGGATAGTCATAACTAAAGCGCCATGTGCTTTCACCAAGTCTAGGATCCAAACTATTAAAATAACTTATCCATGCAATTATATATTTTAAGACAAAATATAAAATTATAAGAAAAAGAGATCCAAAAAACATCTAATAGTTTACCTAATTTAAATTAAAAAATTAATTATTATTTTGTTCTCTTTTTCTCGCAATCAACTGCGTTAAAGAGTCTACCATTGTGTCCGAGGCTTTAAATATATCAATATTTTTAAATTCATGAGAAATATTTTTTTCTGGATTTGTTTTATCCTCTATAACGATACCATCGTCTGGTGAATTATTTTTTATATAAATTAACAATAACCACTCCTCATCCTCTGTTTCATCCCATTTAACAAAAACCTCACCAGTTTCAAACCTTCTATCTATACAACGAAAAATAGACATGTTTCTTGTAATGTGTCTTTTATTCAATTGAAAAACTAAACTACTTGCACTTCTGTAAAAACTTTCTAAAGCAAATTCAATTTTCTGTCTCGCTAAAGTATATTCTTTTTCTTTAGCTAATAATGTTTCTCTATCCTCATCACCTTGAAGTTTGACCCCAAGTGCTTCGACTCTTTCTTTAATTTTTTGATCTCTAATAACACGGTATTTATCTTTTAGTTTATCAATCCTTTCTTGTAACCCTACATAGTCCTCTCTCTTCTCTTTAAGAGAAATTTTTTCAAGTCTTTCAAGTTCTTTAATTTCTCTAATTCTAAATTTTTCTATCTGTTTATCTAATCTTAATTGTCTTAGAAATTGTTTTTGTTTTTCAGCTTGTTCAAGTCTCAGTAGCGCTTGTTCTTTTCGTAAAAATAATTTTATATCCTTCGATCTTTGCTTTTCCAATCTAACTTCTTCTTTCAAAGCTTGCTCTTTTAGTCTTATTTGAAGAGCTTGTTCATTTTTTTTTTGTTTTTCTATTTCAATTTTTGCTATTCTTTCATTTTCCAACTTTTCAAGTCTTAATCTTCTTTTTTCATCGTCTTTTAAGATTTTATAATTAGATATGGTATTTGAGATTTTATCAAAAAATTTTTGGATATATTTTTCTAAATTAAAATTTATTTTTAAATTAAATTTGGGATTCAAGGACAATTGTAATTTTACCAGCTTAAGAATGAAAGTATCTTTTTGAATTCTTTTTATGTTTGAAAATTCATTTCGAGATGTAAAATTAAGAGATTTTCTCTTAATTTTTTTATTTTTTCTTTTTTTTTTTAATTTCCGATTTTTGTTGGATTTAATGGGTTTTTTTTTAAATTTTTTTGAACTTTTAGATTTAAATGATCTTTTTAATGCTTTTTTATTCTTTTTAGATTTTTTTCTTTTCTTTTTCATTTTTTACAGAATCTTATTACTACCAACAAATTATTGATAAATATAGTCTCTAGTGCCTGGGGTTGAGGTATAATTCTTAGTAAGTTGAAATTGATATACAACTTGATCACCCCACTTAAATGCCATTTCACATCCTGCAAGATAAAACTCCCACATTCTAAAAAATTTTTCATCAAACATATCGATAATTTTTTGTTTATTTTTAATACAATTTTCTTTCCAATGTCTAAGAGTGTGGGAATAATGAAGTCTTAAGACTTCAATGTCAGTAACAATTAATCCTGCTTTTTCTATTGGCGTAGTCACTTCACTTAAGCTTGGAGTATAACCTCCTGGAAATATATATTTTGTTATCCACGGATGTGGATCACGTGGAGGGTTCACTGAACCAATGGTATGTATAAGTGAAATCCCATCATCTTTCATTAAATTTTCAATTTGTTTAAAAAATTTATTGTAAAACTTTCTACCAACATGCTCAAACATTCCAACACTTACTATTCTATCAAATTTTTCTTTTAATTCTCTGTAATCCATTAATCTAAATTTAACTTGATTTTCAAGATTCATTTCTTTTGACTTTTTATTGCAATATTTTAATTGGTTTTCTGAAAGTGTAATACCAGTAACCTCACATTTTGCACTTTTTGCAATATCAATTGCTAAAGATCCCCAGCCACACCCAATATCTAAAACTTTTTGGTTAGGCCTGATATTTAATTTTTTGATTATATGTTGGATTTTATTATTTTGTGCTGTTTCTAAACTTTCATTTTCATTTTTGAAGTAGGCACATGAATATTGTCTTTTAGGGTCTAAGAATAGGTCATACAACTCATCAGATATATCATAGTGATGGGAAACATTCATTTTAGATTTTTTGATAAAATTAAAATTTGTAAGGTATCTATACGAACCTCTCAATCTATTAATTAAATAACTAAAAAAATTTAATTCACCTCTACCAAAGTTCATTAGGGCAATATCAAGAAAGTCAGTTAAAGTTCCGTTCTCAATTTTAATTTCTCCATTTGTATAGGCTTCACCAAAGTATAAATCAGGATGAAATAATAATTTATAATGAAGATTTTTATTTAATATTTTGAGTTTTATAGGGTTGCTTCCAGGCTTACCAATTATGTGATCATTTGAATTTGCATCTGTTAATACAAATCCGCCTTTTTTAAAAACTTTGTTCAAAAACTTCGCTAGTTGCATTTTACGCTGCCATCCTTGATTTAATAGTAAAGTTCAAAAACTTTAATTTATCAAATAATTCTTTTTCCTCGTTTTCATTTAAAACTCTTAAAGGAGGAAGTATATTCTTATAGATTTGATCTTCTTGGGAATAAAAAGAATGTAAACCAGATATAAGATTAAATTTATCAAAAGCACTCCTGACATCGCATAACTTCTTGTTAAACTTTTGATCATTTTTCGAAAAGAAATCATCATAAACTCTTCGTGAAAGTTCGGCTGTTACATTGCAAGTAGCAGTAATAATACCTGAGCAACCAAGTTCTAAACCTCTTAGTAATTTAAGCTCTGACCCTGGAAATATTGAAAAATTTTCTAATTTTAATTTCTCAAATAAATTATAAGTACTGTCTTTTACACCAACAATCTGATTAGGAAATTTTTTTACTAATGTCTCAACACAATCGATACTAAATTTATAACCAGATAATTTTTCGAAATTATAGAGAACTATTTTACTTTCAGGGGATGACTCTACCAATTTAGAATAAAATTTAATTACTTCTTTATCCGTATATTTATAATAAGCTGGTGGCATAATAAGGAATTTATTGAATTTTAGAGAATTTGCTATTTTCATTAAATTAATTGTTTCTGTGAGTGAGTTTAAACCTGTACCGATCATATGCTTATCTCTGTGTTTACTTTCCGAAAGTTTATTTAATAAATCTATTTTTTCAGCTATTGATATAAGTTGAGCTTGACCAGTACTGCCAAAAATTGCTGTTCCATGACATCCCTGATCTATAAGTTTTTCAGCATGTTCAATGGTTTTTTTTACATTAAGACTGAAATCGGGATTTAGCACCGACATTGAAGCTGCAAAAATTCCACTTATTTTTGTCATAATAAAAATTTATATAAAAATATACCTAGTAAAGTTTATAAATACCATATGAAAATATTAGCTGTTCAAAATAGAATGGGAATCGGTGATACGGTAATTTTTTTACCCTTTATAAAGGCTTTATATAAAAAATATAATTCACCTATAAGTTTACTTGTTAAGGAAAGTTCAAAAGCAAATCAATATTTAAGTGAAACAGAATATGTTGACAAAATAATTATTCTTGAGAGAGATCAGAAAAATAACAATAGACATGATGGCTTTTTAGGAAGCTACAATCTAATTAAAGATTTAAGAGCATATAAATTTGATAAAATATTTATTTTTAATTCTTCATTGAGATTTAATTTAATTGCAAAATTTTCAAATATTCCAGAAATTTTTCAATATCCTCTTTTTAACAAAAGTAAACAACACATAGTAGACACTCCTAAAAAATTTATGAAAGATAAACTGAATATAGATTTTTTTGATGACCCAGAAATTCATGTAGATAGTAAATTGGTTACAAATGCATCCAAAAAATTTTTGATAGATAAAGAAAAAACTAATATTCTCCTTGGTATCGGTGGATCTGGACCTACAAAAAGAGTTCCAGCAAATATTTTTTTAAAATTTATGTCAGAATTGATAAAAAAAAAAAAATGTAAATTTTTTCTTGCAACTGGTAAAAATATTGATGAACAAAAAATTTTAAATGAAATTTTAAGCTCTGAACTAGAAAAATTTTGTATCCCTTTAGATAATTTATCAATTAAAGAAATACTACCAATAATAAAAAATTGTAACATATCTATTTGTAATGATACGGGCTTTAGTCATCTTTCAGCTGCCTTAGGAATTGAAACAATTACGCTCATGGCTGATACACCTCTAATATATGGAAACTATAGCTCAAAAATGACACCAATAATTCCAGATGGTGAAATTGATGTTTCACACAATACTCTGGGTAAAGACCGAATAAACCCTGGAAAGATACTAAAAAAAATAATTGAAATTATCAATTAAGATATATCTCTTAGAACTATATCTTTTGCCTCATTAACTATTGATGAAAGTCTTGCGGTCTCTGGTGAAACATCTGGATGAATTTTTTTTTGAATCTTAATATATGCTTTGTTAACGTCATCTTTCGTATTTTTCTTATTTATGTCTAAATTTAAAATTTTATATGCCTCAGTAACAGTTATAGAGGAAGAATTACTTAGATTTGATTGATTGAATGAAAACCTGCCAGATCTTCGTAATGTCTGTATTAATCTAAACAATGATATCAGTTGAAAAATTGATAGACCTTTTAATTTTAATAAAGCAAGACTCGCTAGAGTAAGTGGTAAGGTTAATATAAATTTTCCACCAACAGCAAAAATAACCGCTAAAGCAATTAAACCAATTATAATTATAAATCTAAGACCTTTTGATATCTTTTTGGATGAAATATTGCTTATGAATCTTAATAAGAAATAG
>CACPCD010000008.1 GCA_902632315.1 uncultured Pelagibacteraceae bacterium
GTGAACGTTGTAATGGACATAGATTAAAAGATGAGGCCTTATGTGTAAAAATTGATGGTCTTCATATTAGTGAAGTTACTGAAAAATCGATTTTAGATGCTGCAAATTGGTTTGATAATCTTAAAAACAATTTAGATAGAAAACAAATTAAAATAGCTGAACATATTTTAAAAGAAATTAATGAGAGATTAACTTTTTTATTAAACGTTGGACTAGACTATCTAACTTTATCAAGAGAATCTGGCACACTTTCTGGTGGTGAAGCTCAAAGAATAAGATTGGCCTCACAAATTGGCTCTGGATTGACAGGTGTTCTTTATGTCTTAGATGAACCTTCAATAGGACTACATCAAAAAGATAACGTCAAACTTATAAATGCATTAAAAAGATTAAGAGATCTAGGCAATACGGTAATTGTTGTTGAGCACGATACTGAAACAATGGAAAATGCGGATCACATTATTGATCTTGGACCTGAAGCTGGAAATAATGGAGGAAAAGTAGTTGCAGAGGGAACTTTTAAAGAAATTAGCCAAAATGAAAATAGCATTACCGGTAAATATCTATCAAATAAACTTAAAATAAATGTTCCTCCAAAAAGAAGGTTAGCAAAAAATGGTAGATTCTTGGAGATTACCGGTGCTACAGGAAATAATCTTAACAATGTTGATTTAAGAATTCCGCTTGGAAGTTTAACTTGTGTTACGGGTGTTTCTGGCAGTGGTAAGTCTACTCTTGTTTTGCAAACACTTTATAATGCTTTAAATTTAACTTTAAATAATAACAAATCTAGGAAGATTCCAAAACCTTTTAAGGGATTTAAAGGGACTGAACTTATTGATAAAATAATTGATATTGATCAGTCGCCAATAGGAAGAACTCCAAGATCTAATCCTGCTACTTATACAGGAGCTTTTGGACCAATAAGAGATTGGTTTACGAGTTTACCCGAGTCAAAAACTAGGGGATACAAGCCAGGTCGATTTTCTTTTAACGTAAGAGGAGGTAGATGTGAGGCCTGTGAAGGAGATGGAGTAATTACATATGAAATGCATTTTTTACCTGATGTATATATTCAGTGTGATGAATGTAAAGGTACAAGATACAATAGAGAAACACTTGAAATCAAATTTAAAGATAAAAGCATAGCAGATGTTTTAAATATGACTGTTGATGAAGGTTGTGAGTATTTTGAAAATATATCCAATATTAAAACAAAATTATTAACATTAAAAAAAGTTGGTTTAGGTTATATAAAAATTGGGCAGCAAGCTACAACACTGTCAGGCGGTGAAGCTCAAAGAATAAAATTAGCCAAAGAGCTGTCTAAAAGATCAACAGGACGAACTATGTATATTTTAGATGAACCAACCACTGGTTTACATCAACATGATATAAAAAAACTTCTTGAAATTCTTCATACCTTCGTTGCCTTGGGAAATACAGTTGTTGTAATTGAACATAATTTAGATGTAATCAAAACTGCTGATTATATTGTAGATATGGGTCCAGAAGGAGGAGTAAAAGGTGGTAAAATTATTGCTGAAGGAAAACCAGAGGAAATTTGCAAAATAAGCACCAGTTATACTGGCAAATTTTTAAAACCACTTTTAAATTAAATATTTAAGTTAAATAATGTCAATTATAGAGTATAATTTTTTATAAATGAAAAATCTTCAAGCTTCAATTTTCAGTTTTTTATCATCATTATCTAAGACTGTTCATGCATCTTTAGCCTTAACTATAATATTGTTTTTATCACTTTTTTACCTAAATAATGGATTTAGCTTTGATAGATTATTCTGGAGTGGAATAGCAAGATATGCACACGCTATAGTTGCTATAATGTGGATTGGTTTATTATGGTATTTTAATTTTGTTCAAATACCAAATATGTCTAAAATTCCAGATGATCAAAAACCTGCTATTGGAAAGATTATTGCTCCAGCAGCTCTTTTTTATTTTAGATGGGCAGCTGCTTTAACAATATTTTCAGGTCTTATACTTGCTCTATTAAATGGCTACTTAGAGGATGCTTTGACACTTAGCATAAGCTCAGGAATTCCCAAACATACAGCAATTGGTATTGGGATGTGGTTAGGTATAATTATGGCATTTAATGTTTGGTTTGTTATTTGGCCAAATCAGAAAAGAGCCTTAGGAATAGTAGACTGTGACTTTGAAACAAAGACTAAGTCAACAAAAACAGTAATCATTTTTTCAAGATTAAATACGATATTTTCTTTGCCAATGTTATTTTCAATGATAGCGGCTCAAAATTTATACTAAGTAATACTATCTTCTTTTAAAAGAGTCTTTTGAGAAACTTTCAATCTAACCAATACAGTGTTTGCGATATAAATTGATGAATAAGTTCCAAAAATAACACCAAAAATCATTGCTAGTGAAAAACCTTTTAAAACTTCACCCCCAAAGAAAAAAATGGATATAAGAGCTAATAAGGTTGTTATCGAAGTGATCAATGTTCTGGAAAGTGTTTCATTAATTGAAATATTGGTAAGTTCATAAATTTTTATATCAGAATATTTTCTTAAATTTTCTCTTACTCTGTCAAAAATAACTACAGTATCATTCATTGAATAACCGACAATTGTAAGTACAGCTGCTATAATTGATAAATTTATTTCTAGGCTAAACAATGAAAACAAGCCTAATGTTACCAAAACATCGTGAAATAATGCAAGGATTGCACCTAAACTAAACTGCCACTCAAACCTTATCCAAATATAAATAAGCATTAAAATTAAAGCTACTGAGATAGCTATAATTCCTGATTTTAAAAGTTCAGCACTAACTTTTGGTCCAACATTTTCGACTCTCCGAAAATCAAAACTATTACCAAAGGAGTCTTCAAAACTAGATTTTATTTCTTGAATAACATTTTTATTTTTACTATTTTCAAATTTTATTAAAAAGTCTGTCTCATTTCCAAAATTTTTGACTGAAATATCTCCTAAATTCATTTGACTCAAGTTATCTCTTAAAGAAGTGACACTAATTTTGCTATCATTTGACCTTAATTCTATAAGCGTTCCCCCTTTAAAATCTATCCCAAAATTGAGACCTTTAAACGATAATAAAATTAGAGAAACTACCACCAATGTAAGTGAGAGAATATTAAATTGATTGTAATATCTATTAAATGATATCATCTAGATTAACTTTTCCTTATTTTTGTTTTTAGAAACATAAAGTACTGTTAGCAATCTTGCTATAAAATACACTGAAAAAAGTGTAGTAAATATTCCAATTCCTAATGTAAGAGAAAAACCTTTAATTGGTCCAGAGCCCATAAAAAATAATATTATTGCTGCTAAAAGAGTTGTTATATTTGCATCAATTATGGCTGTACGAGATTTAGTGTAACCACTGTCGAATGCAAGCAAGTTATTTTTTTCATTTTTTAGCTCTTCTTTAATTCTCTCAAAGATTAAAACATTTGCATCTACGGCCATTCCCACTGTAAGGATTATTCCAGCAATACCTGGGAGAGTTAAAGTAGCCTCAAATAAAGTTAAAATTCCTAATAAAATTATTAAATTTATTACTAAAGTAATATTAGTGATTAAACCAAATAATTTATACTTAAAGAGTATGAATAAAATTACCAAAATAAATCCAATAATTAGAGCAATAATACCTGCTCTTATCGAATCTTTACCTAAATCCGGCCCAACAGTTCTCTCTTCAATAATATTAAGGGGTGCAGGTAAAGCACCTGATCTTAGCAAAAGAGCAAGGTCTGTTGCAGATTGAAATGTAAAACCACCGCTTATTTGACCTGATCCACTAGCAATAGTGTCTCTAATAACTGGAGCACTAATAATCTTTCCATCTAAAACAATTGCTAATTGCTTACCAATGCCTGTAGCAGTTGCTTTGCCAAATCTTTTTGCACCTACTCGATCAAGAGTAAAAGATACAATTGTTTCATTTGTTTGATTATCCATTCTTGGTTGTGCATCAAGAAGATTATCACCGCTCATAATAATTCTTTTACTTACTATCGCTTCATCACTCCCATCTTCAAATTGAAGTTTTTCTGCACCAAAAGAGTCCTCATTATCATTAGTAACAAATCTAAAAGTTAAATTAGCAGTTTTTCCAAGTAATGATTTAATTCTCATTGGATCATCTAATCCAGGTAATTCAACTAAAATTCTATCGTTACCTCGTTTTAAAATATTTGGTTCATTAGTACCTATTTCATCAATTCTTCTTCTAACAATTTCTAGAGCTTGATCCTGCGAAGAAGTCTTAAGCTCTACGATTCCTTGTTTTGAATAATTAACAACAAAAAAATTTTTTTCTTCTAATATCTCAAATTGATGTGATTTAAATCTTGGATAATATAAATTTATCTCACTTTCTTTATCATTAAAATCATCTAAAATTTTTTGCTTATATCGATTATCGACTGAAAATATTATTTTTTGATTTTCTAATTTAAGATTTTTAATTCTTATGCCTTTTTTTTTAAAATGATTTCTAACTGTAATTGTAAAATTCTGAAGACGTTGTTCTATAACAGGAGTATTATCAATTTCTAATAAAAGGTATGATCCTCCTTGCAAATCTAAACCAAGATTAATTTTGTTATCTAAAAATTTATTATTGAAGTTTAAAAGATTTGATGAAGCTATCAGTGTAAAAAATAGGGATAAAATAATAATAAAAACTATTTTTAACTTTGAAAAATATAACACTTTATTCCAACAAAAGATTTATTTTTTTACTTCTTGAGAGTTCATTAAACTTTGAACGCCTGTTCCTCTAATCACTTCCACTGTAACATTGTCAGCTATTTCAACTTCTATCTTATCGTTATCTATAACTCTTGATATAGTCCCTGTAATCCCACCAGATGTAACAATTTTGTCACCTTTTTTAAGACTCTCAACCATTGCTTTGTGTTCTTTAACTTTTTTTTGTTGTGGCCTTATTAGAAAAAAATAAAAAATAACAAAAATTAATATTAATGGTATAAATTGGCCTATTCCTGAACTTTCCATAAAACTCCTTGATTAAAACTGAATTTTTATACTATCTATAAGATTAAAACAACTTTAATTGAGTGAAATTTTTTCCAAATTATTCATATAAGGTCTTAAAACTTTCGGAATTGTTATAGATCCATCTTTTTGCTGATAATTTTCTAAGATAGCAATCAATGTTCTTCCTACTGCCAAACCACTTCCATTAAGTGTACCGGTATATAAAGTCTCTTTTTTCTGATTTTTATATCTAGTTTTCATTCTAATTGATTGGAAGGTAGAGCAAGATGAGCATGAAGAGATTTCTCTAAATTTTTTTTCTGAAGGTAACCATACTTCAATGTCATAAGTTTTTTCGGAGCTAAAACCCATGTCTCCAGTACATAAAATCATTTTTCTATATGGCAAATCTAAGAGATCCAAAATACCTGTTGCACAGTTTGTCATTCTTTCTAGTTCATCTAAACATTTTGATTGATCAACAACACTCACTAGCTCCACTTTATAAAATTGATGTTGTCTAATCATCCCTTTTGTGTCTTTACCATAGCTTCCAGCTTCTTTCCTAAAGCACGGTGTTGAGGCAACAAATCTTAATGGAAGATCTTTTTCATTCAAAATTTGATCTTTTACTATATTTGTTAATATTACTTCTGCTGTTGGAATTAAAAATTTTCTTTTACTTCCAGCATCAAGTTTAACTTCAAATTGATCATTTTCAAATTTTGGGAGCTGTCCAGTACCAAACATGGAGTTTTCAGATGCTAATAAAGGTGGTGAAATCTCTTGATATCCATTTTTTGAAACATGGGTGTCTAACATAAAATTTGAAATAGCTCTTTCAAGTAATGCTAATTTATCTTTTACAAATACGAATCTTGAACCAGTTGTTTTAGATGCAAGATCAAAATCAAGCATACCAAGTGTTTCACCCAATTCATAATGAGATTTTGGCTTGAAATCAAAATTTGGTATTTGTCCAAATCTTTTAATTTCTACATTATCATTTTCATCTTTTCCAACAGGAACATCTTTATGAGGAATATTTGGAAGACTAAACAAGATCTTTTCTAAATCATCTTTAATTTTTTTCTGATGGTTTAGTATTTTTTCTATAGATTGTGAAATTTCTTTCGATCTTTGAAATAACGACTTATCTTTTAATTTAGAAATATCTTTTTTTTCTTTTTCTAAATTTTCTCTTTTTAAAATATATTCCCTGTTTTGCTTATCAAGTTTTTCAAGATTATCTAAATCGATATCAACAGATCTTTTTTTTAATGCTTTTTTGAAAGTCTCAAAATCTTTTCGAATCTCTTTTAAATTATGCATCTGAATCTTTTAATTTTTTATTTTCTATAAATTTTACTGAAAAAATAGATAATTCATATAAAATTAGTAATGGTATGGCTAAGCCAATCTGAGTGATTGGATCTGGAGGAGTTAAAATTGCTGCTGCAGCGAAAATTATGACAACAACATATTTTCTTCTTTTTTTTAAAAATTCAGAATTAACAACACCAACTCTTGCTAGTAAACTTAAAACTACAGGTAGTTGAAAACTTATTCCAAATGCAAAAATAAGTTTCATTACTAATGAAAGATATTCATTGACCTTTGCTTCTAACTGGATTGGTAAATAGGTAGACAAACCTGTACTCTCAAAAGATAAAAAAAACTTTATAGCTAATGGCATAATTAGATAGTAGACAAGCATTCCTCCTAATAAAAATAATATTGGAGTTAAAACGAGGTAAGGTAAAATTGCTACTCTCTCATGTTTATAAAGACCAGGTGCTATAAACTTCCAAATTTGCATTAAGATGTAAGGACATGTAACAAAAAAAGCAGCAAAGAATGAAACCTTTAAATATGTTAAAAATGTTTCTTGCAAAGCTGTGAAAATTAATCTTCTATCGGAACCATCATCTTTAACTGCTTTAGCAAAAGGTTCTACTAAAAATCCATACAAATATTCTGCAAAAAAATAACACGCTATAAAAAATATAATAAGAAAAATGAAACTATTAATTAGTCTTTTTCTTAATTCCGCTAAATGACTTACAAAGCCACCATCTTTTTCTTCATCACTCATCTTTTTTTTCTTCTTTTTTTTCTATTTTATTATCTTCAACTTCAATATTTGAAATTTCATTTTGAATGCTATTAATATATTTTTTTGCTGTTCCAACCCAAGAACCAATTTTTTTTAGCATGATAGGAAAATCTTTAGGGCCTAAAACGACAATCGCAATTACGACTACTACTAAAATCTCAAACCAACCGATAGTAGGCATGTGATTTATTCTTTATCGCTAGGATTATTAGAATCTTTATTATCTTCAGAAATATTTTTAGTTTCAGACTCCTCTGTCACGTCAGAGGCCATACCTTTCTTAAAACTTTTGATACCTTTTGCAAGATCACCCATCAAACTAGATATTTTCCCTCTTCCAAATAATAAAACGATTATAATTACTACAACTGCAATTTGTGTTAAGCTTGGCATCATAATAATTTCTTATACCCCTTTTACTCATAAAATAAAAGTGGGTTTTTACTTATCCTCATTTGTTTCCAATGTGCTACTAAGCATTTCGTCAATATTTGAATAAATGTCCTCTTTTTTATCGTCCTGTTTTTCTTTATAAAATTTACCCGTTCCAAAAATTGCGTTATCTATATTAGTGCTGTCAATTAAACCTGCGGCTCCAAGTTCATCAACAGTTGGTAAATCAGATAATTTTTGAAGATTGAAATGACTTAAAAAATCATCAGTTGTTATATATTGAATTGGTTTTCCAGGAACATTTTTTCTTCCACCAGGTTTTACCCAATTAAGTTCCATTAATATCTCAAGTGTGTTTGTACCAAATGCGACTCCCCTTATCTCTTCAATTTCAGCTCTCGTAACTGGTTGATGATAAACAATGATAGCAAGAGTCTCGATCGCAGCTCTAGATAATTTTTTTTCAATCGTTTTTTCATGCTTCATTAGATTGGATAAATTTGGAGAAGTTCTAAATGACCATTTTTTTGAGATGCAAACTAGATTTATTCCTCTATCTTTGTATTCATTCTGTAATTTTGATAATATTTTTTGTACATTCATTTTTTTTGAAATTTTACTTTCAATAGTTTCTATATCTAAAGGCTCTGCAGCAGCAAAAACCAAAGCCTCTATTTCTTTTTCTACAGAAGAAAGCTTTGTTGGAAAGTTAATTATATTATCTTTTTTTTTTATTTTTTTTTTAATCATCCTTTTCTTTCACATAAATATCACCAAACATATTTTCTTGTTTAATCCTTAAATTTCCCTCTTTTACCAATTCTAAAGAGCCAGAAAAAATACCTGCCTTACCGGTAGTTTCATATCTAGAACCTTTTTTAAAATTCTTAGGTATTAAATCTTCAAGATTTTTCCAATCTACTAATTTTCCAAAAAATTCCTTAATAGTTTTTATACCTTCTTCTGTTGTAAAAACAGGTAATCTTGGAATATTTATTTTTTGAAAGTCTTTAGTAGAAATTATCATTGCATAAGATTTTAGTAATTCATATAAATTTAATTTATACTCACTATTGTAAATTGATCTTATGCCTACCCTCATTCCTCTTGTTCTAATTTCTCTGCCTAATCTTTTTCTTTTTAACATTTGCTCTGATAATAGTCTGATTAATTCTAATTTCTTTAATTGTAATTTAAGTTTTTCTGCAACTTCAAGAACTTTAAACTCTTCTTCTGGTGTTCCTGGTAATAATAATTTTGATTTTAGATAGGCTAGCCAGGTTGCCATTAACAAGTATTCTGAGGCAATTTCTAAATTTAATTTTTTTTCCTTGGTGATAAAATCATGAAATTGATCAGCTAATTTTGTTATTGATATATTTTCTAAATTAACTTTCTGTGATTTAGCTAGATCAAGTAAGATATCTAAAGGACCCTGGTAATTCTCAATATCTACTTTAAATAAAGCTGAATCTTTTATAGTCATTAAATAATATTAACTCAAAATCTTATAAAATTGTGATGTTTTTTTTAGAATAAATTTACTGATTAAAGGAGAGTTTTCACCCACTATTTTCATTTCTTTTAAATTTCCATTGCAATGAAGAACAAGATTACAACCTGCTTTAAACGTTTTAATTGTATTTTCTTTAATTGTCCCTTTCAAACTTTTCATTGATAGATCATCTGAGATTAATATATTTTTAAAACCTATCCTATTTCTAATTAATGAAATTATTTTTTTTGAGTGAGTAACAGTATTTTTTTTATCTATTTTGCTAAAGATAATATGTGCTGTCATTGCGAAAAGAGTTTTTTTATTTTTAAAAGGAACAAAATCTTTTTTTAATAGAAAACTTAATTCTTTAGATACAACTGGAGTAAAATTATGACTATCTACTTTAGCTAGTCCATGACCAGGAATATGTTTGATAACGGTACCTATTCCATTTTCATGGTAATATTGAAGACAATAGTCACCAATTTTTGATACTATTTTTGGATCATTTGAAAAAGACCTATCGCCTATAATTTTAGATGAACCTTTAAACCTTAAATCCAAAACAGGAGAGGTATTTATATTAACACCAAGTAATTTTAAAAAAAACGAAGTTTTGTCAATAAATAATTTATAAACAAATTTAAACTCTTTAAAATTTTTAGTATATTTCTTTCCAAAATATTCAGACGTTAAGTAATCAAAAGATACAATCTTTTTTAATCTATTAACACGACCACCCTCTTGATCGATTAAGATTGGATAATTTATATCTTTAAAAATTTTCCTTATAGATAAAGTCAATTTTGAAGTTTGTTCAATATTCTTAATATTTCTTGAAAATAAAATTATTCCCCAGGGCTTATATTTTTTTAAGAAGGTTTTTTCTTCTTTTGAAAGTCTAAATGATTTTATTCCAATTATAAAAGATCTGCGATTATTCATTTGATTCTAATAATTTCCAAAAGTTAAATTTTTTCTTTTTTTTTGTTGTTGATTGTTCAACGTATTCTATTATGTCAGTAGTATTGTCTTTAAGAACAGGTAATTTTTCAGCATAAATGTTAATTTTTTCGCCAATAGTATTTAAAGATCTGTAAGAATTTTTTTTATTTATGTCTGAAAAGTAATATCTTCCAGTTAAAAAAATAAATAAAAAAATAATGATAAGAAATATTGAGTATTTGATTTCTTTTAGCATCACATTTTTTCAGGAACTGAAACACCAACAATATCCATTCCAGATTTAATCACATTAGATATTACTTTTAAAAAAATAAGTTTTTCATCAGAAATTTTTTTTTCTTTATCTATAAACCTTTTATCAGGATTATCTTTTCCCAAATTCCAGTAAGAATGAAATAAAGACGCTAATTCATATAAATAAGTTGGAATTCTATGCGGCTCAAGTTTATTACATGCGGTGTCTACACATTTTGGCCATTCGGATATTTTCTGTAAAATATTTATTTCTTCGTTTGTATATTCAAAATCATATTTCGATATTTTAATTTCTGATTTTAAATCTTTTTCTAAATGTCTAAATACAGAGGCTATTCTCGCATAACTATATTGAACATAATAAAGAGGATTATCTTTTGATTTTTCAATTACATTATCAAAATCAAAATCCAGTTCTGCATCACTACTTCTATTTAACATAATAAATCTTGTAGCATCTTTCCCTACTTCTTTAATTAAATCGTCTACGGTTATATAATCTCCTTTTCTTTTTGACATCTTAAATGGTTTTTTATCCTTAATAAGTTTTACTAATTGACTTACCTTACAGATTAATTTGCCATTTGTTTTTGACAAGGCCTCTACAGAAGACGAAATTCTTTTAATGTATCCAGCATGATCTGCTCCTAAAATATTAATCAAATAATCAAAATTTCTATCTAATTTATTTTTATGATAAGCAACATCACTTGCAAAATAAGTCCAAGCACCATCAGACTTTTGTAAAGCTCTATCCTTATCATCTCCAAAATCAGTTGATTTGAAAAGTAATTGCTCTCTTTCTACCCATTTGACATTATCTTCACCAGCTGGAGCTTTAATTTTACCACGATAAACAAAGTTATTTTTTTGAAGAAAATCAATTACTTTTTTCACCTCTTGATTTTTAACTAATTTTTTTTCGCTTATGAAATTATCGTGACTTATACCAAGATTTTTAAGATTGATTTTAATTAATTTTAAAGCTTCCTCAATGGAGTATTCTGTTAATTCGTCAGCTATTTTGTTAAAATTTTCAAAATCAATTTTCTTGTTTAAACTTATAATATTTTTTGCAAAATCAATTATATACTCTCCTGGATATAATTCTTTATTATCTAAGGGGAATGATTCGTTATATAAAATTTCTCTTATTCTAAAGTATACAGATTTAGTAAAATTTATGATCTGATTTCCATAATCATTTACATAATATTCTTTTGTGACTCTGTGTTCGTTGAATAACAGTAAATTGGAAATTACATCACCCAAAATTGCCCCTCTACAGTGACCTACATGAAGAGGACCAGTAGGATTAGCAGAAACAAATTCAATTAAATAATTCTTTTTATTTTCCTTTGAGTTTTTTCCAAATGTTTTTGAATTTTTGATTATTTCTTTTACAAAATTTGTCCAAAAAATTGGTTTAAATCTAATATTAATGAATCCTGGTTTTATAATTTCTACATTCTCAATTAATTCATCTTCTTTTTTAATTGACTCAACTAAAACTTTGGCCAAATCATTGGGAGATTTATTATTAATTTTTGATAGAACCATTGCAACATTTGTTGAGATGTCGCTTTTAAATTTCGATGGAGGTATCTCAGCAGTAATACCATCAAGTTTATCAGGTAAAATTAAACTTCCATTCTTTGATAATTTAAGTAAAGTTTTTTTTAATTTATCCAAATATTGTTCAAAAATATTCATTTAATTTTATTATAAAGGTTAATTGCATATCTATCTGTCATTCCTGATATAAAATCAGAAATGGCTCTAAATTCATTTAAAGTTAATTGTTTTTTTGAAATAAATTTTGATGGATTTTGTCTTATTCTATTGAATAATTTTTTTACAATTAATTTACCTTTATTATTTTTATTTAATACATTTTTATTATTATACATTTTTGTTTTGAGAAAATATCTTATTTCATTTTCAGAGTTCTTAATTCTATCAGAAAAATGAACTATTCGAAAACTCGTTTTATTAATATCTCTGAATTTTTCTATTTTATTGAAGTTTAAATTATATTTTGTATTTTTTATTAAATCTTTTATCATTAAATCAATTGAGTCTCTTATTATCTGATAAGTTACAATTTTAAAATTTTGTTTATTTATTTTTTTTTTATATTTTTTGTAAATATCTCTAAAAAAATTAATTTCAACTAACTCTTCTAGTTTAAATAGGTTTGCATTTATACCATCTTGAATATCGTGATTATTATAAGCTATATCATCAGAAATTGCAGAAATTTGGGCCTCTAAAGATGGATAAGTATCAAAATTTATTAATTTCTTAAAATTTTTAATACCAATTAAACTATCAACTAAATCTAAATTTTTTACAGGACCATTATGCTTTAATAAGCCTTCCAATGTTTCAATTGAAAGATTTAATCCAGCAAATTTCAAATATTTATTTTCTATGAACATAACGATACGCAAAGTTTGTAAATTATGATCAAAACCACCATGATCTTTCATACATTCATTTAAAGAATCTTCTCCAGCATGACCGAAAGGTGTATGACCTAAATCATGAGCTAAACTTAAAGTCTCTGCTAAGTCCTCATTCAAATTAAGATATCGAGCTATAGATCTTGCTATTTGAGCTACTTCAAATGAGTGAGTTATTCTTGTTCTATAATGATCTCCTTCTGTATTTACAAATACTTGTGTTTTGTGTTTGAGTCTTCTAAATGAAGCGCTGTGAACAATCCGATCTCTGTCTCTTTGAAATGGGGATCGATATTTTGATAAAGATTCCTTAAAAATTCTTCCTTTGCTTTTAAATAGACCTAACTTTGAATATTTTTTCATCCTTTAAATTAAAAATTTAAGTATTATATTAGTAATACCAGTGATCAATTATGATTAAAGAAATTAAATTTACTGATAAAGCACTAAAACAGATCAATGTTTTGTTATCTAAAAAAGATAAAGGGTCTTTTTTTAGAATCGCTATTAAAGGTGGTGGTTGTTCAGGTTTCCAATATGAATTCACTTTTGACAGTAAAAAAGCTGAGGATGACTTAAGCTTTGAAAATATACTTATAGATAAAACTTCAGCAGATCTCTTAAAAGGATCAGAAGTAGATTATGTATCTGAGCTAATTGGTGAACAATTCAAAATTACAAATCCACAAACTAAATCATCTTGTGGTTGTGGTGTTTCTTTCTCTATTTAATGATTATTTCCTCATGGAATGTAAATTCAGTTCGTGCTCGTATTGAAAACATCAAAAATTATCTTTTAAAATATAAACCAGATATTGTAATGATGCAGGAGATTAAAACTGAAGATATAAACTTTCCTTATGATGACTTTTCAGCAATGGATTATGAAAGTCATGTTTTTGGCCAAAAAAGTTATAATGGTGTTGCAATTATCTCTAAAGGAAAATTAAAGAATATCAGAACAGATTTAATAAAAGACAAGTTTAAACAATCAAGAATAATTTCAGCTGAGCTGGAATATAAGAAAAAAAATATCCAATTAATAAATATTTATACACCTAATGGTAATCCTGTTGATACAGAAAAATATGAATATAAAAAGAAATGGTTAGATGATTTAATCAAACAATTAAAAATATTAACCAAAAAAAACTCTAATATAATTCTTGCTGGTGATTTTAATATCATTCCAGCAGCTGAGGATGTCTATAATCCCAAAAGTTTTGAGGATGATGCATTGTTTAGATTAGAAATAAGAAAAAAATTAAGAGAGATGATAAACCTTGGTTTTAATGACGTATATAGGCATTTCAATGAGACTAAAGAGGGATATACTTTTTGGGATTACATGAGAGGTGCTTGGCAAAAAAATAATGGTATGCGAATAGATCATTTCTTAGTTTCTAATTCTTTAATCGATAAAGTTAAAAATATAAATATTAATAAAGATCCAAGAGGTCGTGAAAAACCATCAGATCATACACCAATTGAAATAACTTTAGCTTAAGGATTTTATTTTATTTACTAGCTCTTCATTAATATTTCGAGGACCTTTGTCTAATCGATTTTTGTGTCTTCTCTCCCCTGGAAGTCTTACACCTTCAAAAGATTTCATCTTATCGAAAAATGCATCAGCATGTTTTTGCCAGTTTGTTCCTGATGTTTTATCTGGTGAAATTGCAATGATAAATTCTCCACCACTTGGGGGACCACCATCGTTATTGTCTTTTGCAGCAGTTTCAAAACTAAAATTATCTCCCACTAATGCACCAGCCATTAGCTCAACCATCATTGCAATTGCAGATCCTTTGTAGCCACCGAATGGAAGTAAGACACCTCCGTCTGCTATTGCTCCTGGATCAGTTGTTTCTTTACCTTCTTTTGTTAAACCAGTTCCAAGTGGAACTTTATGCCCTTCTCTTTTAGCAACTTGTACTTCACCCATTGCCATTGATGCTGTCGCCATATCATAAACCACTGGAGTTTTTCCAGGCCTTGGCCAAGCAAAAGAAATTGGATTTGTTCCAAACAACGGTTTAATAGCTCCGGCAGGTGCTACAGCAGGTTTATATGACGTACAAGCAAAGGCAACTAAACCCTCCTCTGCTAATTTTTCTGTCTCTGGCCACATAGCTGCCATGTGATGTGAATTATTTATTGCAAGCACTGCAACACCATTTTCTTTAGCAGTTTTTGCTAATTCAGGTAAACCTATGTTTAAAACAACCGGTGCCAAACAATTGTTACCTTGAACTTTGATGACTGATGAGGAAATCTTTTTTATTTCAGGTTTCCCTTTACCATTAATCTTTCCACTTTTTAAACCACTTACATATGCTGGTAATCTAAATAAACCATGTGATAAAGATCCATCTCTTTCTGCATTTTTAATTAGGTTACTTAGGATAGATGCAGTTTCATCATCACATCCATTAGCTAATAATGTCTTTTTAGCTAAATCAAAAATTTCATTCAATGTAAGGGAAACTGTACTCATCCCATTATTAGATATTATTTACGAACAAAGATCAATTTTAAATTAACAACTTCTGAAAGATTTTGACATGTTGCTAATTAAGATAAAATATAAATCTTTACCTGGGTTAAGAGTTGCTCCTAATGGATCTATTATCCCTGTTGCAACATTGGTGTCCTTTGCTACAGCCTTAATAATATCAGGATTGAACTGCGGCTCTGAGAATACACAGCTCACTTTATCATGCTCAATTATTTCTCTGATTTCAGCTAATTGTTCTGCACCTGGCATTACATCGGTATTTACAGTAAATGCACCAAGAATATTAACGCCAAATCTTTTTTCAAAGTATTGATATGCATCATGAAAAACGATTGATTTAAAATCTTTGTTTAATTCAGATTTTACTTTCTTAGTAAGTTTATCTAAATCTTTATGTGCTTTTTTTAAATTTGCTTTATATTTGGCTTCATTTTTTTGATCATTCTCGATTAAATGTTCTGCCATTTCACTTAAAATCACTTTTGCATTCATTGGATCCAACCAAATATGTGGATCATACTCACCATGCGCGTGTCCTTCATGACCGTGATCATCGTGACCTTCCTTTTTATGATCGTCATCATGTCCGTGTTCATCATGACCGTGTTCTTTCTCTTTTTTATCATGATCGTGGTCATCATGATCGTCCTCTTTTTTAGCATGCTCATCGTGGTCATCTTCTTTATGGCCATGATCATGTTCTTCAAAAATATTTCTTTCTCTAAATTTAAGTTTAGTTAAACCTTTGATTTCCATTAACTCAATTTTCTCAGCTTTTTTCGCAACAGATTTTAATGGTTTTTCTAAAAAATTTTCTAAATCCTCACCAACCCAGAATATTAAATCAGCATTTTGTAGCATTTTTGCATGAGATGGTTTTAAATTAAATCCATGGGGAGAAGCATACCCATCTACGATTAAATCTGGTTTAGCTATTCCGTCCATTAAATAACTTGCTAATGAATGAATTGGTTTAATTGATGTTACTACTTTTATTTCAGCGTTTGCCGGTGTAAAAAAAGTAAGAAATGATAATATCGATAAAATAAATGGTAATTTTTTTAATTTTTTCATATGTTGCATAATTTAAATGTTATAATATAACACTATGTAATAATATAACATTTGTTAGTCAAGAGATAAAATGAGGGATAATCAAAATACACTTGTAAAGTTAAATGAAGCTGGTTTTCGCGTAAATAATAAATGGCTTGTTAGAGGTGTGTCGCTCAAAGTTGAAAAAGGTAAAATAGTTACTCTTATTGGACCAAATGGATCTGGAAAAAGTACAACTGCTAAAATTGCCTTAGGTATTTACAAAAAAATTGATGGCTCAGTAGAAAGATCTACAGATAAAATTGGATATGTTCCTCAAAAAATCTCAATTGATTGGACATTACCACTAAGAGTTTACGATTTTATGGTATTAACAGAAAATCTTAACGAAAAAACAATTGATGAGGCTTTATCATTAACCGGAGTAACTCATCTTAAAAGCAAAAATTTAGGTGACTTGTCTGGTGGAGAATTTCAAAGAGTATTACTTGCAAGAGCTATTTCAAAAAAACCTGAATTATTAGTTCTTGATGAACCAGTACAAGGAGTAGATTTTACTGGTGAAATTGCCTTATATGAATTAATAAAAAAAATCTCTGATGAATTAAACTGTGGTATCCTATTAATTTCTCATGACCTTCATACTGTAATGAGCGCTACAGACCATGTTGTTTGTTTAAATGGGCATGTGTGTTGTTCAGGTTCTCCAATAGATGTGGCTAAGAATAATGAGTACAAAGCTTTGTTTGGTGAACAAGCTTCTCAAATATTATCGCGATATGAGCATAAACACGACCATGTTCATACTAGCGAAGGTGAAATAAAGAAAAATTAAATGTTTGATGATTTTTTTATAAGAGCTTTGGTGGCTGGAATTGGCGTTGCAATTGTTACGGGACCTCTTGGTTGTTTTGTTATTTGGCGAAGACTTTCGTATTTTGGTGATACCCTCTCCCACTCTGCTTTACTTGGAGTGACATTGGCATATTCAATGGAATTCAACATAGCGTTTTCTGTATTTATTATCTCATCTTTAATAGCTTTAACATTAATACAACTGCAAAAAAGAACTAATTTGCCAGGTGATGCTCTACTCGGCCTCCTAGCTCACTCATCGTTAGCTGTGGGACTTGTTGTTATAGGTTTTTTATCATTTATCAGATTTGATATTATGGGACTATTATTTGGAGATATATTAGCTGTTACTGTTAATGATCTTTTAATTATATGGATCGGAGGAGCATTAATCCTCTTAGTTTTAAAATTAATTTGGAGACCTTTGTTTGCATCAACTGTTAATTATGAACTAGCAGAGGCAGAAGGATTAAATCCTGACAGAGCTAAAGCTATATTTACAATCTTAATGGCAGCAATCATTGCAATATCAATTAAGATGGTTGGCTTATTATTAATCACAGGAATGTTAATTATACCTGCAGCAATGGCTAGAAATATTTCATCAAGTCCTCAGAAAATGGTAATTTATTCAATTATAGGTGGTTTGTTATCTGTAATTTTAGGGCTATTTTCTTCATTGGAATTTAATACTGCTTCTGGACCGTCAATTATAGCAGCCTCTTTATTCTTATTTATCCTGTCATTATTAAATATAAAACAATCGATTAAATTGAAAAATTAATGAGGAATTAGTAGAATAAATAAAATGCAAACTCTTTCAAAAAATCAGCAAATCATTTTTGATTTAATTGATAAATCACCTGAGCCAATGAAAGCTTATGCAATACTTTTTAATGTTCAAAAAAAAGGAATTAAAGCTCCATTACAAGTATATCGAGCATTAGATAAGTTAGTTGAAATAGGAAAAATTCATAAAATTGAAAGCAGAAATGCCTTTATAGCCTGTCAAAATTCCAGCTGTCAGGTATCAAAAGCTACTGCATTTTCAATCTGTGAGATCTGTGAAAAAGTAACAGAAATTAGTAGTGCAAGTCTTTCTAAATACCTGACTAATTTCAAAGACAAAGATGGTATGAAATATAGTAAATACAATCTTGAGTTTTTTGGATTATGTAAAAAATGTAGATAAGTTATTATCTAAAATCTAAATAAAACAAGCTGAAAGGAAAACGTATGTTTATTAAGAAATATCTTAAATGGATAAGCACATTTCTAGTTTTAGTTGGTATTCTATTAACAAACCTAAATATATATCCTTTGAATATCTATTTTCATGGCTTAGGAGTTGTAGGATGGACTATCGCAGGATTTATTAGTAAAGATAAAGCAATACTAACTAACTTTGGATTACAAATACCATTATTTTTAATAGGAATTTATAAAATTATTATCTAGTGAAAAATACTAACAAAATATTTCTAGGTGAATTTATCGGAAGTAGCTTTTTAGTAATGGTTATTGTTGGATCTGGAATAATGGCTGAAAACCTCACAAATGATAATGCTTTAAGATTAACAGCTAATACACTTGCAACTGGAGCTGGTCTATTCGTTTTAATAACTGCTTTTGCAAATATTTCAGGTGCACATTTCAATCCTTTTGTAAGTTTAGCGATGTTTTTAAGAAAAAAAATCACTGGAAAACTTCTGATTATATATATCCCTGCCCAAATACTTGGTTGTTTGCTTGGTGTTATGTTGGCTAATGTTTTTTTTGAACACAATATTCTTGAGTTATCAACAAAAAATAGGGATGGCTTTCATATTTTTTTGTCTGAAATAATTGCTACTTTTGGTTTAATTTTTATTATTTTTGCTACTCTAAAAGATGGCAAAATAACAATAGCTGCAAGTGTAGCAACATATATCATGGCTGGTTATTGGTTCACATCATCAACATCTTTTGCAAATCCAGCTGTTGCTATAGCTAGAACTTTTACTGATTCTTTTACAGGAATTAATTATTTGAATACGCCTACATATATTTTAGCTGAATTTTTGGGAGCTCTAATAGCTGTATATTTTATTAAGAAATTAATTAAATAAATACAACTTTATTGAGAAAAAAAAATATTTAAAAGTAGACATCAATATTTAATAGTTTATTAGTTGACGAATCCCTCCCCTGATTCTGATATTATTTTATTCTTTTATAGAATAATTTTTATTCTCACATTACATACATCTTAAGTCATGAATCGATAGGAACCGAAAACAATAATATCAAGGAGATAAAAATGGATATGACTTTAATTTACACGGTTATAGGGTTTGCCCTTGCCGGTTATAGCGTAATCGCTAACGACTCAATTCAAACACTAGGTACATTTATAGCTTCAAAAAAGAAGTGGTTTAAATGGTATATTCTTGCAGGATCTGCATCAGCTGTTATGATTATTGCGTTAGCATGGGGATGGTATACGTATGATGGTGATATTTCTTATGGAAGATTAACTAGAATACCTTATCAAGAAATTCAATGGTATCACGCAGTAGCGCCTGCAATACTGTTATTATTAACAAGAATTGGAATACCAGTTTCAACTACCTTTTTAGTTCTTTCAGCATTTGCCTCAACGGTTGTGCTTGAAAAAATGCTTATGAAAAGCGTCGTTGGTTATGGTTTAGCAGCAATGGTTGCTTATATTGCCTGGATAGCTGTTTCTAAATTCATAAATGAAAAATTTGATGAAGTAGATGAAAAATGGGTAGGCTTCTGGAGAAATAGTGTTTGGATTTCCTCTGGTTGGTTATGGTGGGTGTGGTTGTCTCACGACGTGGCTAATATTGCTGTGTATCTACCTAGACAATTAGATTTAACATTGCTTTTAATAGTAATGGGTTACTTTACAGCACTGTTATTCTATATTTTCTACATTCAAGGTGGACCAATTCAAAAAGTTGTTCTTGAAAAAACAGGAACAAGGTACGCAAGATCAGCGACAATTATTAATGTAATTTATGCTGGTGTCTTATTTTACTTTAAAGAACTAAACGATTTACCTATGTCTACTACATGGGTTTTTGTTGGTTTATTATGTGGAAGAGAACTTGCTATAGCTACCATGAACAAAGAATATAAGTTAGGTTATGTCTTTCCATTAATTGGAAAAGATTTCCTAAAAATGGTATTCGGATTAACTGTCTCAGTGGGTATAGTGCTTGCGATACATTACATAATAATACCGAACAACTGGTTTTAAATCTATTTATTTGGTCGTATATAGTTATACACGGCCAAATAATTTTTAATTTGACTTTTGTTGATATAAATAGGTATAAAAAACTATATGGCTTTTGAATTACCAAAATTAGACTATGCTAATAGTGCTTTATCTCCAATAATGTCTGAGGAAACGCTTGATTTACATCATGGAAAACACCATCAAACATACATAACAAATCTAAACAATTTTATAAAAGATACCGATATGGCAAATAAATCTTTAGAAGAAATAATTGTTGATAGCTCAAAGGATAAAGCAAAAGCAGGAATTTTCAACAATGCTAGTCAACATTGGAACCATAATTTATTTTGGAAATGCATGAAGCCTAGTGGCGGTGGAAAAATTCCTCCTAAATTAGAAAAAAGAATTATTGATGATTTAGGTAGTGTTGAACAATTTAAAAAAGATTTTATTCAAGCTGGAACAACACAATTTGGTTCAGGGTGGTGTTGGTTATCAGTTAGTAATGGCAAATTGGTTGTAACTAAAACTGCCAATGCAGCAAATCCCTTAATAGAAAATATGAAGCCAATTTTAGGTTGTGATGTCTGGGAACACTCATATTATATTGATTACAAGAATAGAAGACCCGAATACTTAAATAATTTTGTAGAAAAATTAATTAATTGGGAATACGTAGAATCTTTACTAGATTAATCACTTTATTTTTGATCTTATATATGCGGACAAATGATCTATCAAAAAGATTGTAATGAATATTAAAATTATTATTGCTGAAACTCTTTCATACTCAAACATTCTAAATGATGATTGAAGCTCATAACCAATTCCTCCAGCCCCAACAATTCCAAGCATAGTAGCCATTCTTACATTTCGGTCTAAAATATATAAGTTGTTTGCTACAAATGAAGGTAAAATTTGTGGAATGACACCAAAAGAAATTATTTGACTTTTAGAAGCACCTGAGGCTTTTAGAGCATCAATTGGTCCTTTATTTATATGTTCAATATCCTCTGCGTAAAATTTTGCTAAAAAACCCATTGTATGTAATCCCAACGCTAAAACTCCTGGCATTGCTCCAAATCCAATAGCAATAACCAATATCATTGCTATAATAAACTCAGGTATCGCTCTAAAAAATATCACTATAGTTTTGCAGATAAGATAAACAAAATAATTAGGAGCTAAATTTCTTGCTGAAAATAATCCAAGCGGAATTGATAAAACAATAGCAATAAAAGTACCAAGAAAAGCAATTTCAATAGTCTCAAACATTGCGTAAACTAATTTATTTAAATTACTGAAATCTGGAGGAAGCATTCTAGACAAAATGTCTCCAAAATATTTTGAGGAGTCTGTTACTAATTTAATAAAATCAATTTCTAAGTCATTTACAATAAATACTAAAATAAAAGAAAATACTCCTATAGTGGCTAGGGTTTTCCAAGACCATTGTGGTTTTAGATAAGATGTTAGATCTTTGTTTTTATTGTCAACTTTAAGCTTTATAACTTTCCGTTCCATATTATACGTATATTTTTTCTAAATTAGATTTATTAATATTTTCAGATTTTTCATCGAATATTATCTTTCCATCTAAAAGACCCACTAATCTATCTGAGTATTTCTTAGCTAAATCAACTTGATGAAGGTTACATAAAATAGTTGTGCCATATTCTTTGTTTATCTTTTTTAACAATGCTAATATCAAATTAGCAGCTTTAGGATCTAAACTTGCAACAGGTTCATCAGCTAATAATAATAATGGTCTTTTGATTATAGCCCTTGCTATTCCAACTCTTTGTCTTTGACCGCCAGATAATTCATCAGACCTATTATAAGATTTTTCAAGTAAACCAACTGTTTTTAAAGATTTTAAAGCTTCAATTTTTTGATCTTTTTTAAATAAATAAAACAAAGATAAAAATTTATTACTTGAATTAAGAAGACCAGTTAGAACATTGTTTATTGCTGATAGATTATTAACAAGATTAAATTCTTGAAAAATCATTCCAGTTTTTTTTTGAACTTCTAAAATATTATTACTGTTTATTTTTTTATTATCAAAATAAATTTCCCCTCCACTTAAAGTTTCAAGTCCATTAATAGTTCTTAGTAAAGTTGTTTTACCCGAACCACTAGGCCCTAAAATACTTACAAATTCTCCCTTATTGATTTTTAAATTAACACCTTTTAATGCGGGACTACCATTATCAAAAGTTTTTTTAAGGTCATTTATTTCAATCATAATTCTATAATTTTAACTTTTATTTTTATTTAATAATTCAATAACTTCTCTTAAAACATTATAGTCAGAATCTTTTACCTCCATGTAGTGGGACATTTTTCCACCATATCCACCTATCTCACCGTGCTTATGCGCTTCTAAAACTGCTTTTTTAATTTTATCTCTATCCTCTTTTGGTATCATTTTTGAGTATGCAAGTGGTGGTGGAGGTACTCTTTCGGACATGTGAATAATTCTTACATCTTCTTTTTTAAAAGTTTTATCTTCTAATCTTGCCTCATAATTTCTAGAGCTCATGCCGCAAACATCTGATTGATTATTTAAAACTGCCAATAAACATGCATCATGACTACCCGCATAATAAACCTTTTTGAAATGATCTTTATTTTTTATTGAAAGATTAATTTTACTTAATTCTACTTGTGGAATTAGATCGCCACTAGTTGATCCTATGGTATTTAAAGATAAAATTTTACCTTTTACATCTTTAAATTCTTTTAACTTACTATCTTTTTTAACAACAAAATAAGTATAATAACCTGCATCTTTTTCTCCAGGTCTCACTCCGGCTGCGAAAGCCTCTGCATTTGCTATCTCTGCAGCTTTCACATATGTTTTTCCTCCATACCAGGCTATATGAGCTCTACCAGCTCTCATTGCTTCAACTGCTGCGTTATAATCAGTTACTTTTATTGTTTCAATATTAAAACCTGTGAGTTTTTCAGTTATTGAGATTAGAGTAGTATAATCACTTTCTTCTCCTTTCTCACTGGCAGGAACAAACACCATTTTGTAAGTTTTAGTTTCGGCATTTAGGTTTCCAGCAAATAAAACTAGAAAAGTAATCAATATTAGTTTTTTTATCATAATTTGACCTTCTGTTATCATTAACTTTGTTCGCTTACAAGTTAATTATCAGTATATATGTAAGGTTAAATCAATATTGAAAATATTAACTTTTTGTGAATTTTTTGTTAAATCCAGCTATTGCTTTTTTGTAATCTTCAACAGTATCTATTTCTTTCCAACCACTTTCAATAATTACACAATGAACTTTAATGCCAATATCTACTAGTTCTTGAATAAAATCTGTAAGATAGGCTTTTTGAAAAATTTTTGCCCTTTGAAAAGGTTTATTCCAATAAATTTTTTTTAATCGATGGAAATGTTCTTTAAATATCTCTGTTCCACGATTAGATAATTTTATCATACCAATAAATTCACCGTGTACCTCTTCTTTTCCAGTATTTATTTTACCGATTTTTTCAACTTCATTATTTGAATTAAATATTACATTTTCTGCTTCTGATATAGGGTGGTCTTTACGTCCTACATAATAACCTCGCCAATCAATATCAACTACTACAGAAATATCATGATCTGTATCTAGTGCTCTTTCAACTACTGAAGAGTCAAATAATATATCAGAATAAGAGATTATAATGTTTCCATTAATAACTTTTTCTGCATAAAAAATTGAATTTAAAATATTATTATTTTTATAATCAGTATTCTCAAAATATTTAATACCTTTGTAATTAATTTTTTCTTTTTTATATCCTCTAATTAAAGAAATATCTTTAATTCCACATTTTTTATAAGAGTCTAATTGTCGTTGAAGAAGTGTTTTTCCTCCAAAATCTAACATGCATTTAGGTAAATTTTCAGTATGTTTTTTTAGTCTGCTACCCAAGCCTGCTGCAATAATTAATGCTTTATTATTGTTTTTATTTAATGAATTTTCAATTTTTTCAATTTGTTCTTCATCAAGATTATTTTCTTTGATAGATCTAATTAGTGAGACTATCATTGGGTTATTTTCTATATATTCTCCAATATCTGGAGCTACATTACCTTTGGAAATACCTGCTAGATCATTAAGAGTATCAATATTAATTTTTAATAATTTAGAAATCTTTTTAATTACTATTTGTTTAGGAGCTGAACGTTTTTCTTTTTCTATGTCATTCAAGTATGAAGCAGCTACTCCAATTTTTGTGGCTAATTCTCTTTGACCAAAACCATTTTTAATTCTCGATTCACGAATTAATGATCCAAAACTTTTTTTTTTAACCATAATTTTAAACTTGTTTATACTCGTCCATATATATCTTTATATCTAACAATGTCAGTTTCTTTTAATATAGAGCCAACCTGAGCTTCAATAATTTTTACTGGTTTCTTGTATGGGTTTTCAATTCTATGAACAGATCCTAGGGGTATAAAAATAGTTTCATCAGGTTTCATATTAAAATATTTTTTATTCAAGGTAATTCTTGGTTTGCCATGAGTAACTACCCAATGTTCTGCTCTGTGATGATGTTTTTGAAGACTAAGTATACCTTTTGACTTTACATATAATTCTTTAATCAAAAATTCTTTACCATTAAATAAATTTACATAACTACCCCAAGGTCTATTAAATACATTTTTCTTTTTAAAATATTGCTTTTTATTTTTTCCATACATTTTACAAATTTCTTTCCAAGATCCTAAATCAGACCAAGGGATATCTAATTTGACCGAATTAATATCTTTAGTTTTTTCTAAAATTGCATAATCAAACGATTTTGCAGTAGCTTTGACAAAAGATCGTTTGTCTAAATGATATACATTGTTTTTATATTTTGCTTTTATTACAGCTTTGTTGCAGTTAAGATAAATTTTAGGCTGGTATTTCTTAAAATTGTTAATGATCGAGTCTTTTCTCAAATAAAACATTCCAGAATTCCAATAACCTTTTTTAATAATTATTTGTTTAGCTTTGGATTCTTTAGGTTTTTCAATGAATCTGATTACTTTGTTATTTCTTGTTAAAAAATAACCAAATTCACTAGAAGGCCTTGTGGGTTTAATTCCAAAAATAAAGATATTATTTTGAGTTAATTTCTTTTGATTTTTTTTTATGGCTTTGTTGAATAAGCCAACCTTCTCTATTAAATGATCAGCAGCCAGAAACATCATGGGTTGTTCGTTTGGAATATCTTTAATTAATGCCGTACTTAATATTGCTGGTGCTGTATTTCTTTTGGCTGGCTCTAAAACTATCTTAAATTTCCTTATTTTATGTTTTTTTAAGTGTTGTTTAACTTGTTTTAAATATTTTACATTGGTGCTAATGATTGGTGCATCAAATATAGATGCTTTAACTCTATCTAGAGTTTTGCCTAATAAAGTCCAATTACCAAAATCAATAAATTGTTTAGCTTGATGTTTTTTCGAGTTTGGCCAAAGTCTTGTTCCAGCACCACCACATAAAATAATTGGGCGTATTTTCATTAAATTTTCGAGTATTCCTTTACTTCTTTTTTCTTACCAGGATGAGTTGGAGCACCTAAATAAGCTGGTCCAACTGTTTGTGCATATTTCCAAAGAGTTCCTGATCCAAAGTCAGATTTTCTAGTCTTCCATTTTCTTTTTCTTGAAGCTAATTGAGCTTTACTTAATCGGACATTAATTGTTCCTTTCTTTGCATCAATATCTATAACATCACCATTACGTAAAAGAGCAATCGGTCCACCTAAAGCTGCCTCTGGCCCTACATGACCAACACAAAAGCCACGAGTTGCACCTGAGAATCTTCCATCAGTAATTAAAGCAACCTTTTCTCCTTTTCCTTGACCATAAATTGCACCAGTTGTTGAAAGCATTTCTCTCATACCAGGACCACCTACTGGTCCTTCATATCTAATAATGATTACATCACCGTCTTTATATTTTTTTGTTTGCACTGCTTTCATTGCACTTTCTTCATTGTCAAAACATCTTGCTCTTCCAGTAAATTGTAATTTTTTTAAACCTGCTATTTTTACAATTCCACCTTCTGGAGCTAAATTGCCTTTTAATCCAACTACACCACCATCTGGTGACAAAGGTCTATTATAAGCTCTTAAAACTTTTTGTTTTGAATTAAACTTTATTCCTTTTAAATTTTCTTTCATAGTTTTACCAGTTACTGTCAAACAATTTCCATGAATATAACCACCATCATAAAGAGTTTTTAATAACATTGGCACTCCACCTGCTAGCCACATATCTTTTGCAACATACTTACCTCCTGGTTTTAAGTCTGCAAGATATGGAGTTTTCTTAAATATTTTTGCAACATCCATTAAATCAAATTTAATTCCAGCTTCATTAGCGATTGCGGGTAAATGTAATGCTGCATTTGTAGAACCACCTGTAGCTGCTACAATGGTTGCTGCATTTTCTAAAGATTTTCTTGTAACGATATCTCGTGGCTTAATTTTTTTCGCTAATAATTCCATCACCATTTTACCACTTGCTTTTGCATATTTGTCTCTTTCTTCGTATGGAGCTGGTGTTCCAGCTGAATATGGTAATGCTAATCCAATTGCTTCAGACACGCAGGCCATTGTATTTGCTGTAAACTGACCTCCACATGCACCTGCAGTAGGGCAAGCAACTAATTCTAATTTTCTTAATTCTTTTGCAGACATTTGACCTGAAGAATGTTTTCCAACGGCCTCAAAAACATCAACAACCGTTACATCTTTACCTTTATATTTACCTGGAAGTATTGAACCACCATAAATAAAAACACTCGGAACATTCAGACGAACCATTGACATCATTAATCCAGGTAAAGATTTATCACAACCTGCAATACCTACTAGTGCATCATAACAATGGCCCCTAACAGTTAATTCAGCCGAGTCAGCTATGACCTCTCTTGAGATTAAAGAAGATTTCATACCTTCGTGGCCCATTGCAATACCATCAGTAACTGTAATTGTACAAAATTCTCTTGGAGTTCCCCCTGATGCTCTTACTCCTTTTTTTACAGATTGAGCTTGTCTCATTAAAGCAATATTACACGGAGCCGCTTCATTCCAAGTTGAAACTACACCAACAAAGGGCTTTGAAACATCCTTTTCTGTTTCACCCATAGCATAGTAAAACGATCTGTGTGGTGCTCTGTCGGCACCTAAGGATGTATGTCTACTAGGTAATTTTTTCTTATTAAATTTCCGCATTATAAACTTTCAATAGTTAATGATATTTTTTTGATATCATTTTTTAAATTACTATAGTTAGTTTTTTCTTGTTCAACAATATTTTTTGGAGCTCTGTCAACAAATCCTTTATTAGATAAACGCTGGGATATTTTGTCCATTTCCTCTTGATATTTATTCTGTCTTTTAACAAGGTTTTCTTTTATTAGATTTAAATCAACATTCTCATCAAAATATATCTTAAATATGTCACCTGAAATTACCAAAGTAGCTGAAGGTTTTTTCTGCTCTTTATTAAAAAAATTGTTAATACGACCAAGTTTTTTAAAAATTATTTCATTATTAGTCATTAGAATTTTGTTTTTTTTGGCAATCTTATCTATTGAAATATCAACAAATGAACCCGGGCTAACATTTAGTTCATTTTTAAAAGATCTTAACTCGGAAATCACATTTATGATTTTTTCAACATCTTTCATGGATTGATCTTTCTTTACTTTTCCTTCAGGCCAATTTGCATGCATAAGAAAATTCTTGTTTGATTTATCAAATTTATTTTTCAACCAAATTTTTTCAGTAACGAATGGAATAAATGGGTGAAGAATAATAAGTATTTGTTTGAATATATAGGCAGATACATCTTTAACCTCTTTTTTTGCTTTTTCATCTTTAGAAAACAAAATAGTTTTTGAAAGTTCGATGTACCAATCACAATATGAATGCCAAGCAAACTTGTAGGCATTTTTTGCTGCTTCATCAAATCGGTATTCTTTGAGATTTTTTTCTATCTTATTTTTAGTTTGAATTAGTTCTGAATAAATCCATTTGTTTATATTTAATGAGATTTTAGGGGCTTTATTAGTCTTGTCGAAATTGCATTCATTGGTAATTAAAAAATTATTTGCATTCCATAATTTATTTAAAAAATTTCTATAACCTTTTACTCTATCTTCTGAGAGTTTAACATCCGTTCCAGGAGATGCCATTGAAAGAAGAGTAAATCTAAGAGCATCTGCGCTATATTTTTCAATTAAATCTAATGGATCAATTACATTGCCTTTAGACTTAGACATTTTTTGTCCCTTTTCATCTCTAACTAGAGCATGAACATAAATATCTTTGAATGGTTCTTTTTTTAGAAATTCCATTCCAAACATCATCATTCTTGCTACCCAAAAAAAGATTATATCAAAACCAGTAACTAAAACTGTGGTTGGGTAAAACTTTTTTACAAAATCTTTTTTATCTGGCCAACCTAAAGTTGCAAAGGGCCATAAACCAGATGAAAACCAAGTATCTAAGACATCAGGATCTCTTATTATTTTAACTTCTTTTTTATAAAATTTTTTTGCCTGTTTTTTTGCATCTAACTCATTTGTTGCAACAAATATTTTTTTATCTGGCCCATACCAGGCTGGTATTTGATGGCCCCACCAAAGCTGTCTAGAAATACACCAAGGTTCGATGTTATTCATCCATTGAAAATAAGTTTTAGACCAATTTTCTGGAAAAAAATTTGTTTTTTTTGATTTTACTATTTGTTTTGCTTTAATAGATAATTTTTTTGCATTAACAAACCATTGTTCAGTTAAAAAAGGTTCAATAACTGAATTTGATCTATCTCCATAAGGCACTTTATTTTTTATATTTTCTTCCTTAACAAAATACTCTTTTTCTTTTAATTCACTTAAAATTTTTTTACGTGCCTCAAATCTGTCTAATCCAATATAATCTTTTGGTGCATTTTTGTTAATTTTACCACCTTCAGTAAATACATTTATTATATCTAACTTATTTCTCTTACCAACCACATAATCATTAAAATCGTGAGCTGGGGTTATCTTTAATGCGCCGGTACCTTGTTCTGGATCAGCATAATCATCTTTTATAATCTTTATCTTTCTGCCAACTATTGGAATAGTAACAGTTTTACCTACATATATTTTAAATCTTTTATCTTTTGGATTTACTGCAATCGCTGTATCACCTAGCATTGTTTCAGGTCTTGTTGTTGCAATAGTTATGAAATCTTTAGAGTTATCTATTGGGTATTTAATATAATATAGTTTTGAGTTCATTTCTCTTTGATCGACTTCTAAATCAGATATTGCTGTTTTTAAAACCGTGTCCCAATTTACTAATTTTTCTGCTTTATAAATTAATTTTTTTTTGTGTAATTCAACAAAAACTTTGATTACAGACTTTGATAAATTCTCATCCATAGTGAACGCATTTCTAGACCAATCACATGAACAACCAAGTTTTTTAAGTTGATTGATAATTATATCTCCATA
>CACPCD010000009.1 GCA_902632315.1 uncultured Pelagibacteraceae bacterium
CTCTTACTCATGGTGGAATCGAAAATAACGTAAAAGTAAATTTAGTTAGAATAGATTCTGAAAAATTAAAAGTTTCTGAAATTAGATCCAAGCTTAAAGACATTTCTGGTATACTTATACCTGGCGGCTTTGGGAAAAGGGGAACAGACTTCACGCAAAATAGTTGTTAAATCAAACACGACAAAAAATAAATTTTTGAAAATGGTTAATAAAGCTAAAAAATACATCAGATTAGGAGATATTTTTCAAGTAGTGTTAAGTCAAAGATTTGAGGCGAATTTAAGTAAAAAACCCCTGGATATTTACAAAAAGTTAAGAGTAACAAATCCTTCTCCCTTCATGTTTTTTTTTAATTTTAGTGACTTTCAAATAATCGGTGCTAGTCCAGAAATACTAGTAAGACTAAGAGATAACAAAATTACAGTACGTCCGATTGCTGGAACAAGGCCAAGAGGAAGAAATAAAAGTGAAGATCGTTTTTTTGAAAAAGACCTTCTCAGAGACAAAAAAGAACTCTCAGAGCATCTTATGCTTTTAGATCTTGGACGAAACGATGCTGGTAAAGTTTCTAAAATTAACACAGTAAAAGTGACAGAAAGTTTTATAATTGAGAAATATTCACATGTAATGCATATAGTATCTAACGTTGTTGGCACATATAATAAAAACTTTTCAAAATTTAAATCACTTTTATCAGGTTTCCCTGCTGGCACGGTTTCAGGTGCTCCTAAGATTAGAGCTATGGAAATTATTGATGAATTAGAATCGACAAAAAGAAAAGTTTACGCTGGAGGAATAGGTTATTTTTCGGCAAATGGAGAATTTGATACCTGTATTGCCTTAAGAACTGCCGTTGCAAAAAAAAATAAATTTTATGTTCAAGCAGGTGCTGGTATTGTTGCGGATAGCAAACCTTTAAAAGAATACGAAGAAACAGTTAATAAGGCAAAAGCTTTAATTAATGCATTAAAATGAAAAAGATAATTCTTATTGATAATTACGATAGTTTCACTTTTAATCTCTATCATTATCTATCCTCATTAAAAGTTAAAGTTGATGTTATTAGAAATGACAAGATATCATCGAATGAAATTTTAAGAAAAAAATATAGTAAAATTGTAATTTCACCTGGGCCAGGTAATCCAAATCAATCAGGTAATTGTTTAAAAATCGTGAAATCACTATACAAAAAAATACCTATTCTTGGTGTTTGCCTAGGTCATCAAATAATTGGTCAAGTTTTTCGCTCAAAGATTGTTCAAGCAAAAAAAGTTATGCATGGGAAAATAAGTAAAATTAAGTCAAAAAAAATAGGAATATTGAAAAATCTTCCAAAAAATTTTGAGGCAACTCGGTACCATAGCCTGATAATTGATAAAAAAACTTTGTCAAAAGATCTAGAAATTACAGCTGAAACTCAAGAAGGGCTTATAATGGGTGTAAGACATAAAAAATACGACGTTCATGGAGTGCAATTTCATCCTGAAAGTATTAAAACTATTCTAGGTATTAAAATTTTAAAAAATTTTATTAATATTTAAAAAATATGAAACAATTTATAGAAAAAATTAAAAATAGAGAAAATTTAACTTTTGAAGAAAGTAAAGCAGTTTTTGAGTTATTGATGGAGGGTAAAGCAGAAGATCAGGAAATATTTGATTTTTTAACACTTTTATCTGCTAAAGGTGAAGCTTCAGACGAAATAGCTGGTGGGGTTTTTGTTCTTAGAAATAAGTCTAAAAGAGTAAATGTAGAAAATTGTGTTGATACGTGTGGAACTGGTGGAGATGGCATGAACACTCTTAATATTTCCACTGCTTCCGCTTTACTTTTAGCTAGTATGGGAACAAAAGTAGCTAAACACGGTAATAAAGCTGTATCTTCAAAATGTGGATCTGGAGATGTTCTGGAAGCCCTTAAGATTAAAATAGATCTTGACCCAAATGATATAGAAACTCAAATTAATAAAAATAATTTTGGATTCATGTTTGCGCCTAATTATCATAGTGCAATGAGATTTGTTGGTCCAACAAGAAAAAAAATTGGAAAAAGAACTATATTCAATATGATTGGACCATTAAGTAGCCCTGCCCTAGTAAAAAGACAAGTGGTTGGTGTCTTCGATAAAAAACTTTTAAAGATATTTGCAAATGCATTAAATAATTTAGATATTAAATTTGCGTGGATTGTTAATAGTGAAGATGGTTTAGATGAAATTTCTCCTTATGCCAAAACAAATGTAATTCAATTAAAAGATAATAAGATTTCTGAAATTGTTATTGACCCTAAAGAATTAAATGTAGATGCAGATAAATTTGATAATCTTGTTGGCGATGACGCAAAATTTAATGCAGAAAAAATGATTAATATATTCAAGGGTGAAGATAATGATTTTTCCAAAGCTGTTTGTTTAAATGCAGCTGCGGGTCTAATTGTAAATGAAACCCATCAAGGTTTCGCTGATGCATATAAAAATGCAAGAGAACATATTTTGTCTGGTCAAACTTTTAATCATTTAGAGACAATTCAAAATGCCTGAAAATATTCTTCAAAAAATTATCAATAATAGAATTAAAGAAATTGAAAAAGAAAAAACTCTTATATCTAGTGAAAGACTACAAGATATGATTAATCAAAATGAAATAGAAGATATGCGGGGTATTAAATATTATGATTTTAAAAAGAAAATTTCAGATAATATAAAAAATGGAAAAATATCTATCATTGGTGAGATAAAAAAAGCTAGTCCATCAGCTGGTGTTATTATTGAGAATTATTGTGCTCAAGATATCGCAAAAATTTATAGGAGTAAAAATATTACATGTTTGTCAGTATTAACCGAACAAGAATATTTTTTGGGTGACATGATGGATATTTCTTTTTGTAAACAACAATGTGATCTTCCAATTTTATGTAAAGATTTCTTTATTGATAAATATCAAGTCCTTGCTGCTCGTAAACATGGAGCAGATGCAATATTAATTATCTTAGCTGGTGTTAGTGAAAGCCTCGCAAATGATTTGTATGAAGAAGCATTAAGATTAAATATGTCTGTTATAGTTGAGGTACACACTGTTGAAGAAGCTAAGCAAGCTCTTAAATTTAAAAATGCTTTGATAGGAATAAATAATAGAAACCTTAAAACTTTAAAAACTGATATAAATACAACTTACGATATTTATGATGTTTTAATTAATCATTCTGGTCCATTAATTTCTGAGAGTGGTATTAAAACAAAAGATGAACTGTTAGAACTATCAAACAAAACCTCTATCAAAACTTTTTTAATTGGTGAATCACTTTTAAAAGATTTGGATAATAATTCTATTTTTTCCGTTCTTTAGTCAAATTATCCCCTATTTTATTAGCTTTTTTTACTATTGTGAATTGTAGAGAACTTTTGTAGAACAGATTTTGTACGATATTTGTTCTTATGCTAACAAAAAAACAAAAAAACCTGCTTTTATTTATCAACAAGAAGTTGAGAAGCTCTGGTGTATCCCCATCTTATGAGGAAATGAAAGAGTCATTAAATCTAAAATCAAAGTCGGGAATTCATCGATTAATTAGTGCTTTAGAAGAAAGAGGTTTTATTAAAAGGCTAGCTCATAAAGCAAGAGCTTTAGAGGTAATTAAACTTCCAGAAACTGCATCTGCAAACGATATTTATAATAGTTTTTCACCAAGCGTTATCAAGGGCGGTTTAGATGAAGAAAAACCATTATCTGATGAAGCTGAAGTACCTGTTTTAGGTAAAATTGCTGCAGGAACACCTGTTGAAGCTATTCAAAATGAAGTCTCAAGAATACCTTTGCCTAGTAATTTAGAAAAAAATGGAGATTATTTTGGTCTAAAAGTTCAAGGAGACTCAATGATTGAAGCAGGTATACATGAAGGTGATACAGTAATAATCAAAAGAACAGATACAGCTGATAATGGAAAAATAGTTGTTGCATTAATTGATGAGCACGAAGCTATGCTTAAAAGAATTAGAAAAAAAGGTAAAGTTGTGGCACTAGAAAGTGCAAACAAAAACTACGAAACTAAAATTTTTGGACCAGATAGAGTTAAAGTACAGGGCGTATTAGTATCTTTATATAGAAACTTCTAGTAAAATAGTCTAAACAATTTCAATGAAAAAAGTAGCAACAAGATTTGCTCCATCTCCTACTGGAGCTTTACATATTGGCGGTGTAAGAACAGCTCTATTTAATTGGTTATATTCCAAAAACCAAAAAGGTAATTTTTTTCTAAGAGTAGAAGATACAGATAAAGAGAGGTCAAAAGATGAATATAAAGATCAAATAATTGAATCTCTTAAATGGATTGGAATAGACTATGATGGAGAGGAATATATACAGTCAAAAAAAATCCAAGATCATGTTAATGTTGCAAAAGAATTACTCAAAAATGGATACGCATACAAATGTTATTGTTCAAGTGAAGAAATAGAGGAACAAAAGAAAAGAGCAAGACAAAAAAAAATTCCTTATATCTATGACAGAAAATGGCGTGATAAAAAAGAGGAAGATGCTCCTAAAAATATTAAACCAGTAATAAGGTTTAAAAGTAAAATTGGTGGAACATCTATATTAAAAGATTTAGTTCAAGGTGATGTTGAAATTGACAATAATACTATAGAAGATTTCATAATCTTAAGAAATGATGAAACGCCAACATATAATTTATCGGCATCTGTTGATGATCATATAATGAATATGACCCACATTATAAGGGGTGACGATCATAAGATTAATACCTTCAAACAAATACAAATTTACCAAGCAATGAAATGGGACTTACCCACATTTGCACATATACCTTTAATACATACAATTGAAGGAAAAAAACTATCAAAGAGAGATAAAGCCTCTACATTAGATGATTATTCTAAAATTGGTATAATGCCTGAGGCTTTAAGAAATTATCTCCTAAGATTAGGATGGTCTTATAAAGATAAAGAAATATTCACCTTAGATGAAAGTATTAAATATTTTAGTCTTGAAGGAATTGGTAAGTCTCCATCAAAGCTAGATATGAGCAGAATTTTGTCAATGAATGAACACTATATAAAGAATATTGACGAAAAAGATTTATTTAATCAACTAACTAATTATTGTAAGTTTTATAAAAGTGAAATTAAATCAGATAAAAAAGACAAAATTAAGAAATCACTTACTTTCCTCAAAAATAAAGCTAAAACCTTAGAAGATATATATAATAATGGTCAGTACATATTAGTAGATGAGGTTAATTTTAATCAGGATGATATTAAGCTAATTGATGATAAAGCTAAAAAAGTCATTTCTGATTTTAATGATCGATTTTCAAAAATAGATCAGTTAAATAGGGAAAATTTAGAACCGATAATAAATGGCCTTATTAAATCACATGACACAAATTTTAAGGGAATTGGTCAGCCCTTAAGAATTGCTTTAATTGGATCAAAATTTGGCCCAGGTATTTACGATATAATAATTTCTCTTGGCAATGAAGAGGTAACAAAAAGATTAGGTAACAAGATATTTACTTAATATTTTTGCAGCCTCCTCACTTGATGATGTTTTGGATCTAATTTGTTCTAGTGTACGAGCGCATTCCTCAACTTGTTTTTTTGCAAAATTTGGATTCTTTAAAAAATATTTAACAGATTTGAATATTTCTTTTGAGTTACATTCATTTTGAAGAAGCTCAGGAATAATCTCTCTATTATTAATAATATTTATTATGTTTGCAAAATTGACCTTAACTAAAAATTTCATAATCAAAAAATTAATGAAATTAATCTTATATATTATTATTGATGGAACTTTAGCGTTACAAATTTCAAGTGAGACAGTGCCTGATTTTGCAACAGCAAAAATTGAATTTAACAAAATTTCAGATTTAATAATTTTATCTGAAACAACTTCTGTATTTTTTAAAAGTAAATTATCTAACTTTCTATTAATAAAATCTTTATTTTCCTCAGTTGTATGAAAAACGAAAATATATTCATTAAATTTTTCATTCATTAAATTTACAAAATCAGTCAAAATTGGGAAAAGAATTTTTAATTCAGATAATCGACTACCAGGGAAAAGAGAGATAATTTTTTTTCCTTTTGAAATATTTGATATATCAATTTTTGAATTATCTTTTTCTAATAAAGGATGGCCAACAAAAGTATTTCTAATATTTTCTTTGTCAAAAAACTTTTTTTCGAAATCAAATAATAGTAAGAAATGATCAACAAATTTTTTAAATTTTTTAACTCGATTTTTTCTCCAGATCCAAACTTGAGGAGCAACATAATGAATAATCTTGATATTGGATTTCACTTTCTTTACTTTTTCAGAGACTCTGAGAGTGAAATCAGGACTATCAACACTAAAAATTATATCTGGGTTAAATTTAAGAATTTCATTTACTGTATAATCAATTTTTTTTTTTATCTTAAAAATATTTAAAATTACACTTGTAAAACCAATATAAGTTATTTCATTTATATCAAAAATTGATTTAATACCAAGTTTAGCAAGATTTGATCCTCCAACAGAAAGATATTCAATTTCATCATTATATTGTTTGAGTTTTGGAATTACTGTAGATGCTAATTTATCACCTGAAGCTTCACCTGTTATTATAAATATTTTTTTTTTCATATTATATTAATAAATATCTTTTTTTTATTTGCGAATTTAATAGATTTTTCTCTATCCAAAAAAATATTTTGCTTAGCTTTTAGAACAATTCCATTAATACCAGCTTTGTTGCAATCTTTTAAAGTGTCAAGACCAACAGTGGGTAAATCAGCCCTCAAATCTTGTTTCTTCTTGGGAAATTTAATTAATATTCCAGCATAATTTTTATCTTTTTTTATAGATTGAATCATTTTTTTTGTACCCTTTGTGGTTTCTTTTGAAATAATTTTTTTATTTCTTATTACCAAACCTTGTACATGATTATAAGCATTAATCTTTTTTAAAGTATCTATTCCAATTTTAATATTTGTTAAATTTATTTTCGAAGGTTTAATTTTTGTATAATTCCCTTTTGATAATGTTAACTCAGGATTATAAAAGTTTGATCTTATTACTTTAATTCTATTTTCGTCTAGAATTTTTATTAATTCTTTTAAAATTGCCGCGTCTCCTAATTTAGCTGCTTTAATAATTCTTGGAATATAATAAATACCCTTTAAATCTAATCGCAGCTTTGAAATCTTTGGTTTATCAATTTTTCCTGCGAATAAAACTTTTTTACATTTTTTTTTATTTATTAAATTAAGAATTTGTCCAAATTTACCTATACTAATGTGATATGAATTTTTATCTTTTTTAAAAGATCTATTATTTGTTAAATCTACTATAAAATATTTAATTCTTTTTTTTCTTATTTTATTTAAAATTTTCTTTGGAAAATCTGAAGTTCCAAGAAATAAACCTATCATTTTATTTTGAAAAAGGCGTGCATATTGGTCTTTTTTTATCTTTATTTATAAATTCAATAATCTCTTGCACAAAAGAATTATTTTTAAAGTTCCCATTAAGTTTACTTAAATTATCACTTAGACTTTCTGTTTTAAATATTTCCTTATACGCATCTGATAAACATATAATATCTTGATTTGAAACTTTTTTTCGTCTGAGTCCAATTATATTAATTCCATCTAAATAGTTTCTATTTCCTAACGAAACTCCATATGGTATTACATCTCTCGAAACTCCTGTCATTCCTCCTATCATAGCCATTTTGCCAATCCTTGTGAATTGTTGAACACCACAATTACCCCCAATTATAACTTGATCACCTATTACAGCATGTCCTGCAATTGCTGCACTATTAGCAATCACAACATTATTTCCTATTACACAATCATGAGCTATATGGACACCTATCATTAACAAAGAATTATCTCCAATTTTAGTTAGCCCTCCTCCCCCAGCAGTTCCTGTATTAATTGTGGTATATTCTCTAATTGTATTTCCGTTCCCAATTAAAAGCTGAGTATTTTCTCCTTTATACTTCAAATCTTGTGGATCATTTCCTATTGATGCAAATGGATAAATTTTATTATTTTTACCGATTTTAGTATACCCAGAAATACTAACATGTGATTGAATTTTTGTACCTTCTTGGATTTCTACTTTAGGTCCTATGACTGTGTAAGGACCTATTTCTACATTTTTAGCAATTTTTGATTTTTCATTAATTATTGCTGTTTTATGTATCATCTATTTTCCTTAATAAAGTCTCGTAAGTTTTTTGCTGGGTAACCCATTACCTTCGAGTTATCTTCAATATCTTTTATTACCCCACTTCCTCCACCTATGTGAACATTATTTCCAATTTTTAGATGACCAGAAATACCTGCTTGACCACCAATCATAATATTATCACCCAAAGAAGAGCTTCCTGCTAAACCAACTTGTCCAGCGATTATACAATTGTTTCCAATTTTATTATTATGTGCAATATGAATTTGATTATCTAAAAAAGTATTCTTACCTATAACTGTATTAGAAAGAGACCCTCTATCAATAGTTGAGCCACATCCTATTTCAGAATTTTCATTAATAATGACTACTCCAATGTGGGGGTATCTTACATTTTTTGATTTATTTGGAAAAAAACCAAAACCTTTTTTGCCAATTACACAACCATCTAAGATATTTACATTATCTTTAATAACTGTATTTCTTATTATTACATTTGAGCCAATTGAACAATTGGATCCTATAATTACATTCTTTTCTATTATTGTATTATGTCCAATTAAGCAGTTTTTTCCTATTTTAACATTTTTTCCTATGAGTACATTTTTTCCATGATTACACTTTTTTTTAAAAGAAGTTTTATTTATTTCTTTTACAGAATTATCAAAATCATCAGTAATTGAATTAGGATAAAATTCTTCAGTTATTTTAGCTATATCTAGTAACACATTATCAACTATTATTTTTTTACATGCAGAGGGTAAATAGCGTGCTAAATTTTTGAGAGTTACACAATAAGAGGCTTTTGTAATTGATGCATATTTTAAATAATTATTAGAATGAAAAAAAGTAAGATCTTTACTTGTTGCTGTTGATAAATCTTTTACATCAAAAACCTTATCATTTTTAAAGTTTTCAACATTATTTATCGCAAGTTTTTTTAATAAAATATCAATTTTAAAAGGACCAAAATTTTTAAAAAAAGGATTTTCCATGACTTAGTTAATATCAAAACTTTAAGTTTTTTTATATCAACAATTATTACTAATTATTTTCTATCAACTATGGTAGCTGACCATTGTGCATCAGCCATTTTTTTTCCGGATACAAAAGCTTCTCCTTTATACTTCCAAACTCTACCATGGGATCTTATAGCTTCAATTTTAAGTTCTAATTTACAGTCAGGTACAACTGGATTTCTGAATCTAGCTTTCTCAACGCTCATTAAAAATACTAGCTTATTTTGATAGGTTTTTTTATCTAGGCCATGTGCAGTTAATGCCGCTGCAGCCTGACCAAAAGCTTCTACAATTAAAACTCCGGGCATTACAGGTTGATTAGGAAAATGTCCATTTACATAAAAACCATCTTTTTTAACATTCATAATTGCTGTTGCTGAATGTAATTTTTTTATATCTCTTAATTCATCTATTAACAACATTGGTTCCCTATGAGGCAATAATTCGATAATTTGAGATTTGTTCAAATTCATTTTATTCAACTGATATTGTCTTAATTTTTTTGTTAAATAAATCCAAAATGTCTTTTGAAATATCTAAAGTTGTTTTCCCTATAAGTATATTTTCTTTTTTAAGAATTACATCAATTGAATTTTTTTTAGCATAATCTTCTAAAATTGGTCTTATATTATCAAAAAATTTTTTTCTTGCTTTTAGTTGATATTGATTTAATTCATTATTTTCTTTATTAATTTTTGTATTATATTTCTTTAAATTGCTCTCTAATTCAATTATTTTTTTTTCAAACTCTTCTGGCGAGATCACATTTTTTTGAGCAATCAATTTATCTCTATCTGTATCGAACTTTTTTTTAAGCTCTTTAAAGTTTTTATTATTTTTCTTTTTTTTCTCAGTAACTTGTTTATTAATTTTTTTCCCAGCATTTGAATTATCAAAAACGATGTTTAAATCAATAAAAGCGATGTTATCTTGAGCGTTACTAATATTAGTGCTCAAAAAAAATGATATAAAAAATATTGTAAAAAAAAATTTTTTCTTCATTAAAATGTTGTACCTAAATTAAATCTAAAAGTCTCAGTTTTATCTGTTGATTTTTTAGTAACAGGTAGCGTGTAAGAAAATGTTAATGGACCCACTGGTGTTTTTAAGTCCATAGCTAAACCTGTAGAACTTCGTATAGTGTTTGAGTCATCTATAGAATCGCTATAATCAACACCCCACACATTGGCGACATCTACAAAATACGAAAAATCAATATTTTCGATTGTTGTAAAGAAGCCAGGCAAATTTGTTGAAAAGTTAAGCGTTGAAACATAATTTCCACCAATAAAATCATTATTATCAATCGGGCCAACTTTCTTTTTCTCAAAACCTCTTAATCTATTGTAAGGAATAAATGCTCTTTTAGATATTCTTACATCATCATCTCCTAATGAGTGAACACCTTTAAGATATAAACTTACTTTTCCAACCATTCCTGACGAATTATTTAAAGTTTTATATTTCGTTGCAATAAATGTATTTGCTATTTCACTATTGTCTGAAATAAGTGGTACCGTTTGGAAAAATGAAGTTTTGGATCCAGTTTTTGGATTATAAACCGAGTCTCTCAAATCATAGCTTAGACCATAATTAAAATAAAAATCACCATAACCACCCTCTTGTTTTTTAAGATTTTCAGTAGCAGATGAATTAGTTTCTAAATCAGTAAGTGATATAGATAATTCTGGGCTAAAAAAAAGATTTTCATATTGTTCGAACGTCGTTCCAATAGAAAACCCAGTTTCAGACTCTTTATAACCAAAATCGTCTAAATTATCTGTAGTCAAAGCTCTAAAAGATGTTCTCAAAGTATTATCAGTGTAATTAAAGTTTGGTTTTGAAAAAATAAATTGTCCTTTAAGAGACTCCTCTGTTAATTCAAAGTTTGTATTTAAATTAATTCCTTTACCTAAGAAGTTTTTTTCTACAACTCCTGCACCAATAGTTGATCCAGAGGAACCATAACCTGCCCCCATTGAAATTTCACCTGTGGGTTGCTCTTCAACAGTTATATTAATAACCTTTAAATTAGGATCTGAACCATTCACAACTTCACTTTTTACATTATCAAAAAATCCTAAACTACGAATTTTATCAATAGATTTGTTATAAAGGACATTATTGAGTGGATCACCTTCATCAACAAATAAATTATTTCTTATTACTTCCTCAATTGTTTGGAAATTTCCAAAGATATTTATTCTTTCAACGTAATATTTTTTACTGTCTTGCATTTGAAAATTAAAATTTAGTTTATTTTTATCAACAACTTTTTCTTCGACAGTGGCATCTATGAAATCATATAATTTTAAAGAAGCAATTTTATCAATTTCTTTTAAAATTTTATCAACGCTGTCTAGTGAGTAATTTTTACCTTTAAGTTTTTTAAATATTTTTTCTATATCATCGAAATCTTTTTTTTTGTAGTCTTCTGGAAGAGTTAAAGTTAATTCATTAAAAAAATATTTTTCTCCAGCATCAATATTAAATACTAATTTAAATGAGCCTTTATCAGTTAATTCTACAAATGAATTTAAAACTTCAACATCATAATATCCCTCGTTCTTATAGTAATTTTCCAAAAGTCTCGTATCTAAATTTACTATATCTTCATTAAGATATACTTTTTGAGATATAAACTTCCAAAATTTATGTTCCTCAGAAGCTATAATTTCTAATAATTTTTTATCTTTTATCTTTTTATCTCCTAAAAAAAAGATTTCTTTAATCTTGGCTCTTTCTCCTTGTTTAACATCTAAATTAATTCTTATTGAATTTAGACTTTCATCCTTATTGACTGATGGAACAACTTCAACAAAATAAAATCCAGCAGATTTATGAAATTTTTTAATAGTTGAGATATCTTTTTCAAGAAGATTCTCTGTGAATGACATTCTGTTACGAAGATTTAAGTTTTCATTAATGTCTTCTAAAAGTTTTTTATTTTTTACACCTGTAATTTGAATATCTTCAATTATTGGATTTTCAATAATTTTTATATTTAAGGATCCGTTATCTAGTGATAAAGAAACATCACTAAAAAAATTTGTGTCATACAATTTCTTTAAAATAATATTTAATTGTTCGCTACTGTAATCCTCTTTAATATTGATTTGACCTAAAGAAATAATGGACTCATTTGAAATTCTTTTATTTCCAGAAATATTTACTTCATTAATTATTTCTGCCGCAACAGACCTAAAAAGAAGAATTAATAAAATTAATATTTTTGTTAAAATTTTAATCATAAAAAACAATGCTTTATATACCAGAAAAAAAAAGTTTATATACCTAAAGTCTCTAATTTTGAACCAACATGGCCCCTAAGACGATAAATATCTTCAATATTTTTAGGCTTAATTTTCTTATATTTTTGAAATTCTTTTAATTTTATTATTTTGATTATTAAATAGATTAATTTTTTAAAATTCATTTTTTTATCTAAAAATTTATAAACTAGATAATCATTAACTGTTATTAAAATTGTTTCAAATAATGATGGATGGTTTGGTAAATTATTTAAAATCTTCACTATTGGAAATTTTAATAAATCTACTTTTTTTAAGTTTAAATTATTTAAAATATTAAAATCTAGTGATTTAGATTTAAAATTTTTATTTTCATTAAAATATAATGAATTATAAATTGGAATTTTCATATCAGGATCATGAGCTAAAATTTTTGTTAATCCATCCTCAAATTTTACAATTGCGTGAATATATGATTTTGGATGTGTTAAAATCTCTATTTTTTTATAGTCTATGTTAAAAATATTCTTAGCTTCTATTACTTCAAAAACTTTATTCATTAATGTTGCGGAATCTATTGTAATTTTTTTTCCCATTCTCCAATTAGGATGTTTGAGTGCATCTCTTAATTTAATTTTTTTGAATTTACTTTTTGGTAAATTAATAAAAGGTCCACCTGATGCCGTAATATAAATTTTTTCAATATTTCTTTCATCTTGATTTTGTAATAGTGAAAAAATAGAAAAATGTTCAGAGTCAACCGGAATAAATTTTGTTTTATTTCTTTGAAGTTCTTTTCTAATTAGAGACCATCCACATATAATTGCCTCCTTATTCGCAATTGCAATTAATTTAGTATGTTTAATTATTTTATATGTTGGTAATAAACCCCCTATTCCAGATATAGAGCTCATTACGTAATTAACTTTTTTTGGTAAAATTGTTTTTAAATTATCAAAGTTTTTAAATATTTTAATTTTTTTTCCGTTATAAAAAATTTTTGATTTTTTGTAACTTTCGGAGTCAGTAATGATTAAATTTTTTACATTAAACTGTTTTGCTTGTTTAATTAAATCTTTATAATTTGTATTGGCTGTCAATAATTCTATTTTAAAATTTTTTTTATCTTTTTTAATAATACTTAGTAAAGATTTTCCAATAGAACTTGTTGATCCGAGAATAACAATTTTCTTTTTCATTATATAACAAACAACTTTAAATATAGTAACGGCATAACAAAAATTAATCCATCTACTCTATCTAAAAATCCTCCATGTCCCGGTAAAATTTTACCAGTGTCTTTTAATTTAGCTTTTCGCTTAAAAAAAGAAATTATTAAATCTCCTATTTGACTTATTAACGAAATTATCAAAATACCAAAAAAAGTATTCAAATAATGTGTCTCTAAATAATTGCTTCCAATAATTTTCATGAAAGATAATCCTGCTATTAAAGAAAATAAAAAACCACCAGCAACGCCAGTGTAAGTTTTTTTTGGACTTATTTTAGTTAGTTTAGGTCCTTTAAATATATTTCCAAATACATAACCACCTATGTCGGTAAATATGCAAATTAAAATTATAAAAAAGAAAAGAAATAATCCTGAATTTTCTCTTATATAAAAAGATGAGTAAAATGAAAATAAAAGGAATATAATTCCTAAAAACTTCATTAGATGATTTTTTTTACACATTTTTAACCACTCATAACTCGTCGCTAAAAAAATTAAGCTCAAAAAAAATATGAAATAAATTGATCCTAGATAAATAAAAAATATTGCTGTTGGTATCAAAATAATTGAACTAAGAATTCTTTTTTGAAGTTCTTTTTCCATTATATGTTCCCAAAATTTCTTTTTATTGATCTATAATTTTTAATAATCTTATTATAATCTTTTTCATTAAAATCAGGCCATAATTTCTTCTCAAAATGAATCTCCGAATAAGCGAGTTGCCACAATAAAAAATTGCTTAGTCTTTTAGTATTTCCAGTTCTTATTAGTAAATCTGGATCAGGAATATCTTTTGTTTGAAGATATTTTTTTAAATTTTTTTCGCTTATTTTACCTTTACTTTTTTGAAGATTCTTAAATGCATTTAATAACTCAAATTTTGAGCCGTAATTTAAAGCTAAATTAATTTGTAACTTTGTATTTTTAGATGTTTTTCTTTCAGATGAGCTTAATAATTTATTCAAATTATTTGAAAAACTTTTGATTCCAATAATCTTTAATCTTATATTTTGTTTATGGAGTTCCTCGATTCTATTAATCAAAAAGTTTTCTAATAAATTAAATAAATAATTAATTTCTTTTTTTGGTCTTTTCCAATTTTCTGTTGAAAATGCATATAATGTCAAAAATTTGATTTTTTGTTTAATTGTTTCTTTAATAATTTTTTCTACAGTATTAAGCCCAGCTCTATGTCCAGCATTTCTAGAGTTCTTATTCTTTATGCCCCATCTACCATTACCGTCCATAATAATGGCCACATGATTAAGTGGGTTCATATTGTCATTATTTCTTTTTCTTTTAACGCAACTTTTTCATCAACTTTTTCTATATGCTTATCAGTAATGGTTTGAACATTTTTTTCATAAGATTTTTCTTCATCTTCACCTATATCTTTTGATTTCATTAGTTTTTTTAATTCTTCATTGGCGTCTCTTCTAATATTTCTTATTGAAATTTTACATTTTTCACCCATTGATTTTATCAACTTTTTTAATTCAGTTCTTCTTTCCTCATTTAACTCTGGTATTGGCAATCTTATTAATTGACCGTCAATTTGGGGATTTAATCCTAATTCAGATTTTTTAATCGCGGAGTCTATAAGTGAAACATTGTTTTGGTCCCACACTTGAATATTGATCATACGAGGTTCTGGAGTTGTAATACTACCAACTTGATTGATTGGCATTTGTTGACCATAAACATCAACTTTTATAAGATCAAGCATTGCTGCGTTAGCTCTGCCAGTTCTCAGCGAGGATAATTCTTTTGAAAAAACTTCGATAGCTTTATCCATTTTAAGGCTATGTGATTTTTCGTCAAACATTTATTCACCTATCTTTATTCGACTGAACTCCTTAATCTTCAAATCATTAATGGCTAGCTCTTTTAAGATTTCTTGGACTTTTTTTTTTGGTTCCATTACCCAAGCTTGTGTAAGCAAAGCATTTTCTTCTTTAAACTTATTCATTTTACCCATGCTTATCTTTTTTGCTATATCGTCTGGTTTTCCAGAGTTTTTAAGTTCTTCAGTAACTAACTCTTGTTCTTTTTCTATAATAGCTTTATCTATTAAACTAGACTCAAGGGCTAAAGGATTAGAAGCAGCAATATGCATTGATAATTGTTTTCCAAAAGTTTTTACAACATCTGAATTTTCTTTTGTCTCTAATGATACTACTACAGCTAATTTAGCTAAATTATCTTTAACAACTGTGTGTAAATATTGATAATTTTTTGATGAAGAGTTTGTAATAGTTTTGGTTTGTCCAATTGTGATTTTTTCACCAATTTTTGCAATAAGAGCAACTAAATTTTCTTCTACTGAAATGTTATTTTTCATAGTTGCTTTCTTTAGTTTTTCTATATCTGAGTTTTTTTCATTATTTAATTCACTTAATTCTTTAACAAAATTTATAAAATCATCATTTTTTGCAACAAAATCTGTTTCACAGTTAACTTCAATTATAGAGGTTTTTTTTTCATCTCCACTTACAGCAACAACTCCCTCTTTTGCATCTCTAGACATTTTTTTTGAAGCTTTTGAAATCCCCTTAACTCTTAAAATTTCTACAGCTTTGTCTAAATCTCCACCTGACTCTTTTATTGCTAAGTTGCAATCTTTAAATCCAGCTCCAGTTGCTTCTCTAAGTTTCTTAACTTTTTCTATATCACTCATTTTAATTTAGTTTTTTTTCTTTTTTCTTAGAAAATTTTTTGTCTAATTTTTCTCTATCAATTTCTGCTACAATTTTATCATTATTTTTATTTTCAACTTTTTTTTCTAAAGTTTTTTTTGAGTCAATTACTGGAGATACTTTTTTTGCAGATAGAATCGTTTCTTTAATTAAATTACAATATAAATCAATTGCTCTTCTAGCATCATCATTTCCGGGAATAGGAAAATCAATACCATCGGGATTTGAGTTGCTATCAAGTATTGCAATAATTGGTATTCCTAGTTTTACAGACTCTTGGATTGCTAAAGACTCATAATTAGTATCAATTATAAATACCAAGTCTGGAACTTTTTTCATGTCAGATATTCCACCTAAAGATCTTTGTAATTTGTCTTTTTTAACACTCATTTTTAAAAGTTCTTTTTTTGTAAATCCTCTATTTTCAGAGACCAAATCAATCTCTAATTTTTTAAGTTTTTTGATTGAATTTGAAATTGTTCCCCAATTGGTTAACATGCCTCCTAACCATCTATAATTGACAAAATATTGATCAGTTTCTTTTGCTACTTCTGCAATAGCTTCTGATGCTTGTTTTTTTGTAGATACAAATAAAATCTTTCCATTATTTGAGATTGTTTGATGCACTTTCTCCAGTGCTATTTTTGTTAACTCTAAAGTTTGTGTTAAGTCAATTATATGAATTGAATCTCTTTTTCCAAAAATATATTTTTTCATTTTTGGGTTCCATCTTAAAGTTTTATGACCAAGATGAACTCCCGCTTCTAATAATTGTTGTATTGTTACATTAGGTATCTTCATATTTTTTCCCGGTTAAGCCACCACAGTAATTTCCAAAAAGGACCGGAGGTATAAAACCAATAACTGTGTGCGTGTTAATTTATTTGAAAGTTATGTACAAAAATTTTTTTTAATAAACAAGTGAAAATTACCTAATTATTGCTGATATTTCCCTATTTCTTATTAGATTTAATGTTTTTCTATCAATGTTCCTCCTATTTTTCAGCTTAAAATCATAATTATTGTCTTTATCACTTAATTTGATTTTTATTAAAGTATCTCCATTGTTAGTTAAAAATTTTGAAATTTCCTCTAATTCTTTTAATGACTTAAGATCAAAGGTTAACTCATCAATTGGCTTATTTATCAAATCTTTCAAAGATACTATTTTTTGAACATTAATTCTTTTAAATCTATTATCCTCATTTGTGCTAGATTTTATTAGTGTCAAAATTATTGAGCTTCCTTCTTTTAGAATTTCTCGGTTCATCTCTAAAACATCAGAAAAAATGAATAACTCAAAAACACTACTTAAATCAGTTATTTTTAAAACAGCGTAGGCGTTTCCTTTTGCAGTTTTTCTCTCTTGCACTTTTAATAAAGTAGCAGCAATATTTGCCTCTTTAAAATCTTCATTTGCACTAAAGGTTTGAAAGTCTAAAATTTTATAATCTTGAAAAATATCTTTAAATTGGTTTAAAGGATGATCAGAGATAAAAAACCCTACTGACTCAAATTCTTTCGAAAGCCTCTCCTCAAATTTCCAATCTGCAATTTCGGAAATTAGATCATTATCTTGATTGACTTCTTCACCAAATAAATCAATCTGGTTAGCAGACTTATTCTCATAAATATTTTTAGATTTTGTGATAAAACTTGGTATAGAATTAAACAAAGATTGTCGATTAGAATTCAAATTATCAAATGCACCAGCCTTTACTAGTCCCTCTAATTGTAGTTTATTTATATCTTTTGGATTAACACGATCTAAAAAATCTCTAATTGATTTAAATTTTCCATTATCTAATCTTTCCTTTACAATATTTGATACAGCTTCATAGCCTACAGCTTTTATTCCACCTAAAGCATAATAGAATTTTTCATTCTCTGTCCTAAAATCTGCAAAGCATTCATTTATATCGGGCCTTACTATTTCAATATCCAATCTTTTAAGTTCCTCATAAAATTCACTTAGTTTACTTTGATTTGATATATCCATAGTCATTGAAGCAGCAATAAATTCTTTTGGATAATAAGTTTTTAAATAAGCAGTTTGATAAGAAATAATAGCATAAGCAGCTGCATGACTTTTGTTAAATCCGTATTCTGCAAAGGGTTCAATTTTTAGAAATATTCCTGCCGCAACTTCTTTGTTAATACCATTTTTTACAGCTCCAGCTATAAAATTTTGTTTTTGTTTTTCTAGTTCTGATCTTTTTTTTTTACCCATTGCACGCCTCAAAATATCCGCTTGGCCTGCTGTAAATCCGGATAGTTTTTGTGCAATTTGCATTACTTGTTCTTGATAAATTATAACTCCATATGTTGGTTTTAGAATTCCTTCTAATAAAGGATGTAAATAATCAGGTTCTTGTCTTCCATGTTTACAATCGTTATAAGTTGGTATGTTACTCATTGGACCAGGTCTATAAAGAGCTACCAAAGCAATAATATCTTCAATATGGTTTGGCTTCATTTGAGTTAATGCCTCCCTCATTCCAGAACTTTCAATTTGAAAAAGGCCAACTGTTTTTCCTGATGATAGTAAATCAAAAACTTTCTGATCCTCAAAATCAATATTTTCTATATTAAAATTTGTATTTTTTTTTCTTATGAGTTTTTGGGTATTGTTGATAACTGTCAAAGTTTTTAGACCCAAAAAATCAAATTTAATTAATCCAGCATTTTCTGCTGAATACATGTCAAACTGTGTGGATGGAAGTAATAAATCAGTAGAAGTATCTTTATAAAGTGGCACTACATCTGTTAATTTTCTATCAGCGATTACAACCCCAGCTGCATGAGTAGCTACATTTCTATTTAAACCTTCTAATTTTAAAGATAGTTCTATTAATTTTTTAACTCTAGGATCCTCTTTTATTAATTTTTGAAGTCTAGGTTCTCCGGCGATACACTCTGACAAGTTTTGTGGTCTTGAGGGATCAAATGGTATCATTTTTGATATATTATCCACAAAGCCATATGCTAGTCCTAAAACTCTACCAACATCTCTTATAACCATTCTCGCTTTTAATTTACCAAAAGTTATTATATGGGCAACGCTGTCTTTATATTTTTTAGTCAAATATTCAAAAACTAAATCTCTCTTCTCTTCGCAAAAATCAATATCAAAGTCTGGCATCGATATACGATCTGGATTTAGAAATCTTTCAAAAATCAAATTGAATTTTATTGGATCAACATCTGTTATTGATAAACACCAAGCAACAAGTGACCCTGCTCCAGAACCTCTACCTGGTCCAACTGGAATATCATTTTCTTTAGCCCATTTAATATAATCAGATACAATTAAAAAATAACTAGCATATTTCATCTCAATAATGATATCTAACTCGTGATCTAATCTATCTTTATATTGTAAATATTTTTTATCTTTAGTTAAATCATCTTCTTTTATCTTGAAAATTTTTATGAATTTTTCTTTTAAACCCTCAAAAGAATTTTTTTTTAAAATTTCATCTGCATTTCCCTCTTTATCTGAACTAATATTTGGCAAAATTGGTTTTGAAAAAAAAGGATGAAAATTACAACGAAACGGAAAATTATAATTGTTTTCCAATGCCTCTGGTAAATCAGCAAACAATTCCCTCATTTCAGCATCTTTTTTAAGGTAATGTTGGTTTGTAAATTTTTGTCTATTTTTTTCATTAATATAGGTTTTATTTTTAATACAAATTAAAGCGTCATGAGCCTCATGCATATTTTTATCCATATAATAAACTTCATTTGTAGCAATAATAGGTATTTCTAATTTAATAGATTGGGACAAGTTAAATTTTTCAAATGAAATTTCATTTTGATCTCCATGTCTCTGGATCTCAATATAGAATCTGTCTGAAAATTTCGATTTTAATTTTAAATATAATTCTGATATTTCTGTAAATTTTCCTTTATCAAACAATTGGCCAAATAATCCATTTATAGTGCCTGACATTACTGCAACTCCTTCATTTTTTTCTAGTAGTTTTTCAAATTTCAGATGGGGATCGGATAGTTGATCATTATCAAGATATGATAATGAGGATAACTCTATTATTCTTTTATAGCCATTTTCATTCAGAGCGTATAATGGTAAAAGACCAGTTGTATCATTAATATTAAAATTAATTTGCGTTCCTATAATTGGTTGAGTTCCTACTTTAGATATTTTTTCTGAAAATTCTAATGCACCACATAAATTTATCGAGTCACATAAAGCTAAAGATCTCAATTTATTTTCTTTAGAAAAATCCTTTAAATCATCAATTTTTATCGCACCTTCACATATTGAATATTGAGAGTGGATTTTTAAATGATTAAAATTTTGATTTTTAGACTCAGGCATTAACGGTTTTTATATTACCATTAACTAATTCCAATAAGCAATCTGCCTTATTAGCAAAATATCTATTATGGGTTGCAAAAATTATTGTTCTATCAGAGTTTATCTGTTTTTTTATCAATCCAAAAACTCCTTTTGCTGTTTCTAAATCTAAACTTCCAGTGGGTTCGTCGGCTAAAATAATTTGCGGATCATTAATTAATGCTCTCGCTATCGATATTCTTTGTTTTTCTCCTCCAGATAATTGGGAGGGGTAATGATCTGATCTATTCAAAAGTCCAACTTTTTTAAGTAAAATTTTTGCCTTAGATAGTGATAGAAATTTATTGCTCCCAGCTGCCAAGCTAGCTAAATAGATATTTTCTATTGCTGTAAAATCAGGTAGCAAATTATCTTGTTGATAAATGATACCAATTTTATTCGCTCTCAAAATATCACTCTTATTGGAATCATTAAAATTTATATTTTTATTCTCAATTTTTATTAAGCCAGAAGTTGGTCGATCAATTAATGAGAGTAAATTTAAAAGAGTAGATTTTCCAGAGCCTGAGGGACCCATTAAAGAATAAATCTTTCCTTTTTTGAATTTAAAAGAAATTTTCTTTAAAACTTTTACGTTATTCAATTCATTGAAAGATTTATTAAGGTTTGAAATTTCTATTAAATTATTCATACTTCAATGCCTTAATTGGATCTAGTTTAGCTGCTTTAAGTGCTGGAAATATTGAGACAATAATAGTTATAAATATTGAGCATAGTGAAATAATTAATATTGAGAAAAAATTAATTTCTGACGGCATAGTGCTTAAAAAGTATATTTCTTCTGGAAATAAACTTATATTAAATATTGTACTTAAAAATTGTCTTATATTTTCTACATACATTGAAAATGTAACTCCTAGAAAAATACCAAAAATTGTAGCAGAACTACCAATTATTATTCCAACTAAAAAAAATATTTTAACAATAGATTTATTTAAAACACCAATAGATTTTAAAATCGCTATTTCTCGTGTTTTATTTTTAACAAGTATCGTTAAACCCGAAATAATATTAAAAGCTGCAACAATAATTATTAATGACAAAATTATAAACATTACATTTCTCTCAACCTTTAAGGCTGAAAACAAAGATCTATTCATATCTGACCAGCTATAAACGAAATCATTTGGAAAATTATCTTGAGCAATAGATTTTTGATAATCAATATTTTGAGGATTATTTAAATATATTTCTAAATTTCTGTCATTCTCATCTAAATTAAAGAAATCCTCTAAAGTTTCTAAATTTATAAAAGCTATATTATTATCAAATTCAGCCATACCACTTTCAAAAATAGATGAAACTAAAAAAGTTTTTTGTCTTGGTAAATTGCCAATTATTGTTTCAACACCTGCAGATGACATTAGAGTAACACTGTCGCCTACATTAAGGTCTAGGGTGAAACTTAACTCTTTGCCGATCGAAATATTATTCTTTAATAATTTCTTATTGTCGCCTAAAAAAAGTTCATTTTCAAAAATCTTTAATTTAGAAAAATCATTGCTTTTGTATCCTCTTAACAAAATACCTTTGGACGTTTCACTTTTAATAATTATCGCCTCTCCAGAATTACTCAAAATCAAATTTTTTGAAATATCTTTTAAACTTTGGTTTACAGTATTTATTTCAATTTTATTGTTATAAGGATCGACTGTTAAATGTGAATTAAAACCTACAATTTTGTTTATAAGTTCAGTGCGGAAACCATTCATGACTGACATGACAATTATTAAAACTGCAACACCAAGACTTATACCAATAAAAGAAAAAATTGAGATGATATTCAAAAAACCATCTTTTTTTCTGGCTTTTAAAAATCTAAACGTAACTTCTTTTTCTAATGTTGAAATCAAATTTTTGCTTTTTGTTCTTTAAGAATTTTTATAATTTCAGCTATTTTAATTTTTCTTGGTTCTTTTCCAATTTCTTTAAACTCTAATAAGTCACCTTCTGTTTGTTTGCCAATTATTATTTGATAAGGAGCCCCAATGAGATTCATTTTTTTTACTTTTGATGATAAATTTTCGTCTGTATCATCGATTATTGTTTCAATATTACTTTTCCTTAATTCTATATCAATATTATTTGCTTTATCTAAACTTGATGTGTCGTTTTTATTCATCATAGGAATTATAGAAACCTCATATGGTGCAACAGATATTGGCCATTTCATGATCTCATTTTTTTCGTCATATTTAGCCTCAATTATTGCCCCTACTAATCTTGATACTCCTATTCCATATGATCCCATCTTAACAAAGTCTTTCTTCCCACCAGGTAAATCTACCGAAGCATTCATTGGTTTAGAATATTTGTCTCCAAAATAAAAAATATGACCAACCTCAATTCCTTTTGTTTGAAGTCGGTTTTTTTCTATTACTTTTTTTTCAAATTCTTTTTTATCAAATTTTTCATCAGTTACAGAATAAAATTCATCAAATTTTTCTCTTAAACTTTTTAGAGAATTTCTCTCTAATTCTGTATCATCACTATCTAATTCAAAAATTCTTTTATCTGTATAGATTTTACTTTCACCTGTTTCAGCAAGAATAATAAATTCATGTGAAAGATTTCCTCCAATTGGACCAGTATCTGCTGCCATAGGTATAGCTTTAAGGTCTAATCTTTTGAAAGTCCTCAAATAAGATAAAAAAAATTTATTATACGAGAAATTTGCATCCTCGTCTGTGATATCAAAGGAGTAAGCATCTTTCATAAAAAATTCTCTGCATCTCATTATTCCAAACCTAGGTCTTATTTCATCTCTAAATTTCCATTGAATATGGTATAAAAGTTGAGGAAGAGTTTTATAAGATTTTACCGATGATCTAAAAATATCAGTTACTAATTCTTCATTGGTTGGTCCATAAAGCATTTCTCGATTTTGACGATCTTTAATTCTAAGCATCTCTTCACCATAATCTTCATAACGACCACTCTCTTTCCAAATTTCACTTGATTGTATTGTTGGCATTAAAATTTCCTGAGCACCAATTTTATTTTGTTCTTCTCTCACTATTTGTTCAATTTTTTTCATAACTTTAAAACCTAGTGGTAGCCATGAATAAATTCCAGCTGAAGATTGTTTGATCATCCCCACTCTCAGCATAAGTTGATGAGATTTTATTTTTGCTTCAGACGGGTTATTTTTTAAAATTGGAATAAATAATTTTGAAATATACATGTTAATTGATTATATTTCTTAAATTTAAATATTCAAATTTCATTAATAGATAGATGATAATGAATAAAACTGTTGTAATTCCAGTGCAATAAATGAATTTCTTAGGCATTTTAGGATTTTCAGGTGATCCTGGGTCTTCCCCTTCTATCTTTTGAATTTTATTTCTTTCTACATCTATTGGTAAAATAGCAAAAAAAACAATCCACCAGATTATTATATAAATTATAGCTAATCCAGTGGGGCTCATTAAATTTTAATTAAGTTTATATTTGTAAAAGGTTTTTTACCTGTTTTGTCTTTTGTAAATTTTCTACAAGCAATTTTAAGGGCATCAATCAAGTTATGTTCTTGTTGCTTGCTACCTAATTTAAATGATCGTGAAGTTTTTTCAATTTCGTATTCCAAGCCATATACAAATTCATCCTTATCATAAACAGGCAATCCTCTAAAAGAGGTAATTGGATTATTATGAATATTTCCTTTTGGGGTAATTAATATTGTCACCTCTAAATATCCATGTGCACTAAGGTTTTTTCTATCTTTTATTGATTGGGAATCTTCTTCTACACTTATATTTCCATCTAAGTATAATCTTCCACTTGGAGCCTTATCATAAACTTCAGGTTTATTTCCAGGATATAATCTAACAATATCACCATTTTCAACTTGTACAGGATGAGGCACCTGCATTTCTTTTGCAAAACTAATATGTTCAATCATATGTCTATGTTCACCATGAACTGGGATTACACATTTTGGCTTGACCCACTGGTACATATCTTTCAAATCCTCTCTATTAGGATGTCCTGAGACATGTATGAACTCTGTTTCCTCAGATATAACTTCGATACCATCTTTAACTAACTGATTATGTAATTTATAAAGTTTTTTTTCATTTCCCGGAATTATTTTTGATGAAAAAATTACAGCATCACCTTTTTCAATAAATATATCAGGATGTGTATAATTAGATATCCTCATCATTGCACCCATTGGTTCACCCTGACTTCCAGTGCATAGGTAAACTATCTTTTCCCGAGAAAAATTTTTGGCGTCTCTTGGATCAATAGGTTCTATAGTGTTTTTTAGATAACCACATTGTCTTGCAGCTTTAAAAATTCTATGCATAGATCTGCCAACTAAAGAAATCTGTCTTCCAGTTTTTTCCGCGCAATAAAAGACTGATTCCATCCTCGCTACATTTGATGCAAATGAAGTAACTATAACTCTTTTTTTTAATCTACTCATGATATTCAATAAGTTTTTTCTCACATCTAGTTCTGAGCCTGATCTTCCAGCACTTAAAACATTTGTTGAGTCACAAATCATTGCTAAAACACCCTCATCACCTATTTCTTTTAATCTTTTGGAATTTATTTCACCTCCTACCAAAGGATTCGGGTCAACTTTCCAATCACCTGTATGCAAAACCACTCCAGCTGGTGTTTTTATTCTCAAACCGTTTGGCTCTAAAATTGAATGAGTTAATGTAATATATTCTATATCAAAAGGGTCTAATGAAACTTTACCGTTTAATTGAACAATTTTTAATTCATTTGTTATGTCGATATGTTTTTCTTTAAATTTTTCTTTAATAAGTATAGCTGTAAATGGTGTAGCATAAATATTGCATTTTAATTGAGGCCATAAATGAGCAATGGCTCCAATATGATCTTCATGTGCATGGGTAAGAATAATTCCTAAAAGATTTTCTTTTTTTTCAACAATAAAACCTGGGTCTGGATAAATAAGATCTACACCTGGGATAGTATCGTCTGCAAAAGTTACTCCAATATCAACCATGATCCATTTATGGTCACCTGGTTGTCCATAACCAAACAAATTCATGTTCATTCCAATTTCTCCAGATCCTCCTAGTGGGCAAAATAATAATTCGTCTTTCATTTATTTGATAAGTTTAGAAATTTTAATAAGACCTTTAATAGTAATATCTTTGTCTTGTATAAGTTTGTTTTTAATTGATCCTTTTAGTAAATCTGAAAATCCTCCAGTTATTACTAATTTAAAAGATTTTCCAGTCTCTTTCTTAATCAAATTAACTATATTGTCAATTAAACCAGAATACCCCCAGAAAAAACCTGACCTGACTGCTGATATTGTGTTAATACCAATTACTTTTTTTGTTCTTTTTAAATCTACTTTTGGAATCAATGATGCTTTGTCCGACAAAACATTTAAAGAAATTTTGACACCAGGGGCTATAATACCACCCTTATATATTTTTTTTATCAATACATCGAAGGTAGTCGCTGTACCAAAATCTAAAATTATAAAATTATCTTTATTATTTTGTAAACTTATAGCATTTGTTATTCTATCAGAACCTACCTGCTTATAATTTACTTTAATATCAATTAACGATCTTAGATTTAAATCTTTTACTTCATA
>CACPCD010000010.1 GCA_902632315.1 uncultured Pelagibacteraceae bacterium
TTGTCTTTAATTTTACCTTCTTCGTCAAATTCTAAATTTAAATCTGCTATTAAATATCCTTTTTTAATGATTTTTTCTAATAGATATAATTGAGAACTATTTTTGAAATTTCTTAAAAATGAAATTAAATTATTTAACTCAAGGGATTTTGTTGAAATTTCTAAATCTTTAATTGAAAATTCTTTTTTAATTAATGACTTTAATGAAATATCTGTTTTGATATTTTCTAACTCCACAATCTGTTTACCAAATATTAGTTTTGGACCAACTGTCTTTGCATTAATTTTAAATTTGATGGGATCTAATATTATTTTTACTTTATTAAGCTCAATTTTTAAATCTTCATCAATAACTTTAATTTTTTGAGATATCTGTTTATTAAATCTTTTAGTTTCAAGACCAATAAAACTAAAATAGATCATAGAAATAAATAAAGTAAAAAAAATTAATAAAAATATTTTAAAAAGTATTCTCATTTAATTTGATAAAGTGATTTTTCTAAAAATTCATCAATTTCACCATCAAGGATTTTGTCAGGACTTGTACTCTCGTGGTTTGTCCTATTATCCTTAACCAATCTATAGGGTTGTAAAACATATGATCTTATCTGGTGTCCCCAACCAATTTCAGATTTTGAAGACTCTAAATCTTGACTTTCTTTCTCTTTTTTTTTGATCTCGAAATCATATAATCTAGCCTTAAGCATACTTAAGCATGTCTCTTTATTTTTGTGTTGAGATCTTTCATTTTGACATTGTACAACAATTTTTGTTGGTAGATGAGTAATTCTAACCGCACTATCAGTGGTGTTAACATGTTGGCCGCCAGCACCACTTGATCTATAAGTATCAACTCTTAAATCCTTATCTTGTATTTCAATATTTATATTTTCATCAACTACTGGATATACCCAAATACTCGCAAAACTAGTATGTCTTCGAGCACCAGAGTCAAAGGGAGAAATTCTTACTAACCTATGTATTCCAGACTCCTTCTTTAACCACCCAAAAACATAATCACCCTCTATTTTGATAGTAGAAGATTTTATTCCTGCCTCATCTCCCTTATGCTCACTTATTAAATTTGATTTAAATTTTTTGTTATCTGACCATTTGAGATACATTCTTCGAAGCATATTGGCCCAATCTTGACTTTCTGTACCACCTGCTCCAGCATGGATTTCAATATAACAATCAAGAGAGTCTGCATCATTTGATAAAAAACATCTAACTTCATTTTTTTTCACTAATAACTTAAGACTTTGAATATTTTCAAAAATCTCATTTTGAAAACTTAGATTACTTTCCTCAATAGCTAATTGATGTAAATCATTTAGATCATTAAGCTTAATTACAGATTTTTCATACGAATTTACTAAATCTTCAAATAATTTTTTTTCTTTTAATACTTTTTTAGAATTTTCTTTATCATGCCAAAAATCGGCATTAAGCATTTTTTGATTATGTTTTTTAAGTTTTAAATAAATATCATTTTTTTCAAAGAAACTCCTTTACTCTTTGATTTATTTTTTCAATATCTTTTTTGATATTTAAATATTGATCATCCATTAGTAAAACTTTAATATATTATTAGTATCTAATCTATTACTATTTGAAAATAAAACTTTTCCATTTACTATATTTTTGCTTTTATAAGCTTCCATAATTGTATTTTTGGATGTTAAGCTTGCCTTTTGACCGGTGATTGGGTCTACAACCATCATGGTGATTCCCTCAGAAACTTTGAAAGGTCTAGCATCTGATTTTCTAATGCCTTTTTTTATAAAATATTCAAAGATAGGTAATGCAGTTTTTGAGCCTGTTTCAAATTTTCCCAGTGGAGATGGATTATCCATTCCAACATAAACCCCAATAACTAAATTAGAAGTAAAACCAATGAACCATGCATCTGTATTTTCATTAGTAGTTCCTGTCTTACCAGCTAAATTAAGTTTCAATTTTTTTAATTTTTTTCCCGTACCTCTTTTAATGACACCTTCTAATATTGATGTAATTTGATATGCAGTTTGCGAGGAAAAAACCTGTTTATAAGTATCCTCAATTTCTGGATAAGATCTACTTGTATAAGAGATTTGATTACAATTTTTACATTTTCTTTTATCATTGTTAATAATTGTGTTTCCCTCACTATCTTGGATTCTATCAATTAAAATTGGCTCTACAAGCTTTCCTCCATTTACAAAAGCAGAGTATGCTGAAGTTAGTTTTAACAAAGTTGTCTCTGTTGACCCTAGAGAAATAGATAGCAATTCATTTGGATTTTCATAAATTCCCAAATCTTTAGAGAAGTTTACTACACTATCAATTCCAAGATTTTGAGCTATTCTCACAGTCATTAAATTTCTTGATTTTTCAAGCCCTGTTCTTAATGTCGACATACCATAGAATTTTTTTCCATAATTTTCTGGTTTCCACATTTTTAAATCCGATCCTTGGTCTAATACTAAAGGAGCGTCTAAAACTAAAGACGATGGTGTATATTTATTCTCTAAAGCTAACGCATAAACAAAAGGTTTAAATGCTGAACCAGGTTGTCTTAAAGCTTGGGAAGCTCTATTAAATTCACTATTTTTAAAACTAAAACCTCCACTTAGGGCTAAGACTCTACCAGTATAAGGATCCATCACAACAATACCGCCATTAATCTTTGGAATTTGTTTCAGACTGAATTTATCAGATTTGATATTTTCTACGTAAACTATATCACCCGGCTTGAATAGCTCGCTAAATTCTTTTTTTGTCCATGATATATCATTATATTCTATTACACCATTTATTTTACTTTCTGTTTCAATTTCAGCAGAAAATTGACTTACATTTTTAATTATTGCTATCTCCCAACCTATAGATTTTTCTAGCCTAAACTTTTCTAAATCTTTGTTCCAATTTGAAGTGTAATCTTTTTTTGCTATAACTCCTCGCCATCCTTTTCTTTTATCGTATTTAACTAAGCCATTTCTAAGTGATTTTGTTGCAATTTTTTGAAGTTCTAAATTTATAGGTGTATTTATATTAAATCCTTGTTTATAAACTTTATCATAGGTTAATTGATCTATAATACTTTTTCTTACATCCTCTATATAATATTGAGCATCCTCTAAAAAAACTTTCTCTTTTTTTTTTAATTTTATTTCTTTGTCTTTGAGATTTTCGTATTTTTCAAGACTAATGAAATCATTATCTAATAAATTCTTTAAAACTAAATTTCTTCTGAATTTTGCTAATTCCTTATTTCTATAAGGATTGTATTTACTTGGGGCTTTTGGAAGTGCCGCAAGCAAAGAGGCTTCTTCATAATTTAATTCTTTTATTGATTTATCAAAATATTCTAAACTTGCTGCAGCAACTCCGTACGCTCCACTACCAAGATATATCTGGTTTAAATACAATTCTAAAATTCTCTCTTTTGATAGGGCTCTTTCTATCCTAAATGCTAAAATTGCTTCTTTTAATTTTCTATTTAAACTTATTTCATTACTTAGAAGAAAATTTTTAGCTACTTGTTGAGTGATAGTTGATGCTCCTTCTAATCTTTTAGAGGTCAAAATATTTTGAATATTATTTATAACTGCTCTTAAAACTCCTTTTGCATCAACACCAGGATGTGAAAAAAAATTTTTATCTTCTGCAGATAAAAAAGAATTAATTACCACTTTTGGTATTGATCTGTAAGGAACAAAGATTCGTTTTTCCGTAGAAAAGTCTGCAACCAAATCACCATTACCAGCATAAACCTTGCTAGAAACAGGAGGTTTATAATTCTTTAAAAATTTATAATCAGGTATCGAGTTTGAGTAACTCCATAGAATACCAAGTAAAAAAATTGATAATAATAGGAAAAAACTAATAAATGCGATCAATATATTTTTAAATAATCTGTTCATTTTAATTCCATTATATAACGGAATTTGTTAAAGATATGGCATAAGAAAACAAAATTTTTAATAAATTTAGTAATTATATGAAAACATCAAAAAAAATATTATGGAAAAAAATTTATATATTGATGCATCGCATCCAAACGAGACTAGAGTTGTTCTTAAATCAGACAATAATATTGAGGATTACGAATACGAGGGTTTAAAAAATAACCTTATTAAGAATAACATTTATTTAGGTAGAGTTAGTAGAATAGAGCCTTCACTTCAAGCTGCATTTGTTGACTTTGGTAGAGAAAGACATGGCTTTTTGTCATTCAATGATATTCAGTCAGACTATTATCAGATACCAAAAAGTGATTTAGAAATCATTAAACAAGAAGAAGAAAAAGCAAGAGAGGAACTATCAAAAAAAGTTGAACAAAAAGAGGCAGAAGACTTAGCAGAAGGTAAGTTAGAAGTTGATGACCCAATTGAAAAAAAACAGTCTGAGGAGAAAGAAAATTCTGAAGAGGAAAAAAAAGAAAAAGTTAAAACAAAATTTATAAGATACAAAATTCAAGAAGTTATCAAACCAAACCAAGTAATTTTAGTTCAGGTAATAAAAGATGAGAGAGGCCAAAAAGGAGCAGCCCTAAGTACATTTATATCTATTGCAGGTAAATACATAGTGTTAATGCCTAATACCGCAAAAGGTGGCGGGATATCGAGAAAGATTTTTAATCCTGCGGATAGAAAAAAGATAAGATCAATATTGAATGAAATAGAAATTCCAAAAGAAATGGGATTAATTGTGAGAACTGCTGGTAGTAATAAAACAAAAAATGAAATTAATCACGATCTTACTACACTTATAAATAGTTGGAATCAAATTAAAGAAAATGCATTGAATTCTATTGCACCTTCGCTGATACATCAGGAAAGTGAAATCATAAAAAGAACCTTAAGAGATATGTATGATGAAAATACTCAAAAAATTTTTGTTGAAGGAAATGAGGGATATAAAAAAGCACAAAATTTTATGAAAATGATGATGCCTTCTCATGTTAAAAAAATAAAAAAATATAGAGGCAAAACTCCTTTATTCATTGAGGAAGGTATTGAGCAAAAGCTGAATCAAATATTTGATTCTGAAATTAAATTAAATTCTGGTGGATATTTGGTTATAAATCCTACTGAAGCTCTGGTCTCTATTGACATAAACTCGGGAAGTTCAATTAAACAAAAAAATGTTGAAAGCACAGCTCTAGATACCAATCTTGAGGCAGCTGATGAAATTGCGAGACAAATTAAGATAAGAGATTTATCAGGACTTATAATAATAGATTTCATTGATATGCTTAGCTATGGAAATAGAAGATTAGTTGAGAGGAGATTAAAAGAAAAATGCAGATCAGACCGAGCAAGAATCCAAATTGGAAGAATAAGTAACTTTGGTCTTCTTGAAATGTCTAGACAAAGATTAAGAGAAAGTGCAGTGAAATGGAAAGTAAATTTAACAGATGAGTCATTTGCGCAAAAATTATTAAAATTAGTTGAACTAAAATCTGTTTTAAACAAAGCAAAATATGTAGATTTAAAAGTTTGTGAAAAAATTTCTGATTTTTTAAAAGAAAATTTTATAAACGATTTAACTTATTTTGAAAAAAAGAATAAAATGAAAATTGATATAATCACTGATAGAAATTTGATTATTCCTGAATACATTATTGACATTAAAAATAAATCGAAAAAAACCATAGAATTATTAGAAAATTTTGAAAAACTAAAAAATTTAGAAGCCCAAAAAAAAGAAGATAATGTTATAAATATTAGTGACAAAAAAAAGTTTAAAAAAAAACCATATAGAAAAAGAAAATTTTTTAAAAAAGCTAAATAATTCCTTTTTTAGGCGAGGAAGCTTTGCCCAATATACTCATTTCTATTCTTCCAGATAAAAAAGATTGTCTGCCAGCTATAACTGCATTTTTAAAAGCCATTGCCATTTCAAATGGTTTTTTTGCTCTTGCGATAGCTGTATTCACCAGAACTCCATCACACCCTAATTCCATTGCAATAGCTGCATCCGAAGCTTGTCCCAATCCAGCATCTATAATCAATGGTAATTTTGTTTGTGCTCTTATAATTCTTATATTGACTTTATTTTGAATTCCAAGTCCCGATCCTATCGGGGCTGCTAATGGCATTATTGCACATGCTCCAGAATTCTCTAATCTTTTTGCCATTAATGGATCATCATTACAGTAAACCATAACTTTAAAACCCTCTTTAGATAAAACCTCTGTAGACTTTAAAGTTTCGATCATTTCAGGAAATAAATTTCTTTTATCACCTAATACCTCTAATTTTACTAATTTCCATCCTCCAATTTCCCTTGCTAACCTTAATGTCCTAAGAGCATCTTCAGAATTGAAACAACCTGCAGTGTTTGGAAGATATGTAATCTTTTTAGGATCAATATAATCCATTAGCAATGGTTTTTTTTTATTAGATATATTTACTCTTCTAACTGCAACAGTAACTATATTAGCCCCAGATAATTCCACAGCTTTTGCACATTCCCTCATACTTTTATATTTTCCTGTTCCTACAATTAACCGAGAATTAAATTGTTTATTAGCTATAAAAAACTTATCTTTCATTTTTTTTAACCACCTCCTATAAAATGAACTATTTCAATTTTGTCGTTTTTCTTAAGTTTTATCTTATCAAGCTTTTTTTTATCTAATATTTCTTTATTTAATTCAATAGCTACTTTTTTAATAGGCACTTTTACATCTCGTAAAAGATTCTGAATCTTATAATGCTCGTTAATTAGCTTTACTTTGCCATTCAATTTAATTTTTATTTTTTTTATTTTTCGCATCGTATATAAGGTGTTAATGAATTATAAAATAATTATTATTAATGGTCCAAATCTTAATCTATTAGGACAGAGAGAACAATCACATTATGGATCCACTACTTTTGAAGAACTAAAACAAAATTGTGAAAAAAAGTCAAAAGAGTTAGGTTTAGTAATTGAATTTGCTCAATCAAATATTGAGGGTGAATTAGTGAATTTGATACAAGAATCTAGAAATAAATTTGATGGAATTATTATTAATGCTGCTGCTTTTACTCATACATCTGTAGCAATTAGAGACGCATTAGATATCATTAAAAAACCAATAATAGAGTTACATATATCGAACATATATAAAAGAGAGGAATTTAGACAAAAATCTTTGATAAGTGATATCGTAACAGGTGGAATTTTTGGGCTCGGGCCAGATGGTTATATTTTAGCCATAATTTCAATGCACAAGCTTTTAGAAAATGAAAATCGATAAAAAAATTATTAAAGAACTTAGTGATTACTTAGATGAATTTAATCTTACCGAACTAGAGTATACAGAAAAAGATACAAAAATTAAAGTTTCAAAAAATAAGATTTCTTTAAATAATCAACCACCATCTTTGGAAGGAAAACTAACACCCAAGACTGAAGATGTAAAAATCACAAATTTAAAATCTGGTATCGAAGTAAAATCACCAATAATAGGCACTGCCTATCATGCACCAGAACCAGGTGCTAAAAAATTTGTAGAGGTTGGACAAAAAATTAAAAAAGGTGACACGGTAATGATAGTTGAGGCTATGAAAACAATGAACCACGTACCTTCATCCTCAGACGGGGTAGTAAAAGAAATTTGTGTCTCAGACGGTCAACCAGTTGAATTTGGGCAAACAATAATCATTTTAGAGTAATGTTTAAAAAAATTTTAATTGCTAACCGAGGTGAAATTGCGGTTAGAGTTATCAGAGCATGTAAAGAATGGGGAATATCTACTGTTGCAGTTCATTCTGATGTAGATAGAGATAGTATGCACGTAAGATTGGCAGACGAAAGTATATGCATAGGATCACATCAACCAGCTAACAGTTATTTAAATATTCCTGCATTGTTATCTGCTATAGACTTAACTGGAGCTGAGGCTGTTCATCCGGGTTACGGTTTTCTGTCTGAAAATGCAACTTTTGCAAAAGTTCTTGAGGATAATAATATTAAATTTATTGGAGCATCGTCAAAACATATAGAAATGATGGGTGATAAGATACAGGCTAAAAAAATAGCAAAAGAAAATGGTTTACCTGTTATAGAAGGTTCTGAGGGTGGTGTTAAAAATATTGAAGAAGCAAAATCTCTTTGTAAAAAAATCGGTTTTCCAGTTTTGATAAAAGCTGCTGGAGGTGGAGGTGGAAAAGGAATGAAAATAGTTCACAATGAAGAAGATTTTGAAATGCTTTTTTCAACAGCTAAGACTGAAGCAAAAAAATACTTTGGTAATGACGAAGTTTATATAGAAAAATTTTTTCAAAATCCTAGGCATATTGAAGTACAAATTTTAGCTGGGAAAAATAGAGTTGTACATCTACATGAAAGAGATTGTTCTGTTCAAAGAAGACATCAAAAATTAATTGAGGAAACACCAAGCCCAGTTTTGAACGATGAAATAAGAAAAAATTTGTTTGATAAGACTGTTAATATGGTATCTAAAATTAGATATGAAGGAGCTGGCACTGTTGAATTTATTTATGAAGATGGAAAATTCTATTTTCTTGAAATGAATACAAGAGTTCAAGTTGAGCATCCAGTCTCAGAAATGGTCACTGGTATCGACATTATCAAAGAACAGATAAATATTGCTTTCACAGGAGAAACTGCATTAAAACAATCAGATATTAAGCCAAGAGGACATGCAATAGAATGTAGAATAAATGCGGAAGATCCAAGTAAAAATTTTCAACCTTCTCCTGGAACTATTGGGATGTGTCATCAACCATCAGGTTTTAGGACAAGAGTAGATGGAGCAATTTTTCAAGGATACAAAGTAACACCATATTATGACAGTATGGTATGTAAATTAATTTGCCATGGTAGAAATAGAGTTGAGGCGATTCAAAGAATGAATAGATCTTTAGATGAGTTTGTAATTGAGGGTATTACTACGACGATACCTTTACACAAAAAACTTTTAAATCATAAAAAATTCATTAATTCTGATTTTAATGTTGGATGGTTAGATAACGAAAAAATTATTTAGCTACAACCAACAAGCCAAATGTCATAAACTGGATGGTCAAATGGTGCGATTGATGGGCTTGAAGAAAACATCCATCCATTGAAAATAAAAACGTCATCTTTATTCTTATTAGTGAGATCTTTAGCCTGTATATAGGCAGTAATTTCTGGATTATCATCAAACTCAGAGTTTTTACATTTTATACTTTTAATAAGTAAATCTTTATACTTAACCTCATCTCCATTTTTAAGATTAATTAATGTATTTTTTGAGCTTATTTTGTCTAAAACTTTGATTGAAGTAAAATTACCCTCTAAATCATCCGTAGAAATTGAGGGATTCAGTAAAAATGAAAATATTATAATAATGAAAAAAATTGTTTTAATTTTTCCAGGTTTTATATTTTTTTTCAGCTGCATCTTTATTTTTATTGGGATAATAAGCTTTATCTGTTCCAGTTAGGTTGTGTTGATGAGGCTTTTGCCAATCATACTTTTTTAAATCATGTTTTTTTTCGATTTTATTTGGAGTGAAATGAATCCATGAAAACCACTCGACAGGAATTTTTGATGCATCGATCTCATCTTTATAAATAACCCATCTTTTTCCTTTTTTACTCTCATAATATTTATTGCCTAAATGATCCTCTCCCACAAATTTACCAGATAAAATAGTTTTAATCTTTGTTCCAATTGTATCCTGATTCCACCAAATGAAAATTTTTTTAAGTAGTGTCAACATAAACTTTTAAAGTTATTTCAATTCAAAATTGTATAAATTAAATTAGACTAAAATTTGATTTTGTATATAAATAATTTGATTCAATATTCAAATAAATTTTACAAATTGGGGTCATATGGCAAAATATTTAGTAGAAACTTATTATACTTGTACGTTTAAAGTAAATCACTATTTAGATGAAGTAAATGAGGCGGAACTTAAAAATCTTGAAAAAAGAGACGATGGTAAATTTGAAGTTTTAGATGTAAAGCTTGATAATAGAAAAACAAAAAATCTAAATCCAAAAAATAATAAAGTTGTAGAAAATAAAAAGATTGATGTAATAACTGAGGAAAAAAAGAATTCCAATACAAGTTTAGAAAACATAATCAAATCAAAAAACTCAATTTCTGAAAATAACGGCAAAAGGTTTAGTATGCCTGACCGAAGAAAAGGATATATACAAAAAGCAACAATCGGTGATCATAAGGTTTATCTGCACACAGGAGAATATGAAGATGGAAAAATTGGAGAAATATTTATAGATACTAGTAAAGAAGGAGAATTAGTTAAAGCATTGATGAATAATTTTGCAATAGCTGTTTCATTAGGCCTCCAATATGGTGTACCTTTGGACGAATTTATTAGTGCGTTTGTCGGAACTAAATTTGAACCTTCAGGCAAAGTTTATGGTAATGACCGTATATTGAGTGCTTCATCAATTTTAGATTATATTTTTAGAGAACTTGCTATTTCTTATCAAAATAGAGAAGATTTGGCACATACTCCATCTATAGGAACATCTGATAACACTAATTCAGATGATCAAAATTCAGATCATCAAAATCAATTACTTAAAATTGTTAAAGATATAACTAGCAAAGGCTTTGTTAGAAATAATTATAAGAAAAATTTGGTAGATTTATCCGATGTTAAAATAAATCTTAAAGGAAAAAAATAAGTTATTTTTTTAATTTCAGAGATAAATTAAGCTCTTTAAGCTGTTCATCATTAATTTTTGATGGAGCATTCATCATTAAATCTTGTGCGTTTTGATTCATTGGAAACATTGTTACCTCTCTAATATTTTTCTCATTAGCGAGAAGCATAACAATCCTATCAATTCCTGGTGCTATCCCACCATGTGGAGGAGCACCAAAACTTAGAGCATTAATCATACCACTAAATTTTTCTTCAACGTCTTTTTTATTATAACCTGCTATGGCAAATAATTTATACATTAGTTCTGGTATATGATTTCTTATTGCTCCAGAAGAAAGTTCAATTCCATTACAGACAATATCATATTGATAAGCAAGTATTTCTAAGGGTTTTTCAAAATTAATCTTATCTTTTTCTCCTTGTGGCATTGAAAAAGGATTATGACTAAATTGTATTTTTTTTGTTTGATCATTTAATTCAAACATTGGATAATCAATAATCCAACAAAATGCGAATGTATTTTCATCAATAAGATTAAGATCCCTACCAATTTTTTCTCTAGCCATTGAAGTTATCTTTTCTAAATTATTTTGTTTGTCACATGCAAGAAAAATACTATCTCCTACTTCTGCTTGAGTTTTATCCATAATCTCTTTTAGTGCCTCTTCTGAAAAAAATTTTCCTACTGGCCCTTTTGCACAAATCTTATCATCTTGTTCAATTGTAAAATACGCTAAACCAGAAGCCCCTTGATCTTTTGCCCATTTATCGACACCATCAAAAAAACTTCTAGGTTTATCTTTTGTATTTTTTGTTTTGATGCATCTTACTTTTGATCCAGATTTTACTAATTTTTTAAATATCTCAAAAGTTACATCTTCTCTCAAAAAAATCTCAGTTATATCGTTAATAATTAAAGGATTTCTCAAATCGGGTTTATCTGTTCCATACTTGAGCATCGACTCCTTGAAAGGAATTCTTGGGAATTTATCAGAAATTAATTTTTTATTAGAAAATTTTTTAAATACATTTATTAAAAGATTTTCTACTACATTGAATACATCATCCTGTTCAACAAATGACATTTCTAAATCTAATTGATAAAATTCACCTGGACTACGATCTGCTCTTGCATCTTCGTCTCTGAAACATGGTGCTATTTGAAAATATCTATCAAAACCTGAGACCATAATAAGCTGTTTAAATTGTTGTGGAGCTTGTGGGAGCGCATAAAATTTCCCAGGATTAAGTCTACTAGGAACTAGAAAATCTCTAGCACCTTCTGGACTTGATGAAGTTAAGATTGGAGTTTGAAACTCTAAAAAGCCAAACTTACCCATTTCACTTCTTATAAAAGAAATTACCTTTGATCTTAAAATTATATTCTCATGAATTTTTTTTCTCCTAAGATCCAAGAATCTATATTTTAATCTTATTTCCTCTGAATATTCTTGGTCACTAAAAACTGGTAGCGGTAACTCTTTGCAGGTTCCTAAGACATCGAAACTATTTATGGAAACCTCTATCTCACCGGTTAGAATTTCTTTATTAATAGTTTCTTTAGATCTATTAATAACTTTTCCATTAATTTTGATTACTGTTTCTAATTGAATTTTTTCAAGTTCTTTGAAATTAGAGTTCTCTTTGTCAATTATGCATTGCGTAATTCCATAATTGTCTCTTAAATCTAAAAATAGAAGATTTCCATGATCTCTTTTTTTATTAACCCATCCAGATAATAAAACATTTTTTCCTACATCTTTTTTTCTTAGTTCCTCGCAATTATGGCTTCTGTATTTGTTCAACTATCCCCCCAAAACATCTTTGATTAATTTTAAATCAATAGATTTTTTCTTTTTAAGACTAACTTCATCAATCTTATATATAAAATCAAATATTTTACTATAGGATCTCTCAATTCTTTTTATTGTGTAATTTATCAACTTTTTATCTAAAGATATTTGTCGATCTGACAAATTTTTCAAAATTAAAGCATAAATTAGCTCATCATCTGGCTTTTCGATACTTTGTAGGAGAAAGTTTGTTGTTCTTGATTTTAAATCCTCCAATCTAAAGTCAATCTCAACTATTGGATAGCTTGAAGTAACAATCAAATGTTTATTGTCTTGTTCGATTATATTTATTAAGGAATAAAATAATTTTTCGTTAACATTTTTAGTTAAATTCTCTAAAATAATATTCTGGTAAATCTTTATTTCTTTTAAAAAATTATCATTAAGAGTGTCGGCTTCAATTTTTATTCCTTTAAACCTCTTAATAAAAATATTTACCAAATGAGTTTTTCCAGAAAACTTTTCTCCACTGATATTTAAAAAATTTTTTTCCCATTTGGGCCAATTATTTAATAAATTGAATATATGTTCGTTGCTTTTTGAAAGATAAAAATCTTCATACCTAAAATTTTTTCCATAATCAAATTTAATTATTTCTTGATTCAGATCCTTCATTTTAAAATCCACGTTTTGTTTTGAGTATTAAAATCAAATCCTTTGTCACTCATTGCTTTTAAGAATATACTGGGTGTTCCATTGAAAATGACTTGGTAATAAATATAATTGATATCATACTTGGATATAAAAAATTCGTAGATCAAATCCATTTCTGTTAAAAATTTCTCAAAATTTAAAATTTTTTGATTTTCGGTGCTATTTAACTTTATATAAAGAGGAAGTTTTATTGAAGTATTTACTTGATTTAACTTTCTCCAAAAATCCTCATAAACAATTTGTAAATCTTTAATTATATTTTCAACTTCTTTTGAATTTTTTAAATCAGCATTTAAAAATGTTTGATTTTTTAAAACCACATTTCCCATTATTGAAATTCTTGACAAGATTCTTACCTCATCATCTCTTTTGAAAATTAATGCAATTATCGAGTCTCCTAAGTCGTATTTATCTGTAATTTCTTTGAAATTGTATTGCTCAATAACATCATAACGATCCTTTAAAAGTTTTAGATCCTCTAAGTCTTCTGTAGGTAAAATATATTCAATTAAATGAAAATTTTCTTTTACATTTAACCAGGTGTCAAAAAATTTGTTGTTAGAAAAAACAATTAAATCTTTTTTTTTTTCATCAATTATAATTGGAATAAACAATATTTTTTTTTTCACAGGAGTTGATGGAAAAATATTTTTTTTTTCCAAATAATTAAAAATTTTTTTTTTATTAAAAGATACCCCTAGATTTACATAATAAGTTTCATCAATAAATTTTTCCTCTCTGATAGAAAAAGACTCAATCATTCCTTTAATTTCATTTAACCGAATTTCACCGATTTTTTTCTTATCGGATGAGCTTATAATAATGGACATCAGTTGGGAAAATGCCTGTCTAAAACCATCATCAATAACTTTATTTTTATTAAATTCCATTTCGAAAGGCATTGTTATTTCTATATTATTAATCTCAAAAGCTTTCCCTTCAACTTTAGTTGTGGAGAAAAAAAACAAAATTAAAGATATATATGTTAAAAAAATATATAAGAGTTTCGAATGAATTATTTTATATTTAAACGCCATACATTATATTAATGAATAAAAAATTATTTACATATAAAAAAAGTGGCGTAAATATTAATGCTGCCGATAAGTTTGTTAAATTCATCTCAAATATTACATCAAATAAAAAAGGCAAAAAAAAGTATAACAACATTGGTGGTTTTGGGTCTATTAACAGTATTCCAAAGAATATTAAAAATCCAAAAATTGTAGCTTGTACAGATGGGGTAGGAACTAAAATTGAGATAGCCAACTTATTAAACAAGTACGACACTATTGGTGTCGATCTTGTTGCTATGAGTGTAAATGATTTAATTGTTCAGGGAGCAAAGCCTATTATTTTTTTAGATTATATTTCAATAAATAAAATAGATTTAAAAAAACTTCAATCTATCGTTAAAGGAATTTTAAAGGGGTGTAAAATTTCGAATTGTGAATTAGTTGGAGGCGAAACTGCAGAAATGCCTGGCACTTATGATAAGGGTAAATTTGATATAGCAGGATTTGCTGTTGGTATTGTTGATCAAAAAAAAATTTTAAATAAAAAAAAAATAAAAAAAGGAGATTTAATTTTAGCTGTTCCTTCAAGTGGCTTGCATTCGAATGGATATTCATTGGTAAGATATTTATTAAAGAAGAAAAAAATTAATATTAGAAAAAATTTATTTCTTAAAAAAGAATTGATAAAACCAACAAAAATTTATGTTAATGAAGTTTTAAATTTGTTAAAAAATAATCTTTTAAACGGTTGTGCAAATATTACTGGTGGTGGTATCGCTGATAATATTAAAAGAATAATCCCAAATAATCTTTGTGCAGAAATAGATCTTAGTAAAATAAACCCTCCAAAAATTTTTAGTTGGTTAAAAAAACACAATATAGATGACAAAGAAATGCTTAAAACATTTAATTGTGGAGTTGGGTTTTGCTTAATAATTAATAGGAAAAATTTATCAAAAGTAAAAGAATTTTTTTCAAAAGAATTTAAGCCATATGTTATTGGAGAAATATCTAATAAAACAAATAAGATTAGATTGAATGAAAAAATTTGTTGGAAAAAATATTCATAAAACTGCTATTTTCATCTCTGGAAAAGGTACTAATTTATTAAGTTTAATAAAATTTTCAAATACTAAGAGCTCACCAATCACAATAGAGGCTATAATCTCAGATAAATCAAAAGCAAAAGGTTTAAACTTAGCAAAAAAATATAATATAAAAAAATTTGTTATAAATTTCAAAAAAAGAAGTTTAGCTGAAAGAAAAATTTTAAGCTTTTTAAATAAAAGTCAAATTAATTTAGTTTGTTTAGCTGGATTTATGAGGATTTTATCAAAGAATTTTATTAAAAATTACAAAGGAAAAATTTTGAATATTCACCCTTCATTACTACCTAAATATAAAGGATTGAATACCCACGAAAGAGTAATAAAAAATAAAGAAAAATATTCTGGGTGTACCGTTCATTTTGTAAATTCTAAATTAGACTCAGGAAAAATAATTTTACAAAAAAAGGTAAAGATAACAAAAAAAGATAACCCAAAAACCTTATCAAAAAAAATTCTCAAGCAAGAACATATTCTTTACCCAAGAGCTATAAAAAAACTATTTTTTTAATCTTTAAAAAAAAAATCTATTTCAATTTTAGCATTTTCAATACTGTCAGATCCATGAACAGAATTTTTATCAATAGAAATTCCATATTTTTTTCTAATAGTTCCTTCTAAAGCTTCATCAGGATTCGTTGCTCCCATCAATTCTCTGTTATTAGTTACTGCATTCTCTTTTTCTAAAACCATAACAACTATTGGTCCTGAAGATAAATAAGAACACAGGTCGTTATAAAATGGCTTGGTTTCATGAACTTTATAAAATTTTTCTGCCTCTGATTTTTCAATCTGAATTTTTTTTTCTTTGATTATCTTAAAACCTTTACTCTTAAAAATTTCTTTAATTTCATTATCAAGATTTCTTTCAACAGCATCAGGTTTGATTATCGAAAGAGTTTTTTCAATATTACTCATAGTTATCCTCAATAAGCTGATTCAATAATCTTACTCCATATCCAGTTGCACCACCTGAGTTTAATGCTCCTCCATATTTTGAAAAAGCCATTCCAGCAATATCTAAATGAGCCCATGGAGTTTTATTCAAAATAAATCTTTGTAAAAACTGTGCAGCAGTTGTTGAACCTGCGCCACCAACGTAATTTATATTTTGCATATCAGCATTTTTTGAATTTATAAGTTTGTCAAAATTTTTATGAAGAGGCATTCTCCATAATTTTTCCTCAACTTTTTCACCAGCATCAATTAACTCTTTAGATAATTTTTCACTATTTGAAAAAAGTCCTGCATACTCTGAACCTAAAGAAACTATTATTGCACCTGTAAGAGTAGCTAAATCTATCATAAATTTTGGTTTAAATTTTTTTTCGGTAAATGTAATTGCATCAGCTAAAACCAATCTACCTTCTGCATCAGTATTTAAAATTTCAATTGTTTTTCCACTGTATGATTTAACAATGTCTCCTGGTCTTTGTGCATTTCCACTTACCATATTTTCAACTAAACCAACAACACCAACAGCATTGATCTTTGCTTTTCTCAATGCAAGATTTTTCATTAGACCAACAACTGCTGCAGAGCCTGCCATGTCGTAAGTCATATCTTCCATAAACTTTGCTGGTTTTAGCGAGTAGCCACCTGTATCAAAACAAACTCCTTTACCTATAAAGGCCAATGGATTTGAATTATTTTTTGCACCCTTCCATTCAATTGTTACAAGATAAGATCCTCTTATACTTCCTTGTCCTACACCTAGCAGTGCGTTCATGCCCATTTTTTTTAACTTTTTTTCATCATAGATAGTTACTTTTAAATTATGCTTCTTCAAAGATTTAAGTCTTTTTGCATATTCATCAGGATGTAAAATATTTCCTGGTTCTGAAACTAAATCTCTTGTGAAAAAAGTTCCTTCCTCTAACGCTTTAAATTTTAAAAGATCTTGTGCTGTAATTTTGTTTTTATTGCCAACTACATTAATCTTTATTATTCTTAATTCTTTTTTTGACTTATATTTTTTAAATACATATGACTTTAACTTAAGTCCGTGAAGAAAATATCCGATTAAATTTTTTTGATTATTTATAAAGCTGTTTGTATTTAAAAAATATTCACTATTCTTTCCATGATCAATTAGCCCAAAAAATTCAGCTCCTAAATTTTCCATATCGGATGTACTGCTATTTTTTTTAATAGAAATCAAAACTATTTTTTTTTGAGAGGTAATTTGAAAAACTAATATTTTTTTGCTTAGATCACTCGTTTTGATTAAATCTACTATGTAATCTAATTCTGATGCTGAAATATATTTCTTTAGATGGTTAGTGCTAAATTTGTCATCAACAAATAAGACTAAATTTGAAGAGGTTTTTTTTAAATCACCTTTTTTAAAGTTAATGGTTATTGACATATATTTTTAATTTCAAAGAGTTATAAATGAATGGTATATATTTAGAAATTTATTATTTTCAATGAAAAAATTAATATTTCGAAATTTTGCTAAAGATACTCTGAATTTCTTCTTAATTATGTCTCTAACAGTGGGTATTATTGTGTGGACACTGCAAGCAGTTAACTATTTCGATTATGTTAGCCAAGATGGTCATGGGTTAAAAACATATTTCTCATATATTATTCTCAATTTTCCTAAAATAATTAACAGAATTTTACCATTTATTTTTTTTATATCTTTGTTTTATATTATTAATGAATATGAGTTAAGGAATGAGTTACAAATTTTTTGGACTTTTGGAATTACTAAAATTGAATTTGCCAATAAAATAATTATTTTTTCAATTTTTTTAACAGTTTTTCAAATATGGTTTGGTAGTTTTCTATCACCATTAACTCAACTTAAAGGTAGAGAATTATTAAAAAATTCGAATATAAATTTTTTTACCTCTTTAATTAAAGAAGGAAAATTCATTAATGCAGTTGACGGTTTGACTATTTTTATTGATCAAAAAAATAATGATGAGAGTTATTCGAATATTTTCATAGATGATTCAACAAAAGCTCAAAAAAGGATGATTTATGCAAAATATGGAAAAATTGTAGATAATCAAAATTTAAGATTATTTAAACTTTTTAATGGAAAGGTAATAAATAGGGATAAAAAAAAAATTAATGTATTTGAATTTGATCAAATAGATTTCAATTTAAAAGATTATTCGACTGGAACAATATTAGTCCCTAAGATTCAAGAATTGCCCTCAAAAGTACTTTTAAAATGTGCTATGTCAGACACCGATTTTAAAATTAATTTTCCTAAATATAAAAGTTTTGTATGTAATGAATCTATCAAAAAAGAGATTAAGCAAGAACTTTTTAAAAGATTTTATAAGCCGTTATATATTCCTATAATTGCAATTTTAAGTTGTTTTTTAATTATTTATCCAAAGAACAATTTTAAATATCAGAGAGTAAAAAAAGGTATTTTTTTAGTTACTTTTTTTATGCTAGTTATTTCTGAAGCTACTCTTAGATATTCTGCATCTTCACAATTAGCTACATTTCTTTACCTATCAATTCCGATAATAAGTTTTTTCATAATTTATATTTCTTTTTATAGGAGTGTTAGAAATGTTTAAAACTTATGAAAAATATATCGTTAAAAGTTTTTTTAGCAAGATATTACTTTTAAGCTTAATTTTTTTTAGTTTAATTATCATCTTAAGTGTCCTAGAAGAGATTTCTTTTTTTAAGAATTTAAAAGTAAATTTTATTTTACCTTACTTAATTACCTTATTAGGAGCACCAATAACTCTTTTTGAAATATTTCCATTTATTTTCTTAATATCTACACAATTTTTATTTTACGACCTTTTTAAAAAAGATGAACTTATTCTACTTAAAACAAACGGACTTAGTAATTTAAAAATTATAAAGATTTTATTTTTTTCATCTTTTGTGGTGGGTGTTTTTACTGTTCTAATTTTTTATAATGCAGCTTCAAAATTGAAATTTTTTTACACTGATATTAAAAATAACTATTCAAAAGATAATAAATATCTGGCAGTAGTAACTGATAGTGGTCTATGGTTAAAAGATGAAATTAATAATACTACGATTATAGTAAAAGCTAATTACATTAAAGGTAATAATTTAATTGACGTAGTAATAAATGAATTCAGTGATGAATTTAATTTAAACCGAACAATTCAATCAAATCAAGTAGATATAAGTAACGAATTATGGATTATAAATGATCCAACTATTACAAAAGAAAACGTTACAGATAAAAATGTTCAAAATTTTACACTAGAAACAAGTTTTAATACAAAGAAAATAAATAGTCTTTTTTCTAATATTTCCACTTTAAATTTACTAGAACTATTTGATTTAAAAAAAGATTATGAAAAATTGGGTTATTCCTCTAAAGAAATTCAAATTCACCTGTTGGATCTATTCACAACACCTGTATTTTATGGAATTTTAACAGTTTTATCCTCTATCATAATGTTTCAAGTCAATAGAAATAAGTCTTTATTTTTTCACATCATTTTTGGGGTTTTAATGTCCGTAATAATTTACTATATAAATTTTATTTTTAATTCATTAGGAAATAACGGAGAGATACCAGCTGCAGCTTCAATATTAATACCATTAACATGTTTAATAATTTTTTCAATAATAGGTCTAATTAGGATAAATGAAAAATAACTTATTATTAATAATAATTGTCTCTATTTTTTTTTCCACAATTCTCTATGCAAATGAATTTGAATTTCAAACTTCAGAAATAGAAATACTCGAAAATGGGAATTTAGTTAAAGCTAAGAATGGAAAAGCAATATCCTATGATAATGAAATAGAAGTTGAAGCTTTAAAGTTTGAGTATTACAAAGAACTTAATGTATTAAAAGCATATAATGGATTAGCTAATGTTAAAAGCGACAAAATACAGATAAAATTTGATGAGATAAAGGTAGATCAAAAAAAATTATTTATATCTACAAAAGGAAAAACTGAAATTATTGATATAAATGAAAATATTTCACTAAAGACCGAATTTGTTAATTACGATATTAGTAAAAAAATTTTACTATCAGATTTTAAATCAATATTAAGAGACAGCTCTGATAACATATTTTCAATGGGATCATTTAACTACAATAAGAAAAAAAATATTTTAAAAATTAATGACTTAGTTTTAAAAGATTACGCAAATAATAACTTCAAAGCAGATTTGGCTTTCGTAAATACTAGAACCAAAAAACTTTTCGGTAAAGATATAGAAATCAATTTAAGTAATAAATCATTTGATAAAGATAATGAACCAAGATTAAAAGGGAGAGCGGTCATAAATGATGAAAACTTGACCGAAATTAAAAAAGGTGTTTTCACAACCTGCAAGAGAAATGACAAATGTCCACCTTGGCAACTTTCTGCTGAACAAATTAAACACGATAAAAAAAAACAAACTATAAATTATAAAAATGCATTATTAAAAGTGTACGACGTACCAGTTTTTTATTTTCCTAAGTTTTTTCATCCAGACCCTAGTGTTGATAGAAAATCTGGTTTTTTAATTCCAACGTTAACGGAATCCAGTAATTCAGGGAATTACTTGAGCTTACCTTATTTTAAAGTAATCAGCGAAAACAAAGATTTAACTTTTACTCCACGTTTTTACGCATCTGATAAAATTTTGATTCAATCAGAATATAGACAAGTAACAAAAAATACAAATTCTTTTGCTGACTTTAGTTTTTTTAGTGAAAAAAATAAAAGTTCAAAAAATCATATTTTTTACAATTTAGATAAAAATCTAAATTTAGATTATTTTGATGAAAGTATCTTAAAATTAAAAATTGAGAAAACTTCAAATGATACATATTTAAGATTAAATAATTTAAAATCTGAAATAATAAAAAGTACGAATGTATTAGAAAATTCTATTAATTTAGATATGTATTCTAATGATTTCTCAATTGACGCTAACGTGACAGTTTATGAAGATCTTGATAAAAGTAAATCTGATAGATATGAATTTATTTTACCACAAATAAATTTTACAAAAAAATTAGAAAATAAAACTAATCTCGATGGTGATTTTACGTTTTCTTCAAATAATTTAGTAAAAAACTATCAGACTAATGTTTTTGAAAAAATAAATATAAATGACTTAATTTTTAGCTCAAATCCCAAAATAACTAATAAAGGTTTTTATAATAATTATGAATTTATAATTAAAAATTCAAACTCTGACTCTCAAAATTCAAGTTCTTATAAAAATGACGAAAGTCACTATGTGGGAGGGTTATTTCAATATAATTCCTCTTTGCCTTTAGTAAAAACAGGTGAGAATTTTCAAAATATTTTTAACCCAAAAATTTCAATCAAAATAAGTCCAGAACACACAAAAGATCAAAGCGATAGTTTTACAAGACTGGATGTAAATAATATTTATGGATTAAACCGACTAGCATCAAGCGACTCTTTAGAAGGAGGGTTGTCATTAACCTATGGAAGTGAATTTAAAAGAGTAGACAAATTAAGCCTTAGAGAAACTTTAGTCTTAAAAATAGCTAATAATCTCAGAATAGATGAGAATGACGATTTACCTACCAGCAATCAAATTGGATCAAAAACATCAAACTTTTTTGGAAATATCATATATGATCCTAACAAATATTTTACAACTAAATATAATTTCTCTACCAAAAATGACTTTGATGAGTTCACTTATGAAAATCTAAATACAACATTCAATTTCAATAAATTTGAAACATCATTTGATTATGTCAATGAGAATGACACTTCAGACAAAGTATCATATTTAAAAAGTGAATTTAAATACTATATAAATGAATCAAATAACATTTCATTTTCTTCAAGAGAAAATAAAGAAAAAGATTTAACCGAGTATTATAATTTAATTTATCAATATAAAAATGATTGCCTAGCTGCCTCAATTGAATATAACAAAAACTATTATGATGATAGAGATATAAAGCCTCAAGAAAATATATATTTAAAATTAACTATCATGCCGTTCGGTCAAGTAGCAAGCACACCTAACTTAAAAGATTAATGTTAAAAAAGAAAATTTTTGCAATTTTATTTTTTTTGGTAATGCTTCCAAATTTTTTGCATGGACAAGAGAAAGTTTTTATTCAAGTGTCTGTAGATAAAGAAATTATAACAAATGTAGATATTGAGAAAGAAATAGATTATTTAGAGATTTTAAATCCCAATCTTTCCTCTCTTGATGAAAAAGAAATTACAAACTTAGCAAAAAAATCTTTAGTCAATGAAATTATCAAAAAAAAAGAGATTGATAAATTTATTATAAGTGAACCAGATATTGAAATTGAAGAAAATCTTCTTAAAAATCTTTATTCTAGATTGAATTTAACAAAAGAACAATTTGAAAACTTGCTTATACAGAAAAATAATTACACTTTGACAGAAATTAAGAAAAAATTAAAAATAGAGATATTATGGAATGATCTGGTTTTTTTTAAATTTAATAATCAAGTAAAAATTGATGAAAAAAAATTATTAACTAGAATAAATAAGTTATCAACAAAAGAAAAAAAAGAATACTTATTATCTGAAATTATATTTGAAAAAGAAATAAATCAAAATCTTGAAGAACTTATTAATAAAGTTAAAACTAGCATTTCTGAGATTGGTTTTGATAATACTGCAAATATATACAGTATATCTGATAGCTCGAAATTCGGTGGAAAAATAGGCTGGGTTGATGAAGCAAGTTTATCAAATTTGATCAATAAAAATTTGATAAACAAAGAAAAAAATCAAATCACGGATGTTATTCAAATTGGAAATAATTATATAATTTTGATGATAAACGATATTAGATATTCAAAAAAAATTATTGACAAAGATAAAGAGTTAAAAAAATTAATTGAGTTTGAAAAAAACAGACAACTTAATCAATTATCAAAAATATATTTCAACAAATCTAAATTAAATTATTCAATAAATGAAAAATAAACCGATAATATTAGTGGCAGGAGAACCAAAGGGTATTTTTTTTGAAATTTTTTTTAAATCTTTGAAAAATAATAA
>CACPCD010000011.1 GCA_902632315.1 uncultured Pelagibacteraceae bacterium
CAGATATTTTTTCAGCCGACGTAGCTATAAAGAATAATAATAACGGTGATTATTTAACTAACTCAAGTTTATCTCGTCCATTGTCAGATGTAAGAGAGGCTTTTTTGAAATCCCTTGGAGTAAATAGAATAATTCATATGTTTATAAAAAATTATAATATTGATAAAAAAGATTATTCTTTTCTTCCAAAAAAAATAAAATGTGATTATTTTTTTTTAGATATAAGTTTTATATGTATTCCTTACGGTATAATTAAGGACTTAGAAGTTAGAACAAAAAAATTTCAAATTTCTATTGATAAAATCTTTAGTGCAAATTATTTGCAGAGCTTTTTCAACGATAGCGAGAAAGATTTATTTATTTGGGCACTGCATATTGATAATGGCTATAACAAGAATGAGGTTAAACTTAATAAGAAAATACTAAAAAATAAGGGTTTTTTTGAAAAATTTTTTAATTTTTTCAGTTAAAATCGTATTTTCTAGTAACATTTGTTGTTTTTGATTTATGCCTTATAGATATTACAAAGTTGTCCGTGTCAGGATTAAATCAAAAAACTGTAAAAAATGTAGCTTCTTTTAAGGGTGTTGGCCTTCATAATGGAAAAATAGCCAATGTAAATATTAGACCGGCAGCACCAAATACAGGAATAGTTTTTAAAAGAATAGATTTAAAAAAAGACAATTTGATTTACCCAAACTTTAATAACGTTTGTAACACTTCATTAAACACAACAATATCCAATGAGTTTGGAGTTAAAGTATCAACGATTGAACATTTAATGGGTGCATTATTTGGATTGGGAATAGATAATGCTCTTGTAGAGATTGATAATGAAGAAGTACCAATACTTGATGGATCTGCAAAAGATTTCATCAAAAAAATAGTTTGTACAGGCTTACAAGTCAGTTCGTCTCCAATAAAACTAATAAAAATTAATAAAAAAGTTACTTTTAAAGATAAGGAAAGATTTATATCAATTGAACCATCAAAATTGAGCTTGGATATTGATTTTAAGCTAAAATATAAAAATTCTCTAATTGGAAATCAAAGAAATAAAATAAATATTTATGAAGATGATCTTGAAGATATTTTCAATTCAAGAACTTTTTGTTTGTATGAAGATATTGAGGCTATTAAGAAAAATGGACTTGCAAAAGGTGGCAGTCTTGAAAATGCAATAGTAGTTAAAGGTACTGAAATTTTGAATAAAGAAGCTCTTAGAAATTCTAAAGAATTTGTAAATCATAAGATATTAGACTGTATTGGAGATCTTTATACATGTGGTTACAGGATGATAGCGAGTGTTTCTTGCTCACAAGGTGGTCACTTTTTAACAAATCAGCTTTTGAGAAAAGTATTCGAAAATAAAGAAAATTTTTCAATAATAGAAATTCAAGAAAGAAGCCTTCCTCATACGTTAATTAATAGAAGTTTATTGAAATCTATAGCTTAAAATAAGTAGATTTTTATTATCACTTATTTTATTTATATCTTGTAAATAATAATGAAAATTAAAATTATTTTTTGGATCAGTTTATTGTTAATTTCATCTTGTGCTAACGAAGAGAAAAAAATTTCTAAAATAAAAGAAATCGATCAAAGTAAAGAGATGGTGTTAACTTATAAGGAAGCTTATAAAGCTTTAGAAAAAAATGATGTTTATTATGCAGCAAAAAAATTTTTAGAAGCAGAACTTCTTTATCCACAGTCTATTTGGGCACCGAAGTCAGCGCTTATGGCTTCTTATTCATATTATCTGCAAAATTATTACGCTGAAGCATTAATAAATCTTGAGAGATATCTTAAAACATATCCAACAGACCCAAACCATGCCTATGCGCATTTCTTAATTGCAATGTGTTATTATGAAACTATAGAAGATGAAAAGAGAGATAGTGGGCCATTGATTCAAGCAAAAGATAAATTTGATTATATTATAAAAGAATATCCAAATACAGATTTTGCATTGGACGCACGATTTAAATTAGATTTGATTAAGGATATTATGGCTTCAAAAGAAATGTATTTAGGTAGACATTACATAAAAAAAGAAAAATGGATACCTGCAATTAAAAGATTTCAGTATGTTATAACTGAGTATGATCAAACAGTATTTGTTGAGGAAGCTATTCATAGATTAGTTGAGATAAATTATAAAATAGGTCTTTTAGAAGAATCTCAAAAATATGCAAATTTACTTGGATATAATTATCTCTCAAGTGAATGGTATAAAAAATCTTACAAGATTTTTAACAAGGACTACTCTTTTGAAAAAAGAAAACTGATTAAAAAAGAAAAAAAGGGAGTTATAAAAAGATTTAAAAAACTTTTTGATTGATATGGATAAAAATCTAATCAAAAAAAATTATCAGAAAAAAATCAAATTATTTAAATATCATAATAAAAAATATTATGATGAAAATATTTCTGAAATTAAAGACTCTGAATTTGATGAGCTTAAAAAAGAAATATTAGAATTAGAGACAAAATATAAATTTCTAAAAAGCAAAAATTCTCCTACAATAACAGTGGGATTTAAACCATCTAAAAATTTTAAAAAGATTCCTCATAAAGTTCCAATGCTTTCATTGGCCAATGCGTTTTCAGAGGAAGATCTAATAAATTTTGAAAAAAAAGTTTTTAATTTTTTAAATGAAACTAAGGGAAAATTTGAGATAGAGTACAGTACAGAACCTAAGATAGATGGAATTTCAGCATCTTTGATTTACAAAAAAGGCAAATTTATCACAGGATTGTCTAGGGGCGATGGTAAAGAGGGAGAAGATATAACAGAAAATTTAAAAACTATTGATGATATTCCAAAAAACATTTTAGCAAAAAATTTTCCTAATTATATTGATATAAGAGGTGAGGTTTTTATTAAAAATAGTGATTTTAAAAGTTTCAAAGATAAATTTGCAAATCCAAGAAATGCTGCTTCAGGCTCTTTAAGACAAAAAAACCCTGATGATACAAAAAAAATACCATTAAAATTTATTGCTTATACCTTTGGTTATCAGGAGGGTATGAAAGTCTATAATCAAAATGATTTTTTAAAAAATTTAGATAAATGGGGTTTTAAAATAAACCCATATAACAAGTTAATAAAAGGTACAAAAAATTTGATGTCTAATTACAAACAATTAGAAAATCTAAGAAATAAATTAGATTTTGATATTGATGGTATTGTTTACAAAGTTAATAGTTTTGATTTACAAAAACGTTTGGGAAATGTTGCAAATGCACCAAGATGGGCAATAGCACATAAATTTTCAGCGAATAGTGGTGTTTCAAAAATATTAGATATTGATATCCAGATTGGAAGAACTGGAGCTCTCACACCTGTGGCAAAAATAAATCCTATCAATATAGGAGGGGTGGTTGTTTCAAATGCAACTCTTCACAATGAAGATGAAATTAGAAGAAAGGATATTAGAATAGGAGACACTGTTATGGTTGAAAGAGCTGGTGATGTAATACCACATATAATTTCTGTAGATTTAAAAAAAAGAGATAATGATTTAAAAAAATTCGTATTTCCAGACAAGTGCCCTTCATGCAACTCTATTACAGTAAAAGAATTTAATTTAACTACAAAAAAAAAAGATGCTGTGAGGAGATGTTCAAGTGAGGGATTTGAATGTGAAAAAGTTGCTATAGAAAAAATAAAACATTTTGTATCAAAAGATGCTTTTAATATAGAAGGTTTTGGAAAAAAGATTGTTGAAAATTTTTGTAAACAAAAATTGATTAGATTGCCACAAGATATATTTAATCTAAATTTTATCCAAATAGAAAAAATGGAGGGCTGGGGCAAACAATCAATATCAAACCTAAAATATTCGATCGAACAGCGCAAAGATATATCTTTTGAGAGATTTATTTATGCACTTGGTATAAGACACATAGGTCTTGAAAATGCTAAATTGATCTCAAAATATTTTAAAACCCCCCAGAATTTTTTTGCATTATCTAACTCTTCAAGATTTAATGAATTATTGGAAATTGATGGAATTGGAGAAACTCAAATAAATTCAATTAAAAATTTTTTTTCAAATAAAACTAATATAGAGGTTTTAAAAAAACTTGAAAAAATCCTTAAAATTCAAAAAAGTATTGCTCTTACAAAAGATGGTCCACTCAAAAATAAATCTTTTATGATCACAGGAAAATTAAATGGAATAAGCAGGGCAGAGGCAAAGTCATTAATTGAAAAAAAATCTGGCTCAATAATAAGCAGTGTTTCAAAAAATCTAGACTACTTAATAATTGGTGAAAAACCTACCAAAAGAAAAGTAGAAGCAGCCAAACAATTAAACATAAATATTATTAATCAGGATGAATTAATTAAAATTTTAGATAAAACTAATTAACCATTTTTTTTCATTAATATTTAAAAATTTTGATAACTTAGTATAAATTTCCAAGTGGTATTTAAATAAATAATCTTTTTCATTATCATTTAACAAATCATAATTTATTAAATCTTTTTCTATAGGTGCAAGAGTTAGATTTTTAAAATATAATTTTTTTTTAGCCTTTAATACAAATAATAAATTTTCAATTCTAATTCCAAATTTACCTTTTTTGTAAAATCCTGGCTCATTACTTAATATCATCCCCTCACAAAATTTTATCGTATTAAATTTTGATATGGCTTGAGGACCTTCGTGCACATTAAGATAAAAACCTACACCATGACCAGTTCCATGATCATAATTAAGATTGTATTTCTTAAGGTATTTTCTTGCACGAATGTCTATTAATTTTCCATTGTAATGAGTCTTTAAATTTGATGTAGCAACTGCAATGTGGCCCTTTAAAACTCTAGTAAAAATATTTCTAATATTTTTACTAGGTTTTTTAAAACATATTGTTCTTGTTACGTCTGTTGTTCCATATTTATATTGACCCCCAGAGTCACATAAAAAAATATCTTTTTTGTTTATTTTTTTAGAATTAACTTTTTTTGCCCTATAATGTACTATTGCTCCATTTCCACCAGCTCCTGCTATCGTATCAAAACTTGGGTATAAATAATTTTTATTTAGTTTTCGAAAATTTTCTAATTTTTTTTGAGCCTGAAACTCAGTAATTTTTTTTTTATTAATCTTTTTTATCCAATATAAAAATTTAGTTAATGCAACTCCATCTAATATATGACTATTAATCATTCCTTCTATTTCAATAGGATTTTTAATTGATTTAAAGTGATAAATCGGATCCTCTTCTTTTATGATAATAAATTTTTCTTGTATTATTTTCTCGTAAAATAATGAGCAACTTTTTGTATCAATTACAATTTTTCCATTTTTGAATTTATTCAAAAATTTTTTAAAATTTGCGGGGTCAATAATTTGGTTATTCATTAATTTTCTCTCAAATATAAGTTTTCTGGCTGCAGCTTTTTTAGAGATTAAAAAAAATTTCCCTTTGCTATTCACGAGTAATCTACAATTTGGTATAGGACTATTTGGATTATCATACCCTCTGATATTTAATAGCCACGCTATATTTTCTGGAGCAGAAATAAAAATATAGTCTGATTTAACTTTTTTCAACCAAGAAACTAATCTATCTATTTTTTTTTTGTAATTTTCACCAGTGATCTTATCATTTAATGAAAAAAAAGGTTTTGATGAGTACGAACGGCAATTAAAGATTTTATTTGTCATCGTATTAGAAATTGTTTTAATTCTATTATTCTTTATAAAAAATTTTTTTATTTGATTTGAAGTAAAAATTTTAGGGTCAATACCGAGAACTTTATTTTTAAATAATTTACAATTTATAATTTTATCTAATCTTTCTATTTTAAAATTTTTTCCGGATTCTTTTTGTGCTTGAATCGTATATCTTCCATCTACGAAAAGATAATTTTTTTTTTTCAAAATAATTGCATAACCAGCAGAACCACTGAAATTTGAAATTAATCTAAGCTTATCTTCTCTTGAATACTCAGAAAAAAATTCATCATTTTTTGGGATAACGTATCCATCTATTCCTAGTTTTTTAAAGTTACTTCTAAGTTTCTTAATTTTTTCAATGATCATTTTATTCTTTTTTGATATCTCAACCATCCAGGGCTTCTAACAGTCTCCTCACTATCAAAATCTTGATTAAATTCAAAATCATCTATTTCATCCCTTGAATCATCAAAAAATGAATTTTTTTGTAAATATTTTTCTGGCAACTCATCAATAAATCTTGATGCCATGCTATCAATCCAATCTCCTTGGTAAAATCTGTTCATTGAAAAAGATACAATTGCATTTCTTTTTGCTCTTGTAATTCCTACATAAGCAAGTCTTCTTTCCTCCTCAAGGCCATTTTGGCCTTTTTCTTCAATAGATTTTTGATGAGGAAATAAGCCTTCTTCCCAACCAGGTAAAAAAACTGTTTCAAATTCAAGACCTTTTGATGCGTGCATAGTCATCATGTTTACTTTTTCACCCTCCCAATCTTGGTCTATTGATGTTGCCAAAGAAACATGTTCTAGAAAGCTTTCTAGGTTATCAAATTCTTTCATAGCACTCAAAAGTTCTTTTATGTTTTCAAGTCTGTTTTCATTTTCTAGATCTTTTTTATTTTTTAACATTGCTGAATATCCTGATTCATCTAAAATTAATTGTAATAATTTTACGTGATTAACCTTTTTAATTATTAAATCATTTCTCCATTTTGATATTAAATCAAGAAATGAAATTAAGCCTATTTTTGCTTTGGGTTTTATCAAATTTTCACTTATTAATTTTTTTGCTGCAACCTCTAAAGAAATAGAATCTTTTTTAGCACTTTCATGAATCAATTTAATCGTACTTTCACCAACTGAACGTTTTGGATTATTAACAATCCTCTCAAAAGCTAAATCATCTTTACCTTGTTGAACTAATCTTAAATATGCCACACAGTCCTTTATTTCAGCTCTTTCATAAAATTTTGTTCCTCCTAAAATTCTATAAGGCATTCCAATTTTTAAAAATCTCTCCTCAAACTCTCGTGTTTGAAAAATTGCCCTTACTAAAATAGCAATGTTATTTAATGATTGAATTTTTTTAATTTTTTCAATTTCATCCGAAATCCCTATTGCTTCATCCTTGCCATTTTTAAAACAATGTAATTTTACTAAATCTCCCTCATCCATTGTTGCTATTAAATTTTTACCAACTCGATTTTGATTATTATTAATTAACTCTGAAGCAACAGCTAAAATATTTTGAGTAGAACGATAGTTTTCTTCAAGTCTAATTATTTTTGTATTTTCATAAACTTTATCAAATTCAAGAAAATTCTTTATCTCTGCCCCTCTCCAACTGTAAATAGACTGATCATCATCGCCAACACAACAAATATTTTTATTGTTTTCTGCTAGAAGTTGAAGCCATCTACTTTGAATATAGTTAGTATCTTGATATTCATCTACTAAAATATATTTAAAATTTTTTGAATATATTTGCTTAATATCTTCATTCTTTTCAAATATCTTTACAACATGTAAAATTAAATCACCAAAGTCACAAGAATTTAATTCAACTAACTTTTTTTGATAAATTTTATAAATTGGCAAGATAGTTTTCTCATAAACATCTTTTTGATTTATAATTACTTCATCAGGATAGCATCCTTTATTTTTCCATCTATCTATAATTGCTAAAATATATCTTGGAGCTAATTGTTTAATATCAATGTTTTCAGATTTACAAATATTTTTAACTAATCTGATCTGATCATCAGCATCAATTATAGTAAAATTTGAGTTTAAATTTACAGCCCCAGCATGTTTACGTAAAACTTTTGCGCAAATGGAGTGAAAAGTTCCAAGCCAAGAAAGACCTACAGCTTCGGAACCAAGTAGATGGCTTACTCGCATTTGCATTTCTTTAGCAGCTTTGTTAGTGAAGGTAACTGACAAAATTTGATTTGGGAAAGCTTTCTTGTTTTTAATGATATTAGCTATTCTAGTAGTTAGAACTTTAGTTTTGCCTGAGCCGGCTCCAGCCACTATTAATAAAGGGCCATCTAAGTGCATAACTGCCTCTTTTTGAGCTTTATTGAGATTTTTTAAGTATTCAGAGTTTACCATTTAGAATAATTTATTATAAGTTGACGAATCTTTTATGAATAAACATAATTTATTAATAAAAAAATTAAAGAAACAATTTTATTCTATAAATAATTCAATAGAAAATAGTTTCAATAAATTAAAATATCTTAAAGATAATTTTAAAAAAACAAAATTTACCAAGAATAATAAAGTTTTTATCGCATTCGCAACAGCTGGCATTTTAACGCTTTCATACTTTCTTATACCAACTCTATATAATAAAAGTATGATTCAGGCTCAAATAAAGACTCATATCTTAAAAAAATATAATATAAGCATAAAATTTAATGAAAGTATTTCTTATGGGTTATTACCATCGCCACATTTCGTTGCAAAAAACTTATCAATAATAAGAAAAAAAAAAGAGATAGGTATATCTAAAAATTTTAAGATTTTTATAGCCATAAATAATTTTTTAAAAGTAAATGAAGTTGAAATTAAAGATCTTAGTTTTAATAAAACAGATTTTACAGTTCAAAAAAATGATTTATTATTTTTTAAAGAACTTCTGGAAACAGAACCAAATGAAAATAGTATCTTAATAAAAAATAGCAATATTTTTTACAAAGATGAAAATGAAGAAGTATTGTTTATTAATAAAATTTTTGACAGTAGATTTTACTATGATGCAAATAATCTACAGAATGTTTTATTGTCAAAAAATAAAATTTTTAATGTCCCGTATAAATTAAAAATTGAAAATGATAAATTTAATAAAAAGTTTATTACTAAGTTTTCTTCGAAAAAAATTCGTTTGAATGTAGAAAATGAATTTAGTTATGATGAAGAAAACCAAAGTGGTTTATTAGATATCTTGTTTATAAATAACAGCACATCTATGAATTATAAAATTAAACCAAATTCAATTGATTTTGGCTCAAAAAATTCAAAAAATAATTATAAAGGGACAATAGAAATAAAACCTTTTTATTTGATGGCCAATTTAGATTATGAAGGCTTAAGTACAAAGAATCTTTTTGATGATGAGTCCCTTTTTGTTGATTTAATTAAGTCAGAAATCTTTAATAATAAAAATTTAAATGCAAATATAAAATTTAAGCTAAAAGATATTACTAATATTGCAGAGCTGGGAGATTTATTTTTGAATATAAACATTAAAGAAGGAAATATTAATTTGTCAGACTCAACTTTAATGTGGAAGGAAGATCTAAAGATATTATTAGATGAGTGCTATTTAAATTATGATGGGAGTCAAATAAATTTAGATGGTAAAGTTACTTTAGAATTTAAAGATTTGAATAATTTTTATAGATCTTTTCAAATAAAAAAGATTGATAGAAAAAAAATTGATAAAATTGAATTATATTTTGTTTATGATTTTAATCAAAATTCAATGAGTTTTTCTAATGCTAGAATTGATGGATCCCCGAATTTAAAAATAGAAGAATATTTTGATGAATTCAATGAAAGTGGAAACAGAGTATTTAATAAAGTAAAGTTTAAAAACTTTGTGAGTGATTTTTTTAGAACTTATTCTGGGTAAATCATTTTTTTTGGATTTACAATCCTATCATAATCTTTTTCATTAATTAATTTTGTTTTTAAAGTTTCTTCTTTTAAAGTTGTTTTATTTTTTAAAGCACTCTTAGCAATCTTTGCTGCATTATCATATCCTATGTGCGGAGCTAAAGCTGTTACAAGCATAAGTGAGTTGTCTAAAAATTTTTTTATTTTTACCTTGTCTGCCTTTAAACCTCTAACACAATAAAGTGCAAAGTTTTTCGAACTATCTGCTAAAAGATCAATAGATTGAAGAATATTGTGGGCTATTAAAGGTTTAAAAACATTAAGTTCAAAATGACCATGTGATCCAGCCATAGTTATACCATTGTGATTACCAATAACCTTCACACAAACCATTGTTACTGCCTCAGATTGAGTAGGATTTACCTTACCTGGCATTATTGAGGAACCAGGCTCATTTGCAGGTAATATTAATTCACCATAACCCGCTCTTGGTCCAGAACCTAGAAATCTGATATCGTTTGCAATTTTCATTAAACAAACTGCAGTTGTGTTAAGCGTTCCAGAAAAATTTACGATTTCATCATGAGCAGCAAGTGCTGCAAACTTATTCTTAGTTGGCTTAAAAGGAAGTTTAGTTATTTTTTTAATTTCACTAATAATTTTTCTATCAAAACCTTTTTTACTGTTTATTCCTGTCCCTACAGCAGTACCACCTTGAGCTAACAGGTAAATTTCACTTAACGCGTTCTTAATTCTTTTGATACAATCATCTAATTGTGACTGATAACCTGAAAATTCTTGACCTAAAGATAAAGGTGTTGCATCTTGCAAGTGAGTTCTTCCCACTTTAATTATATTTCTAAAATTTGTCACTTTTTTTTTTAATTCTTTATTAAGCAGCTCAAGTGAGGGTAACAATTTATTTTTTGTTTCAATTGCAATTGCTATATGCATTCCTGTGGGAAAAACATCATTTGTTGATTGAGATTTATTAACATGATCATTTGGATGAACTGGTTTTTTTGACCCTTTTTTTCCACCTAAAATTTCAATTGCACGATTTGCTATAACTTCATTAACATTCATATTTGTTTGAGTACCTGATCCGGTCTGCCAAACTTTGAGAGGAAAATGCTCGTTTAATTTGCCAGATATCACTTCATTAGAGGCTTTAATTATAGCATTAGAAATGTCTGGTGAAATCTGTTTTTCTTTGTTGTGAACTATTGCAGCTGCTTTTTTTATAATTGCAATAGACTTTATTAAAATTGGTCTTACTAAAAATTCACCGATATCAAAATATTTCTTAGATCTTTGGGTAGATGCACCCCAATATTTGTCATCTGGAACACTTATAGATCCTATGCTATCGAATTCTTTTCTTAATTTCATTGATTAATAAGTAACTATTAAATAACTATATTTATACATTAATTTTTAAAAACTTACAGGAGCATTATGTCAAATTTTAGTAAGGTTGGAATTTTTATGAAAACTTTTGGACAAGAAGTAAAAAATAAACCCTCATTTAGCTCAGATAAAATCAATAAATTAAGGCTAGACCTTATAAAAGAGGAATTAAATGAACTTACAGAAGCTATGAGCAACAAAGATTTATTAGAAGTTGCTGACGCATTAACTGATATTTTATATGTTACTTATGGTGCAGGCCATGCGTTTGGAATCGATTTAGATAAGTGTTTTGAAGAGGTTCAGAGCTCAAACATGAGTAAATTAGATGAAAATGGTAAGCCAATTTACAATGAGCACGGCAAAGTAATGAAAGGACCAAATTATTTTAAACCAGACCTTTCAAAATTTGTAAATTAAAATTCAATTTTAAAATCTATTGCAGGAGCACTATGAGTTATGCTTCCAATAGAAATCCTATCTACTCCAGTTGCAGCAATCGATTTTACTGTTTTGAGATTAATATTTCCAGATGCTTCTGTATCATAATATTTTTTTGCAAGTTTTACTCCTAATCTCAAGTTTTTATTATTCATATTATCAAATAAAATACAATCAAACTTCAAACCTATAATTTGTTTTAACTGACTTAAATTATCTACTTCAACTGTTATCTTTTTGCCTTTTTTATTTTTTATAGCAGAAGAAACTAGCAATCTTATTTCAGAGCTTGATAAATGGTTATCTTTTATTAAAAATTCATCACTTAAATTAAATCTGTGATTAAATCCACCTCCTAACTTTACAGCATATTTTTGAATAACTCTTAAATTTGGAATGGTTTTTCTTGTACAACAAATTTTACAATTTTTTCCCACTAATTTTACAAATTTATTAGTTTTGGTAGCGATGCCAGAAATATGAGATAGAAAATTTAAAGCCACTCTTTCAGCAATAAGAATATTGCGAGCATTTCCTTGAATAGTTGCAATCAGCGATTTCTTTTTTACAAAAGATCCATCTTTTTTTTTTATAACAAACTTTATCTTTTTATCGATTAATAAAAAAGCTTGTTTTGCAAATAAGAGGCCAGCAACCACTGCATCTTGATTTGATATTAATTTTGCTTTTATTATTTTTTTATTTCCAATTAAATCAGAGGTTATATCTCCTGATGGGTATAAATCCTCGTTTAGCGCGAGCTTGACTGTATTTTTTATAAAATTTTCACTTAGCTTGATTCGAGACACAAAAAATTATCTTCCGATAGCGACCATTTTTTTCACTGACAATCTAGCTTTATTAATTGTCTCTTTATCCATGATAATTTCACCAGTCTCGTTCTCTAAACAATCTAATATTTTTGGCAGAGTTATTTTTTTCATATGAGGACACATATTACATGGCCTTATAAATTCTACATTTGGATTTTCGACTTGAATATTATCACTCATCGAACACTCCGTGACCATCATTACCTTCTTTGGCTGTTTATCTCTGACATAATTTATCATTCCTGAAGTTGAGCCTGCAAAATCGCTTGCTTTAATTACGTCTGGTGGACATTCTGGATGTGCAATAATTTTAATTCCAGGATTATTTTTTCTAATATTTATAATTTCTTTTTCATTAAACTGATCATGAACAATACAAATTCCTTTCCAAGATATTATTTCAACATCTGTTTGTGAGGCAACATATTTTGCTAGATAATCATCAGGCAAGAAGATTACTTTCTTTACCCCTAAAGATTTTACTATTTTTACAGCATTTGCAGAAGTGCAGCAGACATCTGTCTCAGCTTTTACATCAGCTGAGGTATTTACATATGACACTACTGGTACTCCTGGATATTTTTCCTTAAGCAATCTAACATCTTTACCTGTTACAGAAGATGATAAAGAACAACCAGCTTTCATGTCTGGCAATAAAACTTTTTTATTTGGACTCATCAATTTAGCTGTCTCTGCCATAAAATGAACTCCTGCCATTACAATTATATCTGCAGAAGTTTTTGCTGCCTCTATAGCTAGAGCTAATGAATCAGCCGAAAAATCGGCAATGCCATGATAAATCTCAGGTGTTTGATAATTATGGGCAAGAATTACGGCATTCTTTTCTTTTTTTAATTTGTTAATTTTATGAATGTAAGGCGCGTGAACTGACCACTCAATCTCGGGCATCACCTTTGATATTTTTTTATAGATAGGGTCTGTCGCTTTTCTGACTTCTTGACTAAATTCCATAATTAAATTTATCAATTTGAAACCTTCTTGTCATTGATTTAATGTGGGTCATATTATATTGCGGCCATGCTGAAATTGGTAGACAGGCACGGTTGAGGGCCGTGTGGACCTAGTCCATGAGAGTTCGAGTCTCTCTGGCCGCACCAAAATTCATAATTTGAGCCAATGAGGGATAAAAATTTTTAATTTCCCGTTGTTTGTTTCGTAAATTTTGTCTTTTTCAAAGTTTTTATCGTTAAACTTTATGATTGCAAAAGGATATTCTTTATCTATTAAAACTCTGCCAATTTCCACATCATTATTATAAATCTTTTCACCTTCAGATAAATTTCCATCAACTAATTCAATTGGGAGTAATCTTTTTGAAAGTTTATTTTTTAATTTTATTCTTGCAGTGTTTTCTTGACCAACATAGCATCCCTTTTTAAAGTCAATTCCATTAAGCTCCTCGTAATTACATTCAATACCAAACAATTTATCTTTTAGTTTATTTAAATCTTTCGGTACTATTCCAAGTTTATGACTCTGTGCATAATAATTATCAATTTTATCATTTTTCAGGCCAAGTTTTTTGAGTGATAAATAAAGTTTTTCCAAATTAATTATCATTCTAGCTCCTAAGTTTTTGTTTCTAGGATCTAGAATAATTGGATCTTCTCTATATCTTAAGGTAAAGCCCGGAATATCTTTTGCACCTTCAATATTTAAGTATTTTTCAAGTCCAAAACTAGCAACAACAAATTCATTACTTAAGTTGAGAATTTCTACTTTTGATCTTAATTTGTATAGATTTAGTTGTTTAAATATCTCCTCAGATTGAGATTTTTCACAATCAATAAAAAAACCTAGTTTATGTTTTACAATTATCAATTCATATAAAAACTTACCCTGCGGAGTAAACAAAGATGCAAAACAACTGGAATTGTCTGAAACTTTATTGATATCATTACTAATCAGATTTTGCAGAAAATTCTTGGAATCATCACCATTGATATACAATATGGCTCTGTCATCTAATATATAAACATTATTATTCATATTTGATTGATATCTAATTTTAATATAATACCTTTTCTCAAAAATGTTAGATCTAATAATCAAAAATGGGCAATGTTATATAAATGGAAATTTAGAAAACAAAGATATTGCTATTAAAGATGGTAAGATATTTAAAATTGGTGAAATATCAGAAGGAGCAAAAGAAGTTTATGATGCAAAGAATCAGATCGTTCTGCCAGGATGCATAGATACTCAAACTCATTTTAGAGAGCCTGGCTCAACAGACACTGAAGATCTTCATTCTGGAAGTAGGGCAGCGGTTGCTGGAGGTATCACAGCAGTATTTGAGATGCCAAACACAAATCCACCTACATCGAATATAAAAGAATTTCAAAGAAAATTAGACCTTGCAAAAGATAGAATGTATTGCAATTACGCTTTTTATTTTGGTGCAACTGCAGAAAACGTTAACCAATTAGCTGAATTAAAAGATTTAGAAGGATGTTGTGGTATCAAATTATTTGTGGGTTCATCAACAGGTAATCTTTTAGTAGCTCTAGAAGAAGACATAGACAAAGTATTTAAAAATTGCTCTAAAATAGTTGCCGTCCATTCAGAGGATGAAGAAATTTTAAATAAGAATAAAAAATTAATCAAAAATGGAGATGTGCATTCACATCCAGTTTGGAGAAGTGAGGAGTGTGCTATTTCCTCTACTAGAAGAATTGTTAGAATTGCAAAAAAGTATAATAAAAAAGCACATATTCTTCATATAACAACAAAACAAGAAATAGACTTTTTATCTCAACACAAAGGCAATATTACTTTTGAAATTACACCACAACATTTAACTATCTATGCACCTGATTGTTATGACAAGCTTGGAAGTTATGCTCAAATGAATCCTCCGATAAGAGACAAATCTCACTATGATCGATTATGGTATGCCGTTAAACACAACATTAACGATACGATCGGATCAGATCATGCCCCACATCTAAAAGTTAATAAAGATAAAGAGTATCCTAATTCACCTTCAGGAATGCCAGGGGTTCAAACTTTAATGCCAGTGATGTTAAACCACGTTAATGATGGCAAGTTATCACTTAATCAATTGATAAACTTGGTATGCGAAAATCCAATTAAAATTTTCGGTATTAAGAACAAAGGATTTATTAAAGAGGGTTATGATGCTGATTTCACTATTGTCGATATGAATAAAAAGATTGTGATTAAAAATGAAAATATTGAAAGTAAATGTGGATGGTCTCCTTTTAATGATGTTGTATTTAAAGGCACTCCTGTTGCCACTATTATCGCTGGTAAAACAAAAATGAAAGATGGTAAAATTTTAGGCGATCCTGAAGGAACCCCATTAAAGTTTAATTAAGTTTAATCGTAAAACTATTAACTAGAACTACCCCAATTACAATTAGAAATAAACCAAGAACTGCTTGCCAGGCTAAAGTTTGTTTGAAAAAAACATATCCAAGTATTGCTATTGTAAATATTCCAAGACCACTCCATGTTGCATAAACGATTGCTATCGGAAGTTTATTCACAACAAAAGTAAGCAAATAAAATGCACTAATATAAAAAATTGCTAGAAAAATTGTCGGAATTAACTTGGTAAAATTTTGAGAAATAGGCAGTAACATTGTTCCAGCCACTTCACAAAAAATTGCACCAATCAGAAATAAATATGTTTTAAGCACTTTTTAAGATATTGTTTTGAATTAAATCTTCCTTGATCTCGTCTAAAATAGCTGGATCGTCAATAGTAGGTGGCATTTTATATTCAACATTGTCTGCAATTTTTCTTATTGTTCCTCTTAAAATTTTACCTGATCTTGTTTTTGGAAGTCTTTTAATAACAATAGCAACTTTAAAAGCAGCTACTGGACCTATTTTATCTCTAACCATTTGAATACATTCTTTTGAAATTGTTTTGTTATCTTTGTCTACACCTGCTTTTAAAACAATTAATCCAATAGGTAATTGACCTTTTAATTTGTCAGCTATTCCAAGCACTGCACATTCTGCAACTGATTGATGTTCTGACAAAACTTCCTCTATCGCACCCGTTGACAATCTGTGGCCAGCAACATTAATAATATCGTCGGTTCTAGACATAATCCAAATGTAACCATCTTCATCAATATGTCCTGCATCATATGTTTGATAATAACCTTCATAATTTGACATGTAATTTTCTTTATATCTTTGATCTGCATTCCAAAGAGTTGGAAAAGTTCCTGGAGGTAAAGGTAATTTAACAACTATATCACCCATCTCATTTGGTTTAGCTAGAGTTTGGTCTGATTTTATAATTTTAACATCATAACCAGGTACAGCTTTACAAGCTGAGCCATATTTTGTTTTCATCATTTCAATACCTGTACAGTTTGAACTAATCGCCCAACTCGTTTCAGTTTGCCACCAATGATCAATTACTGGAACTTTCAATAAATTTTCAGCCCATTTTATTGTATCTGGATCAGCACGCTCTCCTGCAAGAAATAGACTTTCAAATTTACTTAAATCATATTTGGAAAAGAATTTTCCTTCAGGATCCTCTTTTTTAATAGCTCGAAAAGCTGTTGGAGCAGTGAATAGAGATTTAACTTTATAGTCAGAAATAATTTTCCAGAATGCTCCTGCATCAGGTGTACCTACAGGTTTACCTTCAAACAATACAGTTGTGCATCCTTTAAATAATGGAGCATAAACAATATAGGAATGACCAACTATCCAACCAATATCACTTGCTGACCACCAAACATCATCTTCATCAATATTGTAAATATTTTTCATTGTCCATTTTAAAGCAACGATGTGTCCACCAATGTCTCTGACAATACCTTTTGGTGTACCTGTAGTACCAGAGGTATAAAGTATGTAAGCAAATTCATTTGAATTCATCTCAACACAATTGGTATCTTTGGCATTAGCATGCGCTTCATCCCAACTTATCTCCATAGGAGCATTTAATTTAACTTCGTGACCATTTCTTTGAAATAAGATCATCTTACTAATTTTATGTTGAGCTTGTTTGACAGCTTCGTCTACTAAAGGTTTGTATTCAACAGTTCGTCCTGGTTCAAAACCACACGATGCAGTGACTAAAATTTTGGCCTTACTGTCATCAATTCTGCTTGCAAGTTCATTTGAGGCGAATCCACCGAACACAACTGAGTGTATTGCGCCAATTCTAGCACAAGCAAGCATTGCAATAACCGCTTCAGGGATCATTGGCATGTAAATTATAACTCGATCCCCTTTATTGACACCTTGATCTTTCAGTGCACCTGCAAACTTAGATACTTTTGATCTTAATTCTTCATAGGTAAATTTATTTTTGTTTCCCGTAATTGGACTATCATAAATTAAAGCAGTTTGACTTCCTTTACCCTGATCAATATGAAAATCTAAGGCGTTGTAACATGTATTTGTAACACCATTTTCGTACCATTTATAAAAAGGAGGATTGGATTTATTTAAAATTTTTGTTGGTTTTTTAAACCAAAAGATATCATCAGCAGCCTCTTGCCAAAATTTTTCAGGGTTTTTTACAGAATGTTCGTAAATTTTGTTAAATTTTTCAGACATTGTTTTTTGATTCGATAGTTAGTTTTATTGTGGTTTTTAAATCACAAATTGCATTTAATTTTAAAAAGTAAGGAAAATCAATGTAAATTAATGTCATTTAAGCCTTCTATTAAGTGTTTTTATTTGGTATTTAACGCACAACTTTGGCTTAGTAAGAGCTAGGCCTAGTTTATATAAACTAAAGTAAAAACTAACTAAAGAGGGAGTTTTTTATGAAAAAACTTAAACTGTTTGCTCTTGCAGCTGTTGCCTTAACAGGTTTAACAGGAATTGCGCATGCAGCAGACGCTACGATGTTGGCACAGGACGACTTCGTTGGAATATCTTTTTGGATAATTTCAATGGGTATGTTAGCGGCTACAGCTTTCTTCTTCATGGAGAGAGGTACTGTTAACCCTGCGTGGAAAACATCGGTAACTGTTGCAGGTCTTGTAACTGGTATTGCTTTCATTCACTATATGTACATGAGAGAAGTATGGGTTGCTACAGGTGACTCACCAACAGTATACAGATATATTGACTGGTTAATTACAGTTCCATTACAGATGGTAGAATTCTACTTAATCCTAGTAGCTGTAAGAAAAGCAAATTCTGGAATGTTCTGGAGATTGTTAATCGGTTCATTAGTAATGTTAATCGGAGGATACTTAGGAGAAGCAGGATACATCAACGCTACACTTGGTTTTGTAATCGGTATGGCAGGTTGGGTATACATTCTTTATGAAATATTCTCAGGTGAAGCTGGAAGAGCTGCTGCTAAAAGCGGTAACAAAGCTCTAGTAACTGCGTTCGGTGCAATGAGAATGATTGTAACTGTAGGTTGGGCTATTTATCCATTAGGTTATGTATTTGGTTACCTAACAGGTGGTGTAGATGCTAACTCACTAAACGTTGTTTACAACTTAGCTGACTTCATCAACAAAATTGCATTTGGTCTAGTAATCTGGGCAGCTGCAATGAGTTCTGGAGCTGGTGCGAGAAGCAGATAATTACTAAGTAATTAAATAATTTTAGGGCGAGTATGTTTTCACATACTTGCCCTATTTTTTTGCATAACTATATAATAATCATGACAAAAATAACTTACATCACACATGACAATAAAAATCATACGATAGATGTTCAGAATGGATTGAGTGTTATGGAGGGTGCAGTGCAAAATGATATCCCAGGTATAGATGCGGATTGTGGAGGCGGCATGGCTTGTGCGACATGTCACGTGTATGTAAAAGACGAGTGGTTTGATAAGATTCCAGCTAAAGAAGATGGAGAAGAAGATATGTTAGATATGGCCTTTGAACCAAAAAAAAATAGCAGGCTGAGTTGCCAAATAATAGTTTCAGATGAACTTGATGGTCTTACTGTTAACATTCCATCAAAACAAGGATAAGATGAATAAAATTGATGCACTAATTATTGGAGCGGGACCCACAGGTTTATTTACTGCTCACCAACTAAAACTAATTGGTTTAACTTGTGAGATAGTAGATAATCTGGATAAGATTGGTGGTCAATGTATAGAACTTTATCCAGATAAACCAATTTATGATATCCCTGCAGTACCTGAGTGCACAGGAGAAGAACTTACAAATAATTTGATTAATCAGTTAAAGCCTTTTGATATTAAATTTCATTTAAGTGAAAGAGTCGATGAAGTTAAAAAAGAAAATGAAAATTGGGTTGTAAAAACTAACAATGGAACAATATTTTTAACACCTAATGTGATTATAGCAGGTGGAGTCGGTTCTTTTGAACCAAGAAAATTTCCTGTAAAAGAGTGTGAAAAATTTGAAAATAAATCAATATTTTATTCAGTAAAAGACAAAAAAATTTTTGAAGGAAAAACAGTTGCAATATTTGGTGGTGGTGACAGTGCATTAGATTGGGCAGTTGAATTGTCAAAAAATTCCAAGGTAAATTTAATTCATAGAAGAGAAGATTTTAGGGGTGCCCAAGCAACTGTAGATAAAGTCCATGAGCTTACAAAAGAAGGAAAAATAAATCTATTTACAAAATATCAGATGACCTCGATTAAAGGTGAGGCTCAATTAGAAAGTATAGATATAAAAAATGAAGATAATGAAATTAAGAATATCAAAACAGACTACGCGTTAGGTTTTTTTGGTTTGATAATGCAACTAGGCCCAATAGCAAACTGGGGTTTAAATATTGATAAAAAAACCATTGAGGTAGATACAGAAAAGTTTGAAACAAATCAAAAAGGTATCTATGCAGTAGGGGATATCTGTAATTATCCTGGAAAGCTAAAACTTATACTGTCAGGTTTTCATGAGGGAGCTTTAGCAGCTAGAGCTTGTTTTAAATTAGCAAGACCAAATGAAAAATACAGATTTGAATTTACTACTTCATCCAAAACTATCAAAGATCGTCTTGGTGTTAAAGGTGATTGAATTATTTTCTGCAAATACACCTAACGGAAAAAAAATTAGTATAATGCTAGAGGAAATTGGTTACGATTATAAAGTGACCAAAGTTGATATTAATAATGGAGAACAATTTGATGAGGGGTTTAAAAAAATAAGTCCTCTAAGCAAGATACCAGTAATCATTGATCACAAAAATAACCAAACAGTCTTTGAGTCTGGCGCAATTTTAATTTATCTAGCTGAACAAAGTAAAAAGTTTTACAACCAAGAAGATAGGCTACAAATAAATCAATGGTTAATGGCACAAATGGGTTATATTGGACCAATGCTAGGTCAGCATCACCAGTTTCATCACTATAATTCTGGTAAAAGTAAATTTGGGGAAGATAGATACTTTAGAATCTCAAAAAGAATTTACAATGAGCTCGATGAAAGATTATCTGTTTCAAAATTTTTATCAGGTGAGCACTATACTATTGCTGACATAGCTACTTTTCCCTGGATAGCCCGTCATGAGTGGCACGATATTGGTTTAGCTAAATTTAAAAATCTTTCAAGATGGTATTGTGAAATTTCAAATCGTGAAGCAGTTATCAAAGGTTTTTCGTTTATGGATAAAGGTGAAATTCCACCAAAACCTTAATCATCCCATTGAGTTAATTAATCTCATTAAGGATACAACTATACCATGACCTGACAACTCTATAGCCAAAATGATGATAACGATCAATATGATTTTTGTATTCATCTAGTTAATACAAATATTAATAAAAGAGCCCAAAAAAAAGCATAATAAAAGTATATGTATTTCTTCGTGAACTTATAAGTAACTGGATTATGAACTTTTTTTTCTTTTTTTCTTTTTTTCATTCTTTTAGTCATCCGCATGGACTTTTTCATCTTTCTCGTGTTTTTCCTGAGCAGCAATTGTATACTTAGCTACTGGTCTAGCCATTAATCTTTTAAGTCCAATTGGTTCTGCTGTATCTAAACAAAAACCAAAAGTGTCATCTTTAATTCTTAATAAGGCTTTATCAATTTCTGAAATTAATTTTATTTGCCTATTAATAGCTTTCATTTCAACATTTTTATCTGTGTATGAACTTGCTTGATCAACAATATCTGCAGAGATGCTGTTATCATCCATACTACCATTGTAAAGTGCTTCATTATTAGCTTTAACAAGTTCTTTTTTCCAATCCTGTAATTTCATCCTAAAAAATACTTTATGTTTTTCACACATATATTTTTCAGTCTCTTTAGGTTCGTAAGATTTGGAAATTTTAATAGGTCCCTTAGGTAATTCTTTAAGCTTTGGAACTGTTTTTTTTATAGGTTTGCTTATTATTTTTACTTTTGGTTTACTAACGGTCTTTGATTTAACTTTAGCAACCTTTTTTTTAACTTTGCTAGTTTTAGGCATATTGTTAATTTTAATTCGAGGGAGTATATTCAGCAAATTATACGTGTCAAGCAAGCTTAATTACTGTAATTAATTACCAATGAATGTTTTGAATAAAAATATAAATAATATATTTTTTATTTTTGCGATTATCCATCTAATAATTTGGACAGCAGTACCATCTTTGACAAACAAAAATCTACCACTAGATGTAATAGAAGCGCTAGCATGGGGCAGCAATCTTGATTGGGGATTTAATAAGCATCCACCCGGAAGTGCTTTTTTTCCAGAAGTTTTTTTTCAAATTTTTGGTCCTCAAGATTGGTCATATTACCTATTAAGTCAGATTTTTGTTTTAATTTCATTTTATTATGTCTTTAAATTTTCTTCTGAAATTTTAAACAACAAAAAGTTAGGT
>CACPCD010000012.1 GCA_902632315.1 uncultured Pelagibacteraceae bacterium
TGCAGCTAATTTTGTTCCAAAAAATAGGAGACAAATAATTTTATGGGGTGTTGCTGGAGCATTAGTCTTTAAAATTATTTTTGCTTTATTTGCAACTTATCTCTTTAAATTTTACTTTATAAAGATACTCGGTGGACTATTATTAATTTGGATTGTAAATGACTTACGTAAAGATTTATTTGAAATAAAAAAAGTAAAATCACCAACAAAAAAATCAAAAGAACCTTCATACATACAAAGTGTTTATAAAGTGCTATTTGCAGATATAACAATTAGCTTTGACAACGTAATAGGTGTTGTAGGAGCAGCAAAAGGAAATTTTAGCTTTATGATTTTTGGATTAGTACTTTCGGTGGTTCTCACAGGAGCATTGGCAACATATCTTGCAAATTATATTCAAAAACATTTATGGATAGCTTATGTGGGTCTAGGTTTTATTCTTATTGTTGCTTTACAGCTTGTAATTGGTGGACTTGTAGATTTAGATATTTTATCAATTAATCAAGAATTTAAAAAATATTTTTAAAGAATATTAAATTGCCAATAAAACATTTATTCATTCTATTATTTATTATGATAGCGCATGGCAGTGCATTTCCTGTAGCTAAATTGGCTTTAAATAACTCGGTGCCACCTATATTAATGGCATCTCTTCGTATGGGACTAGTTTTTTTAATTTTAATTCCTTTTTGGAATTTTCAATTACCAAATAAAAAATATTTTAAATCGCTCATTTTTTTTTCTTTATCAATGGGTGTAATGGTTTATGTCTTTATGAATCTTTCACTATACCACTCCTCAATAATTTCACCTATTATTATGGGATCTCAATTGGCAATTCCATTTGGGATAATGGCAAGTGCTTTGATTCTTAAAGAAAATATAAGTAAAAAAAAATGGATTTTAATTTTTACGTCTTTTATGGGTATATTTATTATTTTTTTCGATCCTGATTTAACCAAAAATTTATTAGGCTTATTCTTTGCAAGTCTAATGGCGCTATTTTTTGGTCTTGCTCAAGTTTACTCTCGATATTTAAAAGAATTGGACGTAAGTCTTATAAATTTGAGTACAGGAATTTTTGGTTTTGTAGTTTTAATTATGATCTCTTTTTTCTTAGAAGGAGACACCATTAATAATTTTAAGAATATAAGTTTTAATTCATGGTCATTGATTTTTTATCAAGCGATAATTGTGTCTTTGTGTGCACATCTACTTATGTTTTATCTATATAAATTTTATACTGTTGGTAAGATATTTCCTTTTTACTCATTGTTTCCTATTTTTGGTATTTCTTTAAGTTTTTTGATTTTTGGAGAAATTCCATCTGTCTTATTTGCAATAGGGTCAATAATTGTTATCAGTTCTGTAATTTTACTCCATAAAATAAGATAATTTGCTTGTTGAAACTTTTAATAAATTAGATTTAATTTGGTCTTTTATAAATTGTTAACAAATAAAGGAATAAGATGAAAAAACTATTTATTGCTGCATTTATATTTGTTTCTACATTTACAACAAATGTTTTTGCAGAAGTTAAAATGGGAATTATTTTAGGTTTTACTGGCCCTATTGAATCCCTTACACCAGCTATGGCGGCGTCTGCTGAGCTTGCTTTTAAAGAAGCTTCAGATTCTGGGTCGTTATTAAATGGTGAAAAAATTACAGTCGTAAGAGCAGACTCTACTTGTGTAGACTCAGCAGCAGCAACAGCAGCAGCTGAAGGTGTTATTTCACAGGGAGTTGCCGCTATAATGGGAGCTGATTGCTCAGGAGTAACTGGTGCAATTGCATCAAATGTTGCTGTACCGAATGGTGTTGTAATGATCTCGCCTTCTGCAACTTCTCCAGGACTTACTACATTAGATGACAAAGGTTATTTTTTTAGAACTGCTCCATCTGATGCTAGAGGTGGTCAAATCTTAGCGGATATTACAAAAGACAGAAAAGTAAAAAGTGTTGCAATCACTTATACTAATAATGACTACGGTAAAGGCTTAGCTGATGTTTATAAAGCAGCAGTTGAAGCTCACGGTATTAAAGTAACAACTGTTACAGCTCATGAAGATGGTAAAGCTGACTACTCTTCTGAAGTAGCTACTCTTGCTTCTGCAGGTGGTGATGCTGTTGCGGTAATAGGTTATTTAGACCAAGGTGGTAAAGGTATCATACAAGCATCTCTTGATTCAGGAGCATTTGATAAATTTATTTTATCTGATGGTATGATTGGTCAATCATTGGTTGATGCATTTGGAAAAGATTTGAGAAAATCTTTTGGTTCAATGCCTGGATCAACTGGAAAAGGAGCTGGTGTATTTTCCAAAGTAGCAAGTAGTGCTGGAATAGATAGTTCTGGTCCTTATACTGGAGAGTCGTATGATGCGGCTGCTTTAATTGTTTTAGCAATGCAAGCAGGTGGATCAGCTGATAGAGCTTCTATTGCAAAAAATGTAATGGATGTTGCTAACGCTCCTGGAACAAAGATTTACCCAGGTGAACTTAAAAAAGGTTTAGATTTATTAGCTAAAGGTAAAAAAGTTGACTACGAAGGTGCAACTGGAGTTACTTTTACTAGCGTCGGTGAAGCTGAAGGTTCTTTCTTAGAACAAGAAGTTAAAGGCGGAAAATTCAAAACTAAAAAACAAAGATAATTTATCTTAAAATTTAAACCCCCAACATTAATTTGTTGGGGGTTTTTTTTTAAAAGAATAAATATTTATCAGCCATATATAATGCCCAAGCTATTGCAGCACCTGTAATAATATATTTCATATCCTTATTTTATTTCTATTTTTTCAGGAAGTATACCTTTTGGTCTGTATCTCATAATTAACAATAGACCTGCGCCCATCATTAAAAATCTAAAATAAGGAACACTTTCAATTAAATGAACTTTCAAGAAATGAGTATCATCTAAACCTGCTGTTGTTAAATTAACTAAATATAGTCCAATTGGTGCTGACTCAATCCATAGAAACCAAACTACAAAACCTCCAAGAATAGCACCAAAATTGTTTCCACTTCCACCAACAATAACCATTACCCATATCAAAAAAGTATATCTCATTGGTCTATAACTTCCTGGTGTAAATAATCCATCTTGAGTTACTAACATTGCTCCTGCTATTCCTACTATTGCTGATCCTAAAACAAAAATTAATAAATGCTGCTTAACAACATTTTTTCCCATTGCATTGGCTGCTTCTTCATTATCTCTAATTGCTCTCATCATTCTTCCCCAAGGAGAATAAAGAGCCTTTTGAGTTAAAATTAAAAGAATGATTACAACTACTAAAAATAATCCTGAATAACAAAGTTTTACAAAAATTGAAGATCCCTCAATTACGAATTGATTAAGGGCGGCTTGTCTCTCAGAAAAATCTGTTATTAAATTTAATTTACTAGAGTTAAATTTTTCAACAAGATTTATAAACCAATCTGTTTGTTGTAAATTTACTTCATAAGGTGCTGGACGTTTTAATCCAATTACATTTTTAACCCCCCTAGTCAGCCAATCTTCATGTTTGATAATTGCGATTACAATTTCAGAAATTAATAAAGTTGCTATTGCAAGATAATCTGCTCTTAATCCTAAGGCAACTTTACCTATAACAAATGCCAATCCACCTGCAAACAAAGCTCCAACTATCCAAGAAAAAATAATTGGAAGACCAAGTCCTCCTAAAAAACCAGTTTTTGCTGGCTCTATCTCTTCAATTGCCTCGATACCTGGCTCAGATACAAATCGTATTATGATAATTCCTAAAATAATAATTGTAGCAATAATATAAGTTCTTTTTTTCGATTTTTCATATTTCTTTAAAACGTATCTAACAGCTAATACCATTACTATTATAAGAAATAGGCTGAATAAAATATTTGAACCACCTGCACTCCAAGCTTCTTGAACTGGATTAACTGAAATTAAAACTGCCGCTAAACCACCTAAAGCCGTATAGCCCATTATTCCAAAATTAATAAGGCCAGCATAGCCCCATTGAATATTTGCTCCCATAGTCATGACAGCTGAAATTAAACAAAGATTAAATATCGATAAAGCAATATTCCAAGATTGAAATATTCCTACAAGAACAATCAATCCCATCATTATACTATATGCAGCAATTACATTTAAATTCTTTCTCACAGTATCTTTCCTTTAAATATTCCAGAAGGTCGGTAAAGCAATACAATAACTAATATTGAAAAAGATACCGCAAACTTATAATCGGTTGAGAGTAGCTGAACTAAACCACCCGGTTCCATACTTTCAGGTAAAACGTACATAAAGAATTTTCTGTAAGCATAAGTTAATAATATTTCAGAAAATGCGATTACATATCCTCCCAAAAACGCTCCAAATGGATTTCCAATTCCACCTACTATTGCAGCTGCAAATATTGGAAGCATATTGTTAAAATATGTGAATGGTTTAAAACTTTTGTCTAAACCATATAAAGCTCCACCAATCGTCGCTAGAATGCCGGCTATGATCCAAGTTATCATAACTATTTTTTTTGGATCAATGCCTGATAATAAAGCTAAATCTTCATTATCAGAATATGCTCTCATACTTTTTCCAGTCTTTGTTTTGTTTAGAAACCAAAAAAGGGTTGAAACTAAGACTAGTGTCACAATAATAGTAATAACTTGAGTGGACTTAATTGCTAGACCCTCGTTTAATCCTGTCATTTCTTTAAATTCACCTGCCTTAATTAAAAATTTTTCCCCATCGAAAAATCTTCTATCAGAGGGACCAATAATAATACGGACTACTGCTTGTGTAACAAACATAACTCCAATACTTACCATTGCTAATTGAACTGGAGGACTTTTGCTAACTCTGTAATATTTGAAAACAAATTTATCGATTAAGAGCATATAACTAATCATAAAAATTATTGCAAAAGGAATTGCTATAAGAGCTGTTGGTAAAAACCCAAGACCAATTCCAACAGACTGAAAATACCAAGTAAATAAAATAGTGAACATAGTACCAAAGGACATCATGTCTCCTGTTGCAAAATTAGCAAATCGTAAAATTCCATAAATCAACGTCACAAAAATTGCACCGAGAGCTAATTGAGATCCATATGCTAAAGCAGGAACAAAAATGTAATTTAATAAAAGTATAATTGCGTTAACGAAATCCATATTAACCACCTAAAAAAGAGCTTCTTACTCTTGGATCCTCTAGTAATTCTTTTCCAGTTCCAGAGTATCGATTCTCACCTGTTACCAACACATAGCCTCTATCAGAAATATTCAATGCCTGCTTGGCATTTTGTTCAACCATTAAAATCGCAACATTAGTTCTTTTTACCTTGATTATATGATCAAATAGTTCATCCATTACTATTGGTGAAACACCTGCGGTTGGTTCATCCAACATAAGGACTGACGGTTTAATCATTAAGGCTCTACCAAGAGCAACCTGTTGTCTTTGTCCTCCTGATAATTCTCCAACTAACTGATTTTTTTTTTCTCTTAGGATTGGAAATAGATCATAAATTTCATCTATTACTGACTTGTAATCACTATTAATTAAAAAAGCTCCCATTTCTAAATTTTCTTCAACTGTCATTCCTGCAAAAACATTTTTAGTTTGGGGTACAAAAGAAATGCCTTCTTTCACTCGATCCTGGGGTGAAAGATTAGAAATATCTTTTCCGTTAATGATTACAGATCCTGATTTCAAATTTAACAAACCCAACATTGCTCTCATAGCTGTAGATTTTCCTGCTCCGTTTGGTCCAAGGATTGATACTATTTCTCCTCTTTCAACATTAACAGAACATGAGTTAATTATGTCTGGGCCATTCCCATATCCGCCAGTCATTTTGTTTCCTTCAAAAAATGCCATTTAATTATCCTTCAATTTTGAACCTCTGCCTAAATAACTCTCAATAACTTTTTCATCTTTTTTTGCATCCTCGACTGTTCCTTCGAAAAGAACTGAGCCTTCTGCCATAACAATTACTGGATCACATAATCTTCCTATAAAATCCATATCATGCTCAATCATACAAAAGGTATATCCTTTTTCTTTGTTAAGTTTTTCTATAGCTGTTCCTAAATCTTTTAGTAAAGTTCTATTTACACCTGCTCCAACCTCATCTAACAAAACAAGCTTTGCATCGACCATCATCGTTCGACCGAGCTCTAAAAGTTTTTTTTGTCCTCCAGATAAATTCCCAGCTAATTCATTTTTTAAGTGACTTAGATTAAGAAAATCTACAACTTCCATTGCTTTTTCTTTAATTTGACTTTCCTCTTTTGCAACTAATGAGGGTTTTAACAATGCGTTTATTAGTTTCTCTCCAGACTGATTACCTGGAACCATCATCAAATTTTCTAAAACTGATAAATTAGTAAACTCATGTGCTATTTGAAATGTTCTGAGTAATCCTTTTGAAAATAACTCATAAGATGGGACATCAGTAATATTTTCATTATTAAATAAAACACTACCAGAAGAAGATTTTAAATTTCCTGCAATTAAATTAAACAAAGTAGTTTTGCCTGAACCATTTGGGCCAATGATGCCAGTGATAGTTCCTTTTTTAACTTTGAGTGAACATTCTGATACTGCGGCAAGACCCCCAAAATATTTTGATAAATTATTAATTTCTAAGATATTTTCAGACATCAATTATTTATTTAGTCTTTTATGGATGCTATTTAAAGCTGTTATTACAGATCTATAAGCTCCTTTTTTACTCATTTCCTTTAAACCTTGTTCATTCAAACCTTTTGGTGTTTGAGACTCTTTTACTAAATATTTTAATTCTTTTTTTGAATTCATTACCGCATCTTCTGATAAAGCTAAAAATAATGTAGTGATATATTTTTGAGCATCTGTTCTTTTAACACCTTTTTTAACAAGCCACTCACTCATAACTTTTAACATTTCATAGTAAGAGGCCATCATTCCTGATGTTGACCAAAAATTAATTGATAGTTTTTCATTTTTAATTTCTACAGTGGAGCCAATTTTATCAAAAAAGTTTTTAACCTTTTTATTAGGAGGACAAATTGGAACTGGTCCTTTTTTTAAAGATATTGGTGGCAATGGTATAGCTCTTATTATTTCAGATTTCACTTTAATCATTTTTTTAAGTTGTGGCAGAGTAATCGTAGAGATAAAGCTTATTATTGTTTGATTTTTTTTAAATCTTAAATCTTTAATAATTTTTTTTCCTACATTAGGAGTTATTGATAAAAACACCCAATTAGAATTATTGATTACTTCTTGATTATTTTTAGCAATGCTTACCTTTCTAAATTTTTTTCTAAGTAAACTTGATGTTCTCCTATTCCTAGGTGAAACTATAATTTTTTTAAACTTAATTTTTGAATTACAAATTCCAATAATAACTGATGAAGCTATTTTTCCTGTTCCTATAAAACCTAATTTCATAATTTTGTAAAATTTGTTAATTCGTAATGATAGATTAATTTTTAAAAAATGAACCCCTTATTCTCAATAGTTCCCTGCTTAAATCTTTGTTTTCTTTAAAAGGTTTTCTGCCATGTAGCCAAAAATAATTATTTGCAACCACTGCTGATCCAACTGGTAATTTAGTTATCACTTTATTCTCACTTTCCTCTAAACAATCTGACAATTTTTGTAAAAAATTACCTTGAGACATATTTTTTGGTTCTGGAAACTGGTCGATGTAAGATATTTGAGGTTTTCCGTCTTTGTCCTCAGAAAATATTGGATGCTCTACTTTATAATCAACATTTTTACTTTTAGGAGAGCCCCATAAAAAATTTTGTTTTCCAACTGGATCATTAAAAAGCTCATCACAATATTCCCAATCATCCAAATGAAGCATTGCCGTTTCTCCGCCTTCTACATTTTTTTCCTCTATCTTAGTCATTAAAAGCCAATCTGTTATTTCTTTGACATAAGTTCCATCGGTATGAAGGTCCATGTTTGTATAAGCTTTTCTCAAATATGAGTCACTCTTATCCTCATGTTTTACATGAAATCTTGCATAATATTTTCCTGCCATAGAGTCGTGGTTTGGTATTCCAATTAAGTGAGATATTGCTGTTGATAGTTTTACTAAAAAAGTATCATCAATATTTGCATTCTTGTTTTCTGGACCAATGATAAAGCATCCAAGATTCCTATCTCTTATAATATCATTCATCAAAACACTAAGTTTATTTTCACTTAAGTCATCTAAACTCTTAGCAATAGTGAATCTGGTGAAAGGTTTATATTCAATAGCTGTTAAATCAAATTTTTTAAATGGAAAAATTAATTTTTCAATAGTTTCATTTTTGATCTTAATATCAATTATTCTAGGAGATATTTTGTTAGGTGATATGTCAAATCCAGAAATATTATTCATAATTTTTTTACTAATTTATATAAATCTAAGTAATTTTTAAAGACTTAAAAAAAGTTGTTGATTGCACCTATTGAAATAGCTGAAAAAACTGTTGGATAGACAAAATTTTTCTTTGTCATAAAAAAAACTCCAAGACTAAGTAAAACTACTAAAAGCCTACTCAAATAACTCGCATCTAAAAGAGCTCCTACAGGAAAGATGATTGTTCGAGCAATCAAAGCAGCTAATGTTGCGTATGCCAAGCAATTAAACCATCTAAAAATTTTTGAGGTCTCTTTTATTTTCAATGAAGATAATACTCCTAAAAATCTAGATAAGTATGTAGCCAAGGATGTAACTATTATAGAAAGCAAAACACTAATTGACATTTTTTTCTCCGATTAAAAATGAAATTGAGCCAGCAACAAGACCACCAAGTAAGATAGACCATTCAGGTGAATAAAAATAAAAAACTGGACCAAGGATAGCTCCTAATATGACTGATAAAGTGATTTGTAATGTTTTCATCGCTCCAACCATCATACAAGTGAAATAAATTGGGTTTAAAATTGCTAAACCCATTAACATATCTTTATTTAAATAGTCTGCTAAATAAAAACCGAGTGCTGTTGCTAGAACTGAAACACTTAATGTTGCAGAGCCAATTCCAATCCAAAAATCAACCCTATCTTTTTTTTCAACTGTTTCATAATTACTCTTCATAATCAACCAAGCTGATACAGCAATAAAATGACATGATAAGTAATATTTCCATTTTGGCTGACTTTCATCCATCATCAAGGGAAATAAAGACACGGCCATAGGATAAAGTCTTGCGTTAACAAACCAGACTGCAATAAAGATACTAAGTAATGATGCTCCTACAAGAATAGACTCTGCCATCACTAATGATCCTGGCAGGGCATAAATCAATACTGTTGATAGAACACTCTCTTGAATATTAAAACCGACATTCTTTAGAAGCGCACCTATTGCTACAAAACAACATGCTAATGCTATCGCAGGACTATCAGGTTTAAGAATTGATTTGTATCCTTTTAGAAAAAATTCTTTCTTTATCATCTAGCCGCCCAGGAATAAACGACCTACATCAGGATTTCCTAGAAGATCATCTCCCTTTCCAGCTATAGCAGTCTGTCCAGAAACTAAAACATACCCTATATCGGCAAACTCAAGACCTTTTTTAGCATTTTGCTCTACTAGTATAATAGTTTTTTTTTCATTCTCTTGAAGATCTCTTAATATTTCAAAAACCATATCTATATATCTTGGCTCTAAACCAATTGATGGTTCGTCAACTAATAATACTGAGGGCTTCATTACTAATGCTCTAGAAATTTCTAATAATCTTCTTTCTCCTCCAGAAAGGACTTTAGCCGGTTGATTTCGTCTATTTCTCAATCTTTCATACTTTTCAAAAATTCTCTCTGCTTCTTGATAAGACTCTTCAGTTTTTTCCTTTATAAATCCTCCCATTAATAAATTTTCTTCAACTGTCATATCTGGAAAAACAGAATTATCTTGAAGTATGTATGCAATTCCAACTGATTTTAGTTTTTCAGCTGGACTTAAATTTGTAATCTCTTTTCCATCAATTTCAATTTTTCCAGAAAAAATATTTGTAAAACCATATATTGAATGAAGTATTGTAGATTTTCCTGCACCGTTTGGACCTATTAAACACAATGACTGCGCTTTACTTACAAAAAGATCAAAATTATGAAGGATTTCCATCTTTCCATACCCTGCATTCATATTTTTAATTGTAAGATGTACATTTGATGGTGATAGTTTTTTTAAGTCTTCAGCGACTGGTGCTTTACCCAAAACTTCATATTGATTAGACATTATTGTGCTCCTAGATAAGCATCAATTACACGCTTATCATTTTTGATTTCATTAGGTGTTCCGTTGGCCAACATTTTACCATGTGCTAAACAGAAAATATTTTCAGCCAACTGCATAATTACTCTCATATTGTGTTCAATTACTAATAAAGTGATACCAAAATCTTGATTAACTTTTATTAGTCTATCTATAATTCCATTAATTAATGTAGGGTTTATACCTGCCGTTGGCTCATCCAATAAAAGCATTTCAGGCTCGTTCATTAAGGCCATTGCAAGCTCTAATAATTTTTGCTGACCAAAAGATAAATCTCCTGCTCTCAATTTTCTTTTTTGAAATAACCCAACAAAACTCAAAAGGTTTTCTGCTTTTTCTGTAAGGTCTTTAGGTATTTTCGAAAATATCTTTAATAAACTTGAGTCACTTCCTTTATGACTAATTAGCATATTTTCAACGCAATTTAGTTTTCCATAAATTCTTGTTTGCTGAAAAGTTCTTAACAGACCTAATTTTGCTATTACTGGAACAGGAAGTTCAGAAACCTCTTTTCCATTAAATTTAATTGATCCATTATCTATAGGATAAGTTCCAACTATTGAATTAAACAAAGTAGTTTTACCAGAGCCATTTGGACCAATTAGACCCACAATTTTTCCTTTCTCAACAGACATAGAAATATCTACGTTGGCTTTTACTCCGCCAAATGATTTACTTACATTGTTTACCTCTAGAATACTCATTTTAATTCTACTTGTGCTTTCCGGTCTGCTTCATCCACAACTTCACCAAATCTCTCTGGATATTTTTCTCTAAGCCAGCCCATAATTCCCTCTGGGAAATAAATCACTATTACAACAATAAGAACGCCAAGAGCAACATACTGCCAACCTAAAAAGAATGTCCAAAAACCCTCTTTAAAAATATGAAAGACTGTAGCTCCAATAATGGGTCCCCATAAAGTTCCTTTTCCGCCCAAGATTGCCATTAGAACCATAAATACTCCCATCTCTCTGCCATCAAAAGCAACATCAGTTGAGTCTATATATCCAACAAGACCTCCCATAATTCCACCAGCTAATCCACAGAAGAACGCCGATACCATCCAGCCAATTATTTTGTACTTCATGGTCTCAATACCCATAGCTTCTGCTTTGTCTTCGTTATCTCTAATTGCATTAAGAATTAGCTTAAATCGAGTGGAATAAATTGCTCTTATCGTAATGAATGCAAGCACTAGAGCAAAAAAACTACAGAAATAAAAAAATTCTCCTCTTGCCTCTAAACCTCCTACATTTGGAAAAGGTGGAGTTGTAAATCCTTGGCCAGCACCTATAATTTCAATACCTCCAGAAATTTCCCCAGCTGCAACTCCTAATCCTAAAGTACATATTGCAAAATAATGCCCTCTTAATCCTAAAATTGAATATCCAATTAAACCAGCAACAATAGTTGGAACAACCGCCGCTACAACTAATCCAGCGGCCATACCTTGGAAAAATTGTGCAGGGGTGTGAACAAATGTTTTTTCTCCACCACTTTCAGTCCACTCAGCTAATGGGAAAAACATTCCAACTTGCACAGATGCACATAAATACATTCCAAGTCCATAAAAAAGAATATTTCCAAATGAATTGTAACCCATCTCCCCACCTTGAATATTCCAAGTAACAGCAAGAATAATTAGTACACAAAGAATAGACAATTGGACTTTAAAAGCAGGAAATATAAATGGTGCAGCAAGACCAAAAACTAATATTGATGCGTATAAAATGAGATTTTTTTTCACTTTAAATACTCTCTCTTTCTAGAAAGCTTAAACCTTCTATATACAAGAATTAAAACTAATAATAAAAATACTGAGCCAATTCTAAATTCTGTACCTAATATATAATCAGCAAACTCCTCAAATACACCAAGACCCATACCTGACATTGCAACACCAGGTAGATTTCCAAGACCTGCAACAATAACAATCATAAATGATCTAATTGTGTATGGTAATCCCATATATGGATGAATTGTAAAAGTTATAGATATTAATGCTCCTGCAACCCCACACAAAGCAGCATTTATTCCAAATGTTGCAGCGTAAACTTTTTCTGTATCAACACCTAAGATCTTTGCTGCTCTTGCATTTTGAGCAGTTGCTCTTATTGCTCGACCAAGTTTAGACTTTTTCATATATATTACTAAACAAATTGCAAAAGCAATACTTACTACTGCAGAAAATATTTTTGAGTTTGGTAAAACCACATTACTATCAAATAAAAAAGTTGTCCCATATCCTGAGTTAGCTAAAACAACATCAGCACCAAATGCAAAGTTCATTAATTGCATAAAAAGAATACTAATTCCGAAAGTTGCAAGTATTGAGATAAATAAATCTCTATCGACTACTTTGTTAATTACTAACTTATAAATTCCAACTCCAACAAAATACATTATAAAAGGTGAAACGATCACTCCCCATGCAGGATGGATACCATATAGATACATAAAGTAAGCAATGTATCCTCCAAGAATAACTAAATCTCCTTGAGCTATATTTATGATGTTCATAACTCCCCATTGCAAAGCCATGCCGTAAGCAATTAGAGCAAACAATACTCCTAGGAGAATTCCGTCCAAGCAAGCTTGAACAGTGATCATTGGATATTGGAAAACCATGAAATCCATAAACTACCTCTTAAAAAAAAATACCCCCTAAAGTTTAGGGGGTATTTTTAGATTTTAAATTATCTATTTGACCAGCTAGGAATTGGGTGAATTAATTTTGCTGAAGCCCATTTTGTAGGTGCTACAACTTTATTTTCACATTTTCCTGAGTCGTCACACATTACTTGGAAAAGTACCATCGGTTTGTCAACATTCTGACCACCCTCAGCGAACTTAATATTTCCATAGAATGTTTGCATGTTAGTTGCTGCAAGAGCATCTCTTACTTTCTTTTTATCGAAAGAATTTGCTCTTTCAAATGCATCTTTAAATACTAATAAAGCTGCAGATGACTCAGCTGACTGGTATGGCGGATCATATTTGAATTTCTTTTCAAAATCTGCCGCATACTTCATTCCTGTTCCAAAGAATTTATCTTTGTAAGTTAATGATTTATGCCATTGAGAGGCACAAAGTGCATACTGAGAATTTTTACCATGTTGTTTTGATAATTTCGCAGCATCACAGTGTGTCATCGCCAACATTGGAACATCTACTTTCATTTCAGCTATTTGTCTGATTGCAGTTAATGCCCCTTTTGTGTGTCCTGACACTACAAGTACATCTGGCTTCATTTGTTTTACTTTAACTAATGTTGCAGCCATATCGTTAAGCTCTTTTGGAAGCTTATCGTCAATTATGATCTCAGATCCAGTTCTTTTCGCTGCATCTAAAATTCCTAATCTAACGTCTTGTGAGAATGCATCTTGCTCAAATGCTTGTGCAATTCTTACAGGTTTCCCATTATTCTTTTCAACAGCTAAATCTATAGCTACATCAAGATATAGGTTTGCTGGTGCTAAAACTGCAAATAGATATTTATAGCCTTTGGTAAATAAAGATCTAGACGCACCATTAGCTTCAACCATTGGAACACCATATTTTTCAGTTACTGGCGCAATTGCTTTTGTTAAACCAGAACTATATGGTCCAAGCATAAACTCAACACCATCTTGTGAAATTAATCTTTCTGCAAGTTGCGCAGCTCTCTTTGGGTTTGACTCATCATCATAATAAATGATGTCAAACTTGTAAGTTTTTCCACCAACTTTTACGCCACCCATGCTGTTTATTCTTTCAACAGCCAAATTATATCCATTTTGTGTATGAACACCATTTGATGAGTATTTTCCAGTTAATGAAATAGCGGCACCTAGCACAATCTTATCACCAACAACTTTCGCAAATGAAACTACTGAAGTTGAAAATAAAATCGCTATTGCAGAAATAAAACTTAAGATTATTCTATTTATTTTCATTTTATTTCCTTTGTTATTAATTAATTAATACTTGATTAAATAAAGAAAATTACAATTTTGCAAGTGTCAAAAGTTGCAACTCCTGATTCTTAATACTGTTGTGTTGCAATAATAATTAATGCGATAATAACTAAAACACTCGCTGAGATTGTATTAATTGTTTTTGGATTAGCTTTAATCCAGATAATTAGTTTTTGAGCCAACAAAGCATATCCTATTAATGAAATAAAATCTAAAACTATATAAGTTGTTATCAAAATAAAAAACTGAACAACATAATTAGAATTAAAATCAATAAATTGAGGAAATATTAAAGGAAAAAATAACCAAGCTTTAGGGCTTGTGCCAGCAACTAAGAAACCATCCTTAAAAAAAGAAAAAAAACTTTTTGATGAAAAAATTTTTGAGTTAACATCTTTTGGTTTAGATTGATAAACATCATAAGCTAAATAAAAAAGATATATTACTCCAATCCATTTAAAGATATTCAAAAAATTTGGATTATCAGAGAAAAAAGTCCCCAATACAAATATCACTAAGGTAGCTTGTGTAAGATTAGCAGTCACATCTCCTAAAGCAGTCCATACACATTTTTGAACTCCGTAATTCATCGAATAAGAGACTATTACCACTCTTGGGGTGCCGGGGGTAATAAAGAGAAAAATTATGATTTGTAAAAAAAGAATAAAATCTAAGGGAAGCATGTAAAAAAAAAGATAGTCCTTAAAAACCGGGAGCTAAAGATGGCTAAGAAGGACTATCTAGGTAAATATAACAGATCTCAAAAAAAATGCATTATAGATTTTTTTCAAATATAAAGGATTTATGAAAAAAAAAGGTCACAGACCCATAACCCGGGTCAAAAATCCAGAGCCAAATATTGAGGATCCAGATTGGGTCATTTGGGCAGCATGGGCTGACAGGATCACTTTTGAGGAAATAGAAAAAAAAACTGGCTATCGAGAAAATGACGTAATTAAAATTATGAGGAGATCTCTAAAACCCTCGTCTTTCAGGTTATGGAGAAAAAGAGTAAATCAAAAGAGTATTAAACATAGAAAAAAATTTGAATATTCTAGAAAACAAATCACTAGTAAATTAAAAAAAGGTGATTATTAATAAGTAATGAAAAAAATAACAATATACACAGGTCCTCAATGCAACTACTGCGATGCTGCAAAAAGATTATTAATAAGAAATAAAGCTCCTTATAATGAAATTAACATTGCAACAGTTGAAGGCGCAATGGACGAAATGATTCAAAAAGCTAATGGAAAACGAACAATACCACAAATATTTTTTGATGATCAACATATTGGTGGTTATGACGAAGTAAGAGCACTAGAAAGAGAAAATAAATTACAAGATCTTCTAAAATAAAACGTAGTAAATAACCCAAAAAATTAAAGTATATTCAAAAAAACTTTTGAATATTGTAATTTGTTTTTCATTAAACTTTTGATTAATTAATTTTTTTGATAAATAGAACCCAACATTCACTAATAAAATTCCAATAACAACACCAATTATTGTTAATTTAAAAGAAAAATTCTTATAACCAAAATAAATAGCTGCAATCAAAGTAAACCAAGAAACTTTTGTAATAAAAATTTTAAAAATTATCCCAGTCTTTTTGCTAAAGACAGATTGAGTTTTTATAATTGAATAAGACCAAATAATTCCAATTAAAAAACCGATATACTTAATAACCATCATTCTTTAGGTTTAAAAACTAGGCAAACTCCATTGTTACAATATCTTTTACCAGTTGGTTTCGGACCATCATCAAAGATATGACCGTGATGAGCATTACAGTTTTTGCAATGATATTCTGTACGCCCATAACCTAATAAATAATCTGTTTTTGTTTCAAAAACCTCTGGTAATGATTGAAAAAAAGATGGCCAACCAGAACCACTCTCGTATTTATTTTCAGATGTGAATAATTTAATACCACAATTTGCACAATGATAGCTTCCTTCTCTTTTTTCGTTGTTTAATTCGCTGGTGCCAGGTGGCTCTGTTCCTTCCTCAAACATTATTAATTTTTGCTCTGCAGTAAGGTTTGAGTTTTTTTTATTCATTTATTTATAATAGTTTAGCACATGATTGATGTAATAATGAGTGTAATTCAACAAGTTTGTTAGAATCTTTATTGTAACCACCGCCTAAAACTCCACAAAGGGGAATTCCTTTTGAAAAAAAATTTTCTGTAACAACTTCATCTCTTTTTTTGATGCCCTCATCTGAAATCTTTAATTTTCCTAACCGATCATTAAAATGAATATCTACTCCTGCGATATAAAAGACAAAATCAAAATTTTCTTGATTCAATTGATTAAGATAAAATTTTAAAATTTTAAGATATTCTTTATCCTCCATGTCATTTTCAAGTTCTACATCGCAGTCACTTAACGATTTTTTTGCTGGATAATTTGATTTTGAATGCATGCTGAAAGTAAAAACGTTTTTATTATTCCTAAATATGTCTGAATTACCATTCCCTTGGTGAACGTCTAAATCAACAATTAAAATTTTTCCTGCTAATCCTCTATCTAAAAGATACTGAGATGCCACTGCAACATCATTAAAAACACAATATCCTGCACCACCTTCGTAATTTGCGTGATGACTACCTCCTGCAGTATTACAGGCTACACCATTATTGATTGCTAGCTTAGTTGCTAATACAGTACCACCTGTTGCTACTAAAGACCTTTGAACAACACTATCAACTAATGGAAATCCAATTTTCTTAATTCCGATTTTGTCTAAGGTCTTATTTTTTATATCTTTAATATATTTCTCAGAATGAGCTCTTTTTAGGGTTTCTTCAGAGCACGGATATGGCTCATGGAATTTGTTAACAATTTTTTTTTTAATTAAGTAATTTGCAAGTTCACCGAATTTATTTATAGGAAATTTATGATCATCGCCTATTTTTGCAAAATAATCTTTATGATTTACAACAGGTAATTCCATTTTATTCAATTACACGAATTGGTTTTCCGTTCACACATGCCTCTAAGGACTCGATCATTTGACTATAATAGATATGATAATTTTCTGCTGTCACATATCCAATATGTGGAGTTAATAATGCGTTAGGTAGAAATCTTAATTTATTATTTTCTGGTAATGGTTCGCTTTCATAAACGTCGAGACCAGCTCCAGCAATTTCATTAGTTGATAATGCAATAATTAAATCATCTTCATTTACGATTGGCCCTCTCGATGTATTAATCAAAAAAGCAGTTTTTTTCATTTTATCCATTTCTTTTATTGTAATACAATTTTTATATCTCTCACCACCTTGAACGTGAATAGATAAAAAATCTGAATTACTAATTAGATCTTCTTTGCTACAGGGTAGTACATCTAATTCTTTGCATTTATCCAAATTAAGATTCTCACTCCAAGCCATCACTTGCATGCCGAATGCCTTTCCAATTTTTGCAACTTGTGATCCAACCTTTCCAAGACCAATCAATCCAAGAACTTTTCCTTTTAATTCGAGGCCAATAGTTGTTTGCCAATAACCTTGGTACATATTATCAATTTCTTCTTTTATATTCCTTGCAAGGCCTAAAATTAACGCCCAGGTTAATTCAGGAGTTGGGTTTAAATTACTTTCTGTTCCACTCACTACAATTTTTCTTTTCTTGGCAGCTTCTAAGTCGATAGATTTATTTCTTAAACCACTTGTTATGATAAATTTTAATTTAGTTAAATTTTCTATTAAATTTTTAGTTATTGGGGTTCTTTCTCTCATTATCAGTAGCGCTTCAAATTCTGACAGTTGATCAAGAGCGTCGGCTTCATCCTCAAAAGGCTCGCTAAAGATTTTGATTTCATATTTTCCTGATAACTTCTTAAGATCAACAAATTGTTGAGAAACATTTTGATAATCATCTAATATTGCTACTTTAAGCATTTTTAATTTCCTTATTTGATAAAAATAAACCTATTATAATTAAAATTGCTCCAATCAAGTGAAAAAATTGAAATTGTTCACCGTAAAAAAAAATTGCCATTATTGTGCTAAATAATGGAATTAAAGATAAAAAGATTCCTGCTCTGTTAGCTCCAATAATTGAAACAGCACCAGCCCAACAATAATAAGAGCCTATGCTAGGAAATAAAGCTAAGAAAATAAGAATATAAAATAAATTAATATTAAAGTCTATTATTTGCCCATGTGAAAATTCGTAAATAAATTGAGGAAAAATAAAAATAAGACCAAATGTGCACAAAATGTGGACTAATGTTAAAAGTGGTAAAGTAAATTTTTTCTTTTTAAGAAAAGATGAGTATAGTCCCCATGAAATTACACCGCCTATCATAATTAAATCTCCTTTGTTAAAACTTAGAGAAAGTAATATGTCTAAATTAAGTTTAGTTATTATAGATAAAATTCCAAGAACAGATATAACAAGACCTAAAATTTGGTATCTATTTGTTTTTTCAATCTTAAAGATAAAACAAAGTAAAATTATTATAGCTGGAATAGCCGTATTAAATAAAGAGGCGTTAATTACTTGTGTATAAACTAGAGATAAATAGGTAAATGAATTAAACAAACCGACACTTGTTAATGCTAAAAAAAATAAAAGTGGCAAATTTTTTTTTATTATTTCTATATTTTTTTTGAGCTCTCTATAAGTAAAAGGTATTAAAATTAGCCAAACTAATAACCATCGAAAAAAAACTAATGACATTGGAGGAATTTCTGAAAAAAAAGCAAATTTTCCTACCATAAAATTACAAGCCCAAAATAATGTTGCGCAAACCAACATTATGTATGCCTTGGTATTTTGCATGATTTAACTAAATCGTGTAGAGCTATAAGGGGCTAGATTTAAGTTTGTATTTTCTTTAGCAATCATTCCTGAAACTATCTTTCCAGAAATTGGTCCTAATGTCCATCCCAAATGATGATGACCAAAACAATAAAAAACGTTTTTATAATTTTTTGATGGTCCCATCACTGGTAAAAAATCAGGTAATGTAGGTCTAAACCCTAGCCACTCATCCTCATGATCAGGTAAATCTCCAAGCATATATTTTGCGTTATTAATTAAATTTTTTACTCTAGATTTTGAGAGAGGGTTATCTAATCCACCGAATTCAACTGTCCCAACCACTCTTAATCCTTGTTCCATTGGTGTAATTCCAAATCCTCTATTTGAAAAAATGACAGGTCTTTTTAGAAGATAGTCACAATTTTTAAAATGTACATGATAACCTCTCTCTGTTTCTAAGGGTATTTTCTCATCTAAATTATCTGTTAACTTTTTCGAAAATGCTCCACATGCTATTATCACTTTGTCAAAAAAATAACTTTGTTTATCATCGGTAAAAATAGGTTTATCAATATCAAATTTGATGTCTTTAATGTTGGTCTTGTAAAATTTTCCACCTTTTTTTAAAAAAAGTTCAAAAAGTTTAAGCAATATTTTTTTTGGATTTCTTGCATGTCGAGCATAAGGATAATAAACCCCAGCATGATAAAACGGTTTTAAATTTGGTTCTAAATCATGTATTTCACTTTTGTTAACCAATTGTTGTTTTACACCTAATTCGTCTCTCACTTTAATTTCTAATTCTCTGCTTTTTAAATCCTTATCATTCCAGACATACAAAATTCCTTTGTTTTCAACTAAACCATTTATATCTACCTCATCAAACAATTCATCATAAGCTGGTAATGCTAAATCTAAAATCTGGTGCATATTTTTTGCAGTATGCATCATCTTTTTTTTAGATGTGTTTAAAATAAACTTAAAGAACCATGGGATCATTTTAGGTACATAATTCCATTTCAATGCTAAAGGTCCAGTTGAGCTTAACAACATAGCAGGAACATCTGCTAAAACATCTGTTCTATTTAATGATAAAGATGCATATGGAGAAAAGTGACCTGCATTTCCATACGACGCAACTGGGCTTCCAGGTTCACTTTTATCAAAAATACTGACGTCATAACCTTTTTTTTGAAGAAACAAAGCATTAGAAATACCTTGAATGCCAGCTCCAACTATTCCAATCTTTAAATTATTATTCATATTTAGACTATACATTTAAAATTAGAAAAAAATTAAGCGACAAATTTACTTAGGCAATAGATTGTTGGTTATGAACTTTTGCGCTCATGACCACACCAAATCCAATCATAGTAGCCAGCATAGACGATCCACCATAAGACATTATGGGCAATGGTGATCCAACAATAGGTAATAAACCAAGAACCATACTCATATTAATTGTGACATATACAAATATTGCTGCTCCAAAACTATAGCAAAAAATTTTTGCAAAATAACTTCTTGAAGAAGCACCAATAGCAACAATACGATAGATAATAATTGAATAAATTATTAGCAATAAAGTTGAGCCAACAAACCCAAACTCTTCAGAAAAAAGAGTAAAAATGAAATCTGTATGTTTTTCAGGTAAAAATTCTAAATAACTTTGTGTTCCTTTTAAAAAACCTTTACCAAAAATTCCTCCTGAACCTACTGCAATTTTTGATTGAATAATTTGATAACCTGCTCCTAATGGGTCTCTGTCTGGATTTAAAAAAGTTAGAACTCGCAATTTTTGATAGGGTTTTAAAAAAGCAATTATAAAAGGTAAAGCAATTACAAAACCTAACATTGTATATATAAAATATTTATGATTAATTCCGGCAAACCATAAAACGGCTATGCCACTAATAGCTATAAGTAATGATGTACCTAAGTCAGGCTGAACTATAACTAATCCCATAGGTAAAATAATTATTATTAAAGATGTCAAAATTGTATAAATAGAGTTTACATTTTCTGACTTCATTCTATGAAAATATTTAGCTAAACATAAAATTATGAATATTTTCATTAATTCTGAGGGTTGAAGATTAATGAAATACAAATCCATCCATCTCTGCGAACCAGAGGAAGTAATACCAAATAAGTATGTCCAAAATAAAAGTCCAATTACAACAATATAAGCAAAGTATCCTATAGAAAACCAAAATTTAATATTGATGAATGAAAATATTAACATCATTGCAGTAAAAACAATTAATTTAATAAAATGACTTTTTGTATGGAATAAAACTTTTCCTCCATCAGTTGAGTACATGGTTGCAAGACTTATAAAGCCTAATAGTAAAATACATGCCAACAAGATATAATCAAAATTCCTAAATTTTTGGAAAAATTGAAAATTACTATTATTTAATCTGGTATGTTGATACATTTAAATTTCCATATATTTTTTTTGATTAATATTTTGTCTTAGAGCGTGTCTATCAATTATAAGTTTAAACAATTTTTTGGCCATAGGTGCAGCAGTGGTGCTTCCATTTCCTCCATGCTCTACAACTATACTTAAAGCGTATCTTGGATTTTTATATGGACCAAAAGCAACATAGAGTGCATGATCTCTCTCCTCGTATGGTATCTCAAAAGTTTTTAAATCCAATTCTCTATCTTTCTCAGTAATTCTTTTAACTTGAGCTGTTCCAGTTTTTCCGGCAAATTGATATTTTGGAT
>CACPCD010000013.1 GCA_902632315.1 uncultured Pelagibacteraceae bacterium
TTACTTTAAATGATTTTACAATAGGATTAATCTTTTTAATTGTTGCTGTTGTTGAGTTAACAAAAATCCCATTAGCTACAGCAGTTTATTATTCTGTGAGAGTTTTTTGGAGAGTTGTTTTTTTAATAGCACTTATTCTGGTTAATGTATCTACATTTGAAACTATAGTTACAGGTTTTGAGCGAATAAATAGAGAAAGAACAAAAATAGTTGATAAACTTATTGTTGATTACAATAGTGTAAAAACACAGATACAAAACATCAATGAAAATGTTGAGGTTAATAATGTTAACGAAGAAATTAAAACTTTAATCGAAAGAAGAACAAAAATTAATGAAGAAATAGGTAAAATAACACTTAACTCTCAAAAACAAATTCAAAGTGTAAAAGAGTCAGGTGCTAATCAAGACTCTATAGATCAATTAAAATCTGAAATAAAAGATCTAGATCGAAAAATTGAGACATTATTAGATGCTAATACTCAGCTTTCTTCTCAAAAAGACAGTAAAGTATTTGGTTCAAATAAAAAAAGTATAGACGCAACTATAGAGCAAAATAACAAAAGAATTGAAAGTTATGAAGTAGAAAGAAATAGAAAATCAACAGAATTACAAAGTCTTATTCAAGCTTCAAATAAAGATAACGAAGGTGAAATTAACTTAATAAATCAAAGTAAAGATAACCAACTTAATTCTTTATTAGAAGAAAAAGAGTTACTTGATAAAGAAATAAAAGTTTTAGAGGAAGAAAAATTTAAATACCAAGAAAATGATAAAAATAAAGCTCAAAGGTTAATTGATTTAAAAGATAAAAAAAATGAACTTATTGCTAAAATAGATGAGTTGGCACCTGACAACCAAGTTTTCAGAGTTGCTACATGGTTAAAAGGCTGGTTTGAAGTTGATTACAATAAAGAAATTGAAAAAATCAATATGAAAATATTCGAATTAGAGCAACAAAAAATAGATACTATTACTGAAAGAGGATGGTTTGATAAAATTTTCTCAGTATTCAATAAGAATAGTAATTTAGATAACAAAGCAATCGATAGACAAATTTCAAGTTTACAAATTCAATTAAAAGATTTTGAGTACAAAGCTGAAATGGCAATAAACACTGTTAATGAGTCTGTTTATGCAGATTTACCTCGAGGTGCAATAACTGCAGCTTTCTGGTTATGGTTTGGAGTTTTAAGTTTTATTATTTCTGTAACAGGAACAATGTTAGCTTTTGCAAGCTTAGTATTATTAGATCCAAGATTACATGTAATTAGAAATAAAAAGACTGCTTATTGGAAAGGTGTTTCAATAAGACTTTCAAAATTCTTTGTATTATTAAATAGATTTATTTGGGGCAGAATTAAAAGATTTAGAGATCCTAACGTCAAAATAGTGGAAAAGGAAGTCGAGGTAGAAAAGATTGTTGAAAAGATTGTTGAGAAACCGGTTGAGGTAGAAAAGATTGTTGAAAAAATTGTTGAGAAACCGGTTGAGGTAGAAAAAATTGTAATCAAAGAAGTAGAAGTTCCTAAAGAGATTGAAACATTAAGAAAAGAAATGGTGTATGTTCCATTGCCCACTGATGATGAGGAATTATTAAAAAAAGGTCCATTTAAAGCACCTGATTACGATAAAGATAAGAAGAAAAAATAATGGCCCACAGAATTTACGAAACAACAACTCATGATTTTAATCCAGTAAATGAATATATAGATGAAAAAGCAAGATTAAGAAGAACTAAAAGTACATGGCGATACACTAAAGCTCTTGCATTATTTCTTTTAGCATTTGGTTTATTTCTAATTTTAGCAGCTTATGCTTATCATATATTTAAAAAACCTCATCCTCGCTTTATTCAAAAAGATAATATTCAAACAGAGCGCCTTGTGAATAATTTAATTGAAAAAGATAAAAAAATTAAAAATCTAAAGAAAGAATTAGACACAGATAATGATAATCAAGAACTTAAAGATAGAATAACTCAATTAGAAAAAGAAAAAAAAGAAATGGAAGAGGAACTTAATAAAGAAAATGAAAAAATTGTTGATGGAAAAAAAGTCATTTACAATGAAACTTCAAGTAAATTTTTAAAATATCCAAAAAATGCTCAGCCGGGAGAAATTGTAGTTACAACAGGACTTAGTTGGGATACAACTGAATCGATGATGTATGGAGAACCGCACTCAAGTTCTTGGTGCTATATAGAGAGGGCTGGAGACAAAGGTGCATCATATTGGTTTAGTGAAAAAGATAAAGACCAAACTGGAGTTTTGAATATATTGGGTCTTTCTAAATCAGAGGCAGAAAATTACGAAAAGTATTGTTCAAACTAGACTGATATATGAAAAAAATTTTCATCTTGATAACTTTAACTCTCATAAATTTTTCAGTATCAGCAAATGATATTAAAAATTTTGAAATAGGGCCTGTTAGTTTAGGTCAAAGTCTTCTCGACTATACTGATAAAGATCGAATAAAATTTCTTAAAAAAGATGCTCAATATGACAATGATAAATATATTAGATACGAAATTACGAAAGTTGTGACTATTGAGAACTATGATTTTGTAGACGTAATGGTAAGAAAAAATGATAAAAATTATATTATCGAAGGTATAAGTGCTGCAATAGAATATAATCAATTGGATCAATGCCTTAAAATCAAAAAAGAAATACAAGAAAATATTGAAAATATTTTAGAGGCTGATGAAATACAAGAAACAGAATTCCCTTCAGCTCAAGACAGTACTGGTAAGTCGATTATATACGGAGTTCAATATTATACCAAACCCGCTCCCTCAAATGAAAGTATTGTGGTAAATTGTTACCACATGACTGAAAAGAGTAATATTGGAAGAGTATTAAGAGTTTCTGTAAACACACATGAGTTTTCAAGATTTATTATTAAGGATGCTTACAACTAACATTTGTGAAAAGAATATTAATCTTTATTAGTATAATCTTTTTAAATTAAATTTTATATTCTTAAATTCCTACTCTTTTAAATTTTAATCATTGCATAGGGGATTGAATGTGATAGTTACAAAATTATGTTTGTTGATCTAATTACACCTGAACAAATTACTATTTTAACTCAAATTATTTTAATAGATCTAGTTTTAGCAGGAGATAATGCAATTATCATTGGAATGGTTGCATCTAAATTCCCGATAGAACAAAGAAAAAAAATAATTTTTTGGGGCATAGGTGGTGCTGTTGTTTTAAGAATTATTTTAACTTTGCTAACTGCTTATTTATTACAAATTAGTGGTCTCAGATTGATTGGAGGACTACTTCTTTTATATATAGTCTATAAACTCTATGTCGATGTTATAAAAGGCTCAGACCATGAAAGCGATATTAAAGTAGATAACTCAAGTTTCTTAAAGGCTATTTGGACAATTTTATTAGCTGATTTCACAATGAGTTTAGATAATGTTTTGGGTGTTGCTGGTGCAGCAGGAGATCATTATTACTTATTAATTTTTGGTCTTGTTTTATCTATCCTTTTAATGGCGACAGCTGCTACATTAATATCTAATTGGATTAAAAAATATAAATGGATAGCTTGGGCAGGTTTAATAGCTATTCTTCTTGTAGCTATTGAGTTGATTTACACTGATATTAAAATATTATTTTTATAAAATGTATTTAAAAAACTATAATTTAAAAAATAAGACAGCTGTAGTAACTGGTGCAGGTAAAGGACTAGGTAGAGCCTGTGCTATCGCACTTGCAGAAGCTGGTGCAAATTTAATTATAATAAGTAGAACTCAAAAGGATTTAAACGAAGTCTCCCAAAAAATCAAAAAGCTTAAGTCAAAATGTAAGGTCTATGTTTGTGATATTACAAAATATGACGAGGTAAAAAAAATTATCAATAAGCAGCCAAAGATAGATATTTTAATAAATAATGCTGGGAATAATATTCCTGAACATTTTACAAAAGTAAAAACTAAAAACATGGAATATTTAGTAAAGATAAATACTATCGCAACCTTTAATCTTGCTCAACTTTGTGCTCTTAAAATGATAAAATCTAAAAATCGTAAAAAAATTGGTGGGTCAATAGTAAACATGTCATCCCAAATGGGTCATGTTGGTGGTCCAATCAGAAGTGTTTACAATATGAATAAATGGGGCTTAGAAGGATTAACAAAAGGAATGTCAATAGATTTAGCTAAATATAATATTAGAGTAAATACTGTTTGCCCTACTTTCGTTGTAACTCCAATGACAAAAAAATTCTTAAAAAATAAAAAATTTAAAAAAGAGACATTAAATAATATTCCGCTTGGAAGGTTTGCTGAATTATCTGAGGTTGCATCATCTGTTGTCTTTTTAGCATCTGATGCAGCATCTATGATTACGGGAACTTCATTATTGGTTGATGGTGGATGGACAGCAAAATAATTAATAAAATTTTTTTTGTAATATTTTTTTCAATCACATCACAAGTTCATGCTATTGAATTTAAAGGAAAATTTTTACAGGGTCATTATATTATTGGTCTGACTGACCCGTATGCGAAAATCATAATAGATAAAAAAGAGGTAAAGGTTTCTAAAGATGGTTATTTTGTTTTTGGAATAGATAGAGATAGAAAGTTTGATTTAACTATAACTAAAATTATCGGTGATAAAAAAGAAAAAATTATTAAAAAAGTATTAAAAAGAAAATATAATATTCAAAGAATTGATGGACTTGAGGAAAGTAAAGTAACTCCACCAGAGTCTGTCTACAAAAGAATTAAAGAAGAAAATAATAAGATAGGAGAAGCTAGAGCAATAAACTCTGACTTACCTTTTTTTAAAAATCAATTTATTATGCCTGTAAAAGGTATAATCAGTGGTGTTTACGGGAGCCAAAGAATTTTAAATGGAAAACCTAGATGGCCACATTACGGAATTGATATAGCTGCAAAAAAAGGAACTAAAATAAAATCATCTGGAACCGGTGTAGTTACTATGGCTGAGGCTGACTTATATTATACTGGCGGTACAATAATAATGGATCATGGTCATGGAATTTCAACAATTTATTCTCACCTTGAAACTTTAAATGTAAAAGTTGGACAGAAAGTAAAACAGGGCGATATAATTGGTACTGTCGGTTCAACAGGTAGATCAACTGGTCCCCATTTAGATTTTAGAGTAAATTGGTTTCAAGTCAGGCTTGATCCGATGTCTATATTTAATTAGATAAATGTCGATCTTTTTAAGATTAAAAATTTTTTTTTCAAAAAGTAAATTTGGAAGATATTTTTTAATGGGAAGTTTTGCCTTTTTTTTAATTAAAGGGTTAGTTTGGCTGGTAATATTTTTTGTAGCTGGTTTTAGTTTGATAAATTTTGGATGATAAAATATAATTAATTTATGGAAAATGAGAATCAAAACAATCTAGAATTTAAAGTAGCTGGTTTAATCATGGAAAAATTATCTATTTACTATGGATTATTTTTAATTTTATGGGGAGTTATTGTAAGCTTTATTAGTGGTAGCAGTTCAATGACATCTTATATTCCCTCTATTTTAGGAGTACCAATTTTAATTTTTTCATATTTATCAATCAAATTTGTATCAAAGAAAAAAATGTTTATGCATATTGTAGTTTTATTTGGGTTAATTATTTTTTTAGGTGGTCTTGATTTTATTAGATCATTAATTTCTGGTAATGCTTTTGGCAATTTCTATGCTGACTTATCAAAAATAATGATGCTGATAACTGGTTTATTCTTTACTTATCAATGTATTAGATCATTTATTCATGCAAGAAAAATGAGAGAATTAGGAAATACTGAATGAGCGCTTTATTAGAGAAAACCTCTAATAAGCTTGTAAAAGCATTTCTTAAAAATAAGATTATTTCACCGATACCATCTAAATATACAAAAAAATTAAACGAGGCTCAAAAGTTAAGAAGGTTATGTGAAAGTAAAATAAAATTACCAGTCATTGGCTTTAAAGCTGCTGGTACAGGAATACCTCTTATTAAAAAATTTAAAGAAAAAGAACCGTTTTATGCAACTGTTTATAAAAAAAATTTTTTAAAAAGCGGGAAAAGTGTAAAAATTAATAAAGCAACCTTAGGAATAGAACTAGAGGTATGTTATAAAGTAAAAAAATCTTATTTTTCATCCAAAGGATCAATCACAATGAAAAATATATCAAAATATATTTCTCATATGGCACCTTGTATTGAAGTGGTGGGTTATAGACAAAGAAAAAAAGGAATTACATCTTTTGGTGATTTGTGTAGTGACTTTGGAGCAAACGTAAAATTTCTAATAGGCCCAGTAAAAAAATATAAAAAGATAAATATTAGTAATTTAAAAACTAATATTTCAAACAAAAAAGTAAACCAAAGTGTTGATGGAAATACCAACACAGTTTATATCAACCCAATAAATTCTCTAAGATTTGTTCTAAACAAAGTGAAAAAGGATAAGATAAATTTAAATAAAGATTTTTGGGTTTTCACTGGTTCGTCAGTTGGTGTTGTTCCAATTAAAGGAAAAGGTCTTTACACAGGTAAGATTGATAAACTAGGATCAGTCAAAGCAAAAATAAGTTAGAAATGAAAACATTAATACTTTTAGCCTTAGTAATTGTTGTTTGTTGGGTCTTATTTAGGCCTTTTACCCAAAAAGAACTTAATAGATATAATGATAAAAACTGGCCAGATATGAATTTATAAAAAGACACCTAGCAACAGAACGCCCAGGTTAAATTTCAGATCTAGCTCGTAACCTTTCATATATAAGTCTGGCTTTTACTCCTAAATCCAAAAAAGGTTGTGGTGGTAACCAAGTTGGTTTGCTTCTTGCCTCAATAGTTTTAATTTCTTTTGAGTTTTCATTGCTAGCTTTAATAGCAATTTGTTCACCAAACAATGTACCTACCCCAATACCTGAACCATTATAACAACCTGCAACAAATATATTTTCTTGAATTTTTTCAAAGATTTGAGAGCTATTTCTGGTTCTTGATACAATACCTGACCAAGTTGATTGAATAATATCATCTGGTAATTGTGGAAATCTTTTTTTAATACCAATCTTTTGCATTATAGATCTTTTTTTCAAATTAGATTTAGACATATGGGATGGATTATGAACTTCTGCAGTATTTCTTATTAAAATTCTTCTATCTTTGGTCATTCTAATCGTTGCACCCATTGGTCTAACGGGTAAAACACCCCATTCTTTTGGTTCTCCAATTGATGTAAATTCTTTTTCAGTTAAAGGCCTTGTCATACTAGCAGTTAAAGTAATTGGAAAATTATAATATGCTTTGATACCTAGAGACTTAAGAAATCCGTTGGTTGCAAAGATTATTTTTTTTGATTTTATTGTGCCATTTTTAAAATTACAATTAATTGAACTATCAATCTTTCTCCAGTTTAGTAACAATGAATTCTCATAAAGTATTACATTCTCAGGTAATGTATCAATCATTGCTCTTACTAATTTGCCTGGATGCAATAAAATTCCTCCTTTAGTGTGAAGAGCAATATTATAGAAGTTAGTACCTAATCTTTTCGTGAGATCTTTTTTAAATATTAAATTATGCTCAAAATTTAATTTAAACAAAGTGTCTGAAAAATTTTCTAAGATTTTTTTATCCTTAATATTTGATGAGGCAAAATACTTTCCACATTCGTTCCAATCACAATCAACCTGGTGTTCTTTGATGAATTTTTTAACTACATCTATTCCTAGTTTATAAATATCTGCTTTTTTTTTATAATTTTCTAGTTCTTTATTAGAAGTGAAACCATCATTTAGTGTTGTGTCAACTAAATAGCCTGAATTTCTTGAGCTTGCACCTTCACCTGCTAATTGAGCATCAACTAATAAAATTTTTTGATTTGGATAAAGTTGACCTAGCTTTCTTGCAGCCGACAATCCTGTATATCCAGCACCAATAATTAACCATTCACAATTCAAATCAGACGAAAGTGTCTTAATATTGCTTCTTGGATTAAGATCATTTATCCAACTACAGCTATTATCGTTAACAACTTCCATAAGGAAAGATTACGATAATTGTTTACTATTTTAAAGATTTTAAGAAATTAAAGAGGGTTGTTTTTTCATATCTTCTTTATTTATACCAGCAACTCTCACTGGTTTTTTCATTGCATCTCTTCTAAAGGGCTCACCAAGTTCTTGATTTAGAATTACTTCTATAAATGTAGTAATACCTTTTTTTTGATCCTCACAAGATTGTTTAATTGCAGCAGTTGTCTCCTCCATTGATTTGACAGTTACCCCTTTCAATCCACAGGCATCTGCTACTTTTGCATAACTTAACTCTGGATCTAATTCTGTTCCAACAAAATTATTATCAAACCAAAGAGTAGTATTTCTTTTTTCAGCACCCCATTGATAATTTCTAAAAATAACCATAGTAATTGCTGGCCACTCTTCTCTTGCGCATGAACTCATTTCATTCATACTAATTCCAAATGCACCGTCTCCTGCAAAGCCAATAACTGGTGTATCAGGACATCCGATCTTAGCTCCTAAAATTGATGGAAATCCATAACCACAAGGTCCAAATAAACCTGGGGCTAAATATTTTCTTGGCTTTTCAAATGTTGGGTAAGCATTTCCAATCGCACAATTATTTCCAATATCACTTGAAATAATAACATCCTCGGGCATTCCCGCTTGGATTGCTCTCCATGCTTGCCTTGGAGACATTCTATCTTTATCTCTTTCTCTTGCTTCTTTATTCCAAACTGTCCCTTCATCGTCATCCTCATGATCTAAACTTGATAATTTTTGCAACCATGCAGATTTTGTTTGATGAATTAAATCTTTTCTTTTTTGTCTGTCGGTATCTCCAGCATTTGAGGATAGTTTTTCTAAAATTTGAGTTGCTACTAATTTTGCATCACCGCTAATTCCAACTGTAACTTTTTTTGTTAATCCAATTCTATCTGGGTTCATGTCTACTTGAATTATACTTGCGTTCTTTGGCCAATAATCGATGCCATATCCTGGAAGTGTTGAAAAAGGATTTAATCTTGTTCCCAAAGCTAAAACAACATCAGCTTTTGAAATAAGTTCCATTGCAGCTTTAGATCCATTGTAACCTAGTGGTCCAACAGCTAATGGATGGCTACCTGGAAAGCTATCATTATGTTGATAACCTGAACAAACTGGTGAGTCTAATTTTTCAGCAAGTTTTTTTGTTTCTTCAATCGCACCACCTATGACTACTCCTGCGCCAGATAAAATAACTGGAAATTTTGCATCTGACAAAAGTTTTGCAGCTTTATCTATTGCCTCTGCTCCTCCACCTTGTCTCTCTAATCTAACAATTGGGGGTAAATCAATGTCGATAACTTGTGTCCAATAATCTCTTGGTACGTTTATTTGTGCAGGCGCTGAGCCTCTAATAGCTTTCTCGATTACTCTATTTAACACTTCTGCCATTCTTGAAGGGTCTCTAACTTCCTCTTGGTAACAAACCATGTCTTTAAATAAATTCATTTGTTCAACTTCTTGAAATCCACCTTGTCCCATAGTTTTATTTGCAGCTTGTGGGGTTACTAATAGTAAGGGTGTGTGGTTCCAGTATGCAGTTTTGATTGGAGTTACTAATCCAGTTATTCCTGGACCATTTTGTGCAATGACCATAGACATTTTACCCGTGGATCTTGTATATCCATCAGCAATCAATCCACCATTTGTTTCATGAGCAACATCCCAAAAAGTTATCCCTGCATCAGGAAAAATATCTGAGATTGGCATGAATGCAGAACCAATAATTCCAAAAGCATGTTCAATGCCGTGCATTTGTAAAACTTTTACAAAAGCTTCTTCTGTTGTCATTTTTGTCATTAATAGAGCCTTTCTAAAATAGTAAATATAATAGTTTTTTATAAAACTATTTGTTAATTTTCGGGATTAATATATAAGATTTCTGAAAATTCAAACAAACAAATCGACACTATATATATGGCTACTGACATCATAATTCACGATAAAAAGGATAATGTAGGTGTTGTAGTAATTGAAAAAATCACCCCAAAACAAGACTGTAAATGCTGGATTATGGAGGATGATAGCTCAACTGATATTCAATCAATGGATGAAATACCATTGGGGCATAAAATTGCAATGGTTGACCTTAAAGAGGGCGATACGATACTAAAGTACGGTCATGACATTGGTAAGGTTGTAAAGTCTATTAAAAAAGGTGAGCACGTCCATGTGCATAATGTTAAAACTAAGAAGTGGTAAATAAATGAAAATTCCAAAAAGTTTTTTAGGTTATAAAAGAGAAAATGGTAGAGCGGGAACTAGAAACCACGTTATTATTTTGCCAGTTGATGATATTTCAAACGCCTGTGCAGAAGCAGTTGCAAATAATATTAAAGGCACAATAGCTCTTCCACACTCGTACGGAAGACTTCAATTTGGAGCTGACTTAGAATTGCATTTTAGAACAATGATTGGGACAGGAAGTAATCCAAATGTTGCAGCTGTAATTGTGATTGGTATTGAACCAAAATGGACTAAGAGAATTGTGGATGGAATTGCTAAAACTGGGAAACCTGTAGAAGGTTTTCATATTGAGCGTACTGGCGACATTGGAACTGTGATGAAAGCTTCTAAAAAAGCTCAAGAATTTTCTCAATGGGCATCTGAAAAACAAAGAGAAGAATGTCCTATGAGTGATTTATGGATTTCAGTAAAATGTGGAGAGTCTGATACTACGTCTGGATTAGCATCAAATCCAACTGTTGGAAATTTAATGGAGAAATTAGAACCCTTAGGTGTTCATTTATGTTTTGGTGAAACTTCTGAACTTACTGGAGCAGAACAAGTTTGTGCTACAAGAGGAGCAACAAAAGAAGCGTCAGATAAATTTATGAAAACATGGAATGAGTATAATGATTTTATATTGAAAGAAGCAACAGATGATCTTTCTGAAAGTCAACCAACTGCAGGAAATATAGCTGGAGGTTTAACAACTATTGAAGAGAAAGCGTTTGGAAACTTTCAAAAAATTGGAAATCTTAAATTTATAGATGTTCTTGAGCCTGCTGAAGAACCAGCTAAAGGACCAGGTTTATATTTTATGGATACGTCATCAGCAGCGGCAGAATGTATTACACTTCAGGCAGCAGGTGGTTTTAACATTCATCTATTCCCAACTGGACAAGGAAATATCGTTGGTAACCCAATAGAACCCGTTGTAAAATTGACTGCTAACCCATTGACAGCAAAAAGTATGAGTGAACATGTGGATTGCGATGTTTCAAAAATTCTTTCAAGAGAAATGAACTTATCTGAAGCGGGAGATAAGCTTATTGAGACAACACTAAGAGTGGCTAATGGGAGATTAACCTGTGCTGAAGCTTTAGGTCATAAAGAATTTGTAATGACTAAGCTTTATAGAAGTGCATAAGATTTATTGGTCTTCTTAAATAGTGTCTTCAAAATTTATTTACTTAAAAAGAATTTTTCCAGGAGTAACTTTAGCTCTAATTTTTTATTTATTTTCTCATGGAATCAATAACGTTTTAGCAATTGAGATATTTGGAACAACTAAAAGTCCAATATCTACAGTTTTAATTGCAATACTCTTAGGAATTTTAATGGGTAATGCTTTCACACCAAGACCAGGTATGATGGTTGGACTTGATTTTACTCAACAATATATTTTAAAACTTGGAATTATTTTTCTAGGAATACGATTAAGTTTTGAAGAATTTATTAAATTTGGTTCAATTGCTATACCTCTTATAATTGTATGTATTGTGGGTGTCTTAATTTTAATAAAGCTTTTAATTAAGAAAGTTCCTATATCATCAAAAATGTCATATCTAATAGCCATAGGCACAAGTGTTTGTGGAGCAACTGCTATTGTTGCAACTGCACCAGTAATAAATGCAAAAAAAACTGAAATTGCCTACGCGATTGCAAATATTACTTTATTTGGAGTTATTGCAATGCTTGTTTATCCATATTTTGCTGAATGGTATTTTAATAATGAGGAGCTAAAAGCAGGTCTTTTTTTAGGAACTTCAATTCACGAAACATCGCAAGTAGCGGCAGCTGGTTTGATTTATGACCAACAATTTAATAGCCCTGAAACTTTAAATGTGGCTACGGTAACTAAATTAATTCGAAATACATTTCTTGTGATAATGATACCTTTGTTTGCTTTTTTATATAATCGTGGTGAAGTAAAAGATAAATCGTATTCAATTTTAAATATTTTTCCATATTTTGTTCTAGGTTTTATAGGAATGATAATTGTAAGAAATTTAGGAGACCAAATTTTTACAATTGAAAAAGGGAATAATCATTTCTGGATTAGTTTTATTGAATATCTAAAAATTTTAGCTACTGCTTTCTTAACAATGGCTATGGCTGCAGTTGGGATATCAATTAACTTAAGTGAATTAAAATCAATGGGTTATAAGCCATTTTTAGTTGGATTAATTGCAGCTATAACTGTTGGTTTTATAAGTTTAATTTATATTGAAACTTTATCAAAATTTTTTATTTAGTTTGCTTTGCAATTTGATTGAGATATTTTTTTCTTAAATTTGATAAAAATCTTCTAATAAACGCTGCTCCAATTCCAAGAAGAACGGCAAACATAATTGAGAATAATCCATAAAAGAACGGCATATCTTTAGAAAATTCTTTAATAAATTTAGAGAAAAAATTTAAATCTGAACTTGCTACTTTTAAAACTTCTTTTTGAATCTCCTCAGCAAAAAAAGTATCGTAAGCAATAGCTATTCCAACAACTAATAATAAAATTGCTAATAAGGCTTTTAAACCAGAGCTATCAATTTTTTCACCTAGTTTTTGACCTACCTGAACCCCTATAATTGATCCAACTACCAACATTACTACTAACATTAAGTCAATGGATCCATAATTAAAAGAATGTAGAAAAGTAACAATCACACTTACAAAAATTGTTACAAATAATGATGTACCTGGGACTAATCGAGTGGGCATTTTAATAATATAGATCATTGCAGGTACTAATATAAAGGCACCACCAATACCCATTATAGCTGCTATGAAACCAACTACTAAGCCTATTATTATTGGAGTAAAAATACTTTCATATAATTTTGATTTAGGAAATCTCATTCGTAAAGGAAGACCATGTATCCAATAATGAACATGTAACTTTTTTCTTTCGACAACATTTTTTTTTGCTTTATCTATTTCACCTAGGCTTTCTACAAGCATTAACGTGCCTATAATTGCTAAAATGTACATATAAGCTAATGAAATTACAGTATCAATTTTCCCAATACCTTTAAAATAAGTAAAAGTATAAATACCAAGTGCAGTTCCTATTGAGCCGCCTATTACAATCATAAAACCCATTTTATAATCCAAAGTATTTTTTAACCAGTGAGTTGTAGATCCAGACACAGAGGTTGCTAAAATGTTATTAGCTTCATTAGCAACTGCATAAGCAGGGGGAACACCTAAGAAAATTAAAAATGGCGTCATTAAAAATCCACCACCAACACCGAACAAACCTGATAAAACTCCAACTAATGCACTCAATAAAAGGATCTCAATGGGATTTATAAATACTTGGGCAATTGGTAAAAAAACATCCATCTTAAAATATAGAACTTAATTAATTTATTATTTAAATGTAATAAAAGTCCCAATTAAAATTACTGCCCAACATGCAGCTATCGCTGAAAAAATTCCTGTTTTAATAAAAGCTGATTTTTTGTTTGTTATGCTATTAGGGATTTTTATATTTGAAAGGCGCATCTAAATCCTCATTACACCCAGGTATAAAATTGTCAAACTATTATTGAATAAAATGGTTATTTTTTTTTAATATATTGTTGCGCCGAAGACCTTAATCTCACCGTCCTCTACTCCCAAAACTAGCCTTCCAAGAAACTCCCCCGGAATTTTCTTATTTCCTTGCTTAATTAACACAGTTATATGCTCACCTCTCCTTAAAGTTCCAAATGGCTCATAAGTTTCATTTAAGTTAGTAATAAGTTCATTATTAGCCCACTGTTTCCCAAGCTCAACTTCATTGGCACCAAACAACATTTGAGTAGAAAAATCTTTTGTAAAACCACCATAATCTTTAAGGTTTGATGATCTTACTAAATTCTCCCAAAATGGTTTTCCGATTGCAAATATTTCATCATCAGACTTAGACAATAAATCCATAGGTATTCAATTAGTATTTATGAAGCTTTTTTCTTCTCTTTCTCGTCCACAATATGATACACGGGAACTTTCTCCATTGAGAATTTTCCAGTTTTTGGGTCTCTTCTTGAAACAGTTAGGCAATGCCAGTTTTCATCATCAAGTTTCATGTGATCTCCTCTATAATAATATCCTGGCCAACGAGTTTCTTCTCTAAATAAAGTATGTTCAGTAACACATTGTGAGGTTAAAGCTCTGTGTTTTAATTCCCAAGCTCTCATTAACTGGTGGTAATCTTCAGCTCCAACATGTTCTAAATCTTCTTGCAGCCAGGCTAATAATTCCAAACCTTTCTTTAGTAAATTTCCATTTGTCATATAATTTGAGGTAATTCCGCCTACATATTCATCCATAATTTTTTGAAGTCTTTGTAGACCTTGTATTGGAGAAATATAACTTGGTGAAACAGTTCCACCAGTTATCTCATTTTGCGCTACTGTGTAATTATCAAGAGGTTTATAAACAGTTTTTTTAAAATCATCACATTGTTTATCGGAAACTTTAATTCCTTTTGCTTTTTGATCTTCTATATATTTCACTGCAGCCTTGGCAGCAAGTCTTCCCTCAGTAAATGAGCCTGATGAAAACTTATGAGCACTTCCACCAACTGTATCGCCAGCTCCAAAAAGACCATCGATTGTTAACATTCTGTTATAACCCCAGAAATATTCTGGTGGAGATAAATCTTCTGGTCCACTGACCCATGCACCTGAACACGTCGCATGTGAACCCATTACATATGGTTCAGAGGTCGTTAATTCTGGATTTGTATACTTCGGATCAATATTTTGTGAAGCCCAAACAACTGCTTGACCAACAGTCATTCCTAAAAAGTTTTCCCAACCAACAGTTTCTAAGTGTGGATCCTGAAAGGCTTCAGTTGTAACCATGTGAATTGGTCCATTACCTGAAGCTACTTCTTGAATAAATGCATGGTTTCTTAAACAAGTAGGTGTAGGATGATGATCAATGTACTCACCAACCAACTCTTTAGTTTGATCATACCATTTCTTCTCATAATTTTCTCCATTTGCATTTTGAGTGTAAGTTTTCAAATGTAAAAAATAAGCTCCTACCGGACCATAACCATCTTTAAATCTACATAAAACAATTCTATTTTCCATTTGAGTCATTTTTGCACCAGCGGCAATAGGAAGTGCGTAAGCTGAACCATTACTCCAAGGGGCATACCAAGTTCTACCCATTCCTTCTCCAACAGCTCTAGGTTTAAATATATGAGATGCTCCACCCGCTGCAACAATTACGGTTTTAGACCTGAACACATGAAAATCACCTGTTCTCATATTAAATCCTACAGCGCCACCAATTCTATTTTCTTGAGACTCGTCCATTAATAAATGTGTAACCATTATTCTATTGTAAATTTTATCAGCTGATTTTTTTGCTGCCTCAGCAACAATCGGTTTATAGCTTTCGCCATGAATCATAATTTGCCACTTACCTTCTCTTAAATATCTTCCTGTTTTTTCGTTCTTCATCATTGGTAAGCCCCACTCGTCAAACATATGCACAGTTGAGTCTACGTGACGAGCCATATCATAACCTAGATCTTCTCTAACCATTCCCATTAAGTCGTTTCGAGCATATCTAACATGATCCTCTGGCTGATTTTCGTCCCATTGCATTCCCATATAACAATTGATTGCATAAAGACCTTGTGCAACAGCTCCACTTCTATCTATGTTGGCCTTTTCAACACATACAATTTTTAGATCCCTACCCCAATGTCTAGCTTCAAATGTAGCTCCTGTTCCAGCCATACCTCCACCAACAACTAGAACATCACATTCTTCATAATGAGTTTTGTGTTTTGCCATTAATAATAAACTCCTTTTTTGAAGGACTCCTTTGGAACTGATGGTAGTTCTTGATTTGTATTTAAACCCTCTGGTTCAGTGTAAAGTCTTTGAGAATTAATTTCTCCTTGATTAGGCTTATCACCTTCTGCAAGCTTAGGTATAAATTTTCCCCAAGGTTTTGTAGTTATTGGTGATACAAAGTTTTTTTCTGTGCCATTTCTAAATTTAATTTTCCAAGAAATTGTGCCTTTTTCTTCCTCTCTTCTAACTCTAACGCTATGACCCATTGGAGCAAAATCAGCATACCCTCTCACATCTATTGCGTGATTGGGGCAGGCTTTTACACATGAATAACACTCCCAACAAAAGTTTGGTTCGATATTTTTTGCACGTCTTATATTTTCATCGATATGCATAATGTCAGATGGACAAATATCTACACAGTGTCCACAGCCATCACATCTTGTCATGTATACAAAAGTTGACATAATTTATTTTTCTCCTTTTTTTAATAACATATTAATAGTGTTTTGGCTCTTCTCTTTTTATACCTAGGCCAAATTGTTCTGGTGCATCAGCTGGTGGTGGTAAATTATCTCTAGATCCATCAGCTTCAGCAAGATTTTTTTGTATTGCAGCTCCTGGTTTATAAAACATGTGTGCAAATTTTGACCAGTAAACACCACCAAACAAAATTAAATTTGAGGCTACGAATAAAGTTAAAAATAAGTATGAAAGACCTGTTTGTCCATTAAATTGAGTAAAGGACCAAGCCAAACCAAAAGTTGAACAAGCCAATAAGGCTAATACAAACAAATCTGCCTTTATAATTCTATACCATGGATGAGCTTCTGCAGATACATCAACTCTTAAAAAAAACCAGAACCAGTAACCACCTACACAAGTAAGAATTGCTCCAGCATGCCAAAGTGTAGACCACATGACTGAGTCTGATTTACCAGCACCAGTATAACAAAAAACTAAAATTGCAGAGGATAACCAAAATAAAATCGTTCCATACATCCCCAAAACATGTGCAAGTCTTCTCTTTCCAAATCCAAGCTCAGAAGTAGTTCCAATGTCCACAACTGTTGTTTTTGCAATTATTGATGTTTTCTCTCCAATACCTAATTCTTTAGTCGCTGATAATTTTGCTTTTTTGGCATTGTTAAAAAAATATGTAAGATTTTTATGATGTATCATTTGGACAATCGTTCCTACCGCAATCAAAATTACCATAGCTATAACAAATCCCTGCATTGCAATGGGAGCTAAAGACTCTGCTAAAATTGAAAATGGGTTTGTCTGTAACATATCCGCCTTATGTTATTTTATTTTTCAGTATTTTAAAAGATTTCTAGTCTATTTGAAAAAATAGATCAATTACTAACTCTGACCAATTTCTCTAATAACAGGCTATATTTTTCTTTTATAGTGTTGTTTATTTGGAATGACTGATCTAACTCCTCCTTGAGGGTTCTCTACATCATGCTCTCTACGTGGAATCAAATGGAGATGGCAGTGAAAAATAGATTGTCCTGACACTTTACCAATATTAGTTCCCAGATTAAATCCTTTAACTGATTGATCTTGATCTAAAATTTCTTTTTTTACAATCTTGATTAAATCATTACATGCAATTAGTTCATCATTATTCATATCAAAATGATCTTTAATGTGTCTTTTTGGAATAATCAAACAATGGTGTTTTGAGACTGGGTAAGTATCATAACTAGCATAAGCTAAATCATTTTCATGAGCAATCCCACTCAATTTAGCGTTACAAAATAAACATGGATTATTTGGATCTTTCATTTTTTAAAATTTGTAGATTTTACATTTTTTAATTGCTGATTTGTAATAATTTAAAAAAATTCTATAATATTTTAAACTTTTCCTCTTCCAATTAATCTGATTAATTCTTTTGACAGAAGTCACACCTTTGCCAGATCCAAGAAGGATTATTTCATCATAATCTTTAATTTCTTTTACAAAAATATCTTTTTTAATGATATCTTTTATCTTTGATTTAAAATATTTATATGTTTGGCCCTGATAATAATTTTTTTTTGGGGTAAAAACTTTTTTATCTCTTATAAAAAGTAGATTTGATGTTCCTGTCTCTAAAAGTTTATTTCTATTAACAAGTCCTATATCTACTCTTGAGTTATCAATTTTTTTTAAATGAAAAAGTATCTTTTTATA
>CACPCD010000014.1 GCA_902632315.1 uncultured Pelagibacteraceae bacterium
GAGTACTGGAATTATTCTCTCTAACTCCATTTTTTAGCTTTTCCAAAAAGCTTTTGCTCTTTGAAAAAATTTTTTGATACTAGGGTTTGATTTTTCATTATCTATTTTTCTAAATTTTTCTAATAAATCTTTTTGCTCCTTATTTAAAAATACAGGTACTTCTGTTTTTATTTGAACATATAAATCACCAAAATCACCTCGTCTCATAAAAGGCATTCCTTTACCTTTTAATCTAAACTGTTTTCCATTTTGAGTACCATCTGGTATCTTTATTTTTGCTTTCTTTCCATCGATTGTGGGAATTTCGATTGTAGTTCCTAGTGCTGCATCTGCAATTGAAATTGGGAATTCAAAAAATAAATTAACTTCTGATCTTTTAAAAAGGTCATGTGATTGAACATTTATAAATAAATATAAGTCTCCACTTGCACCACCTCTGGTGCCAGCTTCACCTTTACCAGCAAGCCTAATTCTTGTTCCATCATCAACACCTTTGGGAATAGTAACAGATATTTTTTTTGAAGTTTGTTTATTTCCTTGACCGTTACAATCTGAGCAGGGATTAGTTATTTCTTCACCACTACCTGCGCATTGAGGGCAAGTTTGTTGAACCGTAAAAAAACCTTGGTTCGATCGAACTCTACCATTCCCACCACAATAAGTACATCTATCTGGACTATGCCCAGGCTTAGAACCATTGCCTTTACAGGTATTACATTTTTCAGAAGTTGAAAATTGGATATTTTGTTTTTTCCCTGAGTAAGCTTCCTCTAATGATATTGATAAATCATATCTTAAATCAGAACCTCTGTTATCTGAGCTTCTACTTCTTGAGCTTCTTCTCCCTCCAAAATCGCCAAAAAAATCTTCAAAAATATCTGAAAAGTCTGCACCACTAAACCCACCAAATCCACCAAAACCACCTTGGCCTCCTCCACCATTTTCAAAAGCGGCGTGTCCAAAATTATCATAATTGTCTTTTTTTGACTTATCTGAGAGAACGCCATAAGCTTCACTCGCTTCTTTAAACTTATCCTCTGCATTTTTATCTCCAGGATTTTTATCTGGATGGTATTTGACTGCTAATTTTCTATAGGCTGTTTTTAATTCTTCAGGACTTGCACTTTTTTTAACGCCCAAGACATCATAATAATCTCTTTTAGCCATGTAATAAACCTGGACAAATAGATGTCAGTTAAGCGCTTTTTTCTTTGTTCTCGTCTTTAACTTCTTCGAAATCCGCATCAACAACATTATCGTCTTTTTTTCCCTTTTCATCATTACCATCATCTTTTCCGGAGTCAGGTTTTGTTTTTTGTTGTGATTTATAAATAGCTTCACCTAGTTTCATAGAAGCTTGGACCAATGTTTCAGTTTTCTTTTTAATATCTTCAATATTTTCACCTTTTAAAGCCTCTTTAAGAGCATTTGATCCATCTTCGATTGCTTTTTTTTCTGCATCAGAAATTTTTGATCCGTGTTCTTTAAGGTTTTTTTCTGTTGAGTGAATTAGGGTATCTGCTTGATTTCTTACATCAACTGACTCTCTTTTCTTTTTATCTGCGTCTTTATTAGCTTCTGCATCTTTAACCATTTTTTCGATCTCTTCATCACTAAGACCTCCTGATGCTTGAATTTGAATTTTTTGCTCTTTACCAGTTCCTTTATCTTTTGCAGATACGTTTACGATTCCATTAGCGTCAATATCAAACGTAACCTCGATCTGAGGCACACCTCTTGGCGCAGGAGCAATACCTACTAATTCAAAGTTACCTAATAATTTGTTATCAGTTGCCATTTCTCGTTCACCTTGAAGAACTCTTATTGATACAGCGGGTTGATTGTCCTCTGCTGTAGAAAATACCTGACTTTTTTTTGTTGGGATTGTTGTATTTTTTTCTATTAGTTTTGTTGAAACTCCACCTAATGTCTCAATACCTAATGATAGAGGTGTCACATCGAGCAAAAGAACATCTTTAACATCTCCTTGAAGTACACCGGCTTGTATCGCAGCTCCCATAGCAACTACCTCATCTGGATTTACGCTTTTGTTAGGTTCTTTTCCAAAAAAGTTTTTTACTTCATTTATTACTTTAGGCATTCTTGTCATTCCACCAACCATCACAACTTCATCAACTTCTGAAGCGGAAATACCAGCATCTTTTAATGCCGTTTTACATGGTGGGATTGTTCTAGCTATTAAATTTTCAACTAAAGCCTCAAGTTTAGCTCTTGTCATTTTAAGATTAATATGTTTTGGACCTGTTTTGTCAGCAGTTATAAATGGTAAATTTATATCTGTCTGTTCTGCAGCAGATAATTCAATTTTAGCTTTCTCTGCAGCTTCTTTTAATCTTTGTAAAGCTAGTTTATCTGATTTTAAATCTATACCGCTATCTTTCTTAAATTCTGAAATTAAATATTCGACTACAGCATTATCAAAGTCTTCTCCTCCTAAGAAAGTATCTCCATTTGTAGATTTTACTTCAAAAACACCATCACCTAATTCAAGTATCGATACATCAAAAGTACCTCCGCCTAAATCGTAAACTGCAATTTTTTTATTTTGTTTTTTATCGAGCCCGTAAGCTAATGAAGCAGCAGTAGGCTCATTGATAATTCTTAAAACTTCTAAACCAGCAATCTTTCCTGCATCCTTTGTTGCTTGTCTTTGAGCATCATTAAAATAAGCTGGAACTGTGATCACAGCTTTTGTTACAGCTTGACCCAAATATTTTTCTGCAGTCTCTTTCATTTTTTGAAGTATGAAGGCAGAAATTTGAGAAGGAGAATATTTTTCACCTTTTGCTTCTATCCACGCATCATTTTTTTCTGAATTAACTATTTTAAAAGGTGCAGCTTCGATATCTTTTTTAACAGTCGCATCATCAAAGTTTCTACCAATCAATCTCTTTACAGCAAAAATAGTATTTTCAGGATTTGTAACAGCTTGTCTTTTAGCAGGTTGCCCAATTAATTTCTCATTTTCATTTGTAAAAGCAACTACAGACGGAGTGGTTCTTGCTCCCTCGGCATTTTCTAAAACTTTAGCTTGACTTCCCTCCATTATAGCTACACAGGAGTTTGTTGTACCTAAATCAATTCCAATAATTTTACTCATAATTCGTTTTCCTAAACCTCATATAGGAGCTAATTTTAATTCTACAAGCTGATAAAATCATTATTTCTCTAAATTCTCTTTATTTTGTTCGTCATTTTTGTCTTTTTTATCAGGTTTTTTTGATACCCCAACCAAGGATGGTCTAAGCAACCTGTCTTTAATTGTAAATCCTTTTTGAATTTCTTGAATAATGGTTCCAGGTTCCTTAGTTTCATCTTCTATTTCCATCATAGCTTGATGAAAGTTTGGATCTAGTTTTTTATTCAGACTTTCGATTGGTTTAATATTATTTTTTGAAAATATAGAAATTAAATCTTTTTTAATAATGTCTAAATGGTTAAGAGTTTTTTTTAGAGCTTCAGTATTATTGAGCTTTTCGTCATTTTCTAAAATATTTTTAGACCTTTCAAGGTTATCGATTAAACTTAAAGCTTCTTTTGCAAAAACAAATCCCCCATACTCATAAGCTTCTTCCTTCTCTTTCTCAAACCTTCTTCTTTGGTTTTCCATTTCAGCAAATGTTCTAGCTAATTTATCCTCAATTTCTAAAATTTTTTCTTCAGGGCTTTTTTCTAGAATTTCTTCTTTAGTATTATTTTCATTTTTAACAGATTTTTCAGCTTCATGTTCTTTAACTTCCTTTTCTTCTGGAATTGGGTTTTCAATTTTTTCGTTTTGTTCTTTTTCCATACACTCTTATATGGTAAGAAAATTTAAAATTTCTAGATGCTAAATAAAAAAATCAAAAAATTGTTAATAGGGACAAATAACAAGGGAAAACTTAAAGAAATTCGGGGTTTACTACCCAAAAGGATAAAAACTTTGTCAGTATCTGCATTTAAACTCAAAAGTCCGAAAGAAAACGGTAAAACTTTTATTGAAAATTCGTTAATTAAATCAAAATATTTTTCAAAAAAAACAAATCTTTTTTGTCTTGCAGACGACTCTGGCCTAGAAATTGATCTTTTAGATGGAAAACCTGGAATTTTTTCAGCAAGATGGGGTGGAAGAAAATCAGATTTCAACAAAGCAATAAAAAAAGTTTACAGAGAATTAAATAAAAAAGAAAAACTCTGGAGACAAAAGAAAATTACAGCACGCTTCGTATGTGCATTATCAATATGTTTTTTGGATAAAAAAATAGGTGTAGCAAAAGGAATAGTTGAGGGAATAATATCTGAAGTTCCTAAAGGAAAAAATGGTTTTGGATATGATCCAATTTTTATTCCAAATAAAAAAAATAAAACTTTTGGTGAAATGAAACCATCTGAAAAATATAAAATAGATCATAGATTTAAAGCCTTTTTGAAAATTAAAAAATTTCTTTAAGATTTCCATTTTCCACTTGATAAAAATTTAACCTATGATTAATTTTATTATTTTTAATATCGAAAACACCAATTTTACCTTTAAATGAGTTTTCTTTTTTGAATAATTTTTCAACATCTTTAAAGTCGTTATTTAACGATAAGTAGTAAACTAAACCTATTAAATCATAACTTAGTAAGGATAAGTAGTTAGGCATTTCATTAAATTCCTTATAAAATTTTTTCTCAAAATTTTTAAGATTTTTTCGATTTATAGATGGATAGTATATCGGCTGTATTGTTTTTTCCTTTAGTAAACTTTCATCAAACCATTGATTAAATGTTATAAAGAATTTTTTTTTAGGTGAAACATCAGTATATAGCAGTGATGTAATAACACTTTTTAAACTTTCATCAAAATCGGATATGATAACAGAATCGAATTTTACATTTCCTATCGTGTACCTTTTTTCTAATTTTTCAAGCTGCTTGTCTTTATCAGCCAAGTCAGAGTTTTCCACTCTTTTTATCTCATCTAAAAGATTTTGTTTTCTTATCTTATAGTTTGTTATCTTTTCTATTTGTGCAGTTAATTTTGTAGGTTCAGTATCATAAATATAATGTTTCGATATTTTTATTTTTGAGTTTTTTATAGCGCTCTTAATTTCTACTTCATAGTCTAATTTTGGAGTTAAAAATATTGTTTTTTTAATCTCATTTTTTTCTATAAATTTTTTTATTGTATTTAATTGTGAGGTAGCATTGACACCAGCGCTTATTACATTTTTGGGTAAGTTTACATTTTTATTTGTAAATGATACAAAAATTACATCATCTACTTCATTTAGATTATTTAAACTTTCATAAAAAACTGGGCCAATGATTATTTTTACTCCCAAGTTCTTTAACTCAATAGCAGATTTAATTGCTTGCTCCGAATTTGAATTTGTGTCTCTTGGAATAATTTCAATATTTCTGGAGTTAATATCTTTTAATGCAACTCTAGTAGACTTAATAATTTGCTGACCAATTTCTTTATTGTCACCTGTTAGTGGAACTAATAATCCAATCTTAATTTTTTCCTCTAAAGAAAAAGCTACAGTCAATTGTATAAAAAGACTTAAAAAAACAAGTACAATAATTTTTAAAATTTTATCCATTTTTCATGATACTATATAATTTTAATTCAAATTATGGCTAAAAAATTTTTATTTAACAAAAAAGAAATTAAAAAAGGTCTGTATTTGGTATCTACTCCGATAGGCAATTTAGAAGATATAACGCTTAGAGCAATTAGAGTTTTAAAGGAGTCCGAGTTTATATTATGTGAAGACACAAGAGTCTCAAAAATTTTGTTAAACAAATATGATATTAAGTCAAAGTTAATTTCTAATCATAAATTTAATGAAAAGAAAAATTTATTTAAAATTTTAGAACTTTTAGAGATGGGGTCAATAATATCTCTTATTTCTGATGCTGGCACGCCAACTATATCTGACCCAGGAAAAATTTTGATTAATGAGTGTATTGAGAAAAATATTGATATTTTTCCTATTCCAGGCCCGTCATCAGTTATAACAGCAATGTCAATAAGTGGCTTTTCAGAAAAATTTTTCTTCTATGGTTTTCTACCAGAAAAAAAAAAATTGTTGAATGATGATTTAAAAAAAATGTCTGAATTAGATTCTTCGATAATTTTTTTCATTTCTTCAAAAAAGATTAATCGAATTATTCCTGAATTAAAAAAAAACTTTAAAGGAAGGAAAATTATAATCTGCAAAGAAATGACAAAATACTATGAAGAATTTATTCGCAAAGATATCGAAGCGCTTGAAACATTTGATACTAGTTTAAAAGGTGAGCTTACAATAGTCATTTCACATAATAAATTTGATAAAAAAAATTCCCAAAATTTAAGTGAATCAGATAAACAGTTGATAAATAATATGATTAAAAAACTATCAATTAAGGAAATTACAGATCTTATAAATAGAGATAAAAGAATTCCTAAAAAGGAAATTTACAACTACTGTATTAAATTAAAAAATGAAAATTAAAACAATCATTTTAGGTTTATTGCTTATTGTCTTATCAGGATGTGTTGGCGTTTCTTCAAAAGGAATATTTGGGACAGGGGTGAGTGTAGCTTTTGACCCCAGATCAGTTGGTACCCAAATTGATGACTCTATCATGCAAAAAAGCTTATCTGCTAAGATTCTCTTACTAGATAAAAGTTACTTTTTATCTGTGAAGTCAAAAGTTTTAGATGGGAGAATTTTCTTAACAGGAAAAGTAGAAAATCCAGAGGAAAAATTGAAATTAACTAAATTGGCCTGGGAAACTCAAGGGGTAAGATCTGTAAGAAATGATATTAAAGTGAAGGAGGATTTTAATTTTAAACAATCTGCAAAAGATATTTTGATTACTTCACAGCTGCGAACTGCATTAATAATGAATAAAAATATTAAGGCAACAAATTACCAAATAGATACCTACAAAAAAAAAATTTATATTTATGGAATAGCGTTAAAGAAAGATGAAAAAAATTTAGTTATTGAAGAAGCAAAGCAAATTTTAGATGTTGAAGACGTTATAGCCAGTATAATACTTGTCGACGATTTGAGAATTCAAAAAAATTAATTAATTCTTATAATCAATAATATCTGCAGAATAAGCCGCTATAGAAGCTAGGTTAATTATTTCAGATGTTGAACTTCTCAATGGTGCTATCTCAATTGGAAGCCCCAATCCTATTAGTAGTGGACCTATCACTTTAGTATCGCCCAACGTTTTCATCATTTTATAGGAAATTGCTGCACTATGTTGTCCAGGCATTACTAAAATATTTGCATTACCTACAATCTTTGAAAAGGGGTAAAGATTTTTATATTCTTCATCAAGAGCAACATCTGGCTGCATATCACCATCAAATTCAAAATCAACATTCTTATTTTTTAAGATTTCAACGGCATCTTTGATATGCTTTGTTCTACTTGTAAGAGGTTGACCAAAAGTTGAATGAGAAACAAAAGCTACTTTAGGATCAAAACCAAACAATCTTACAACTCGGGCACTTGATATTGCAATCTCAGATAATTGTTCCGCATTTGGATATTCGTGAACACTTGTATCACCAACAAAGATAGTCTTCCCTTTGTGTACAACTAAATTTAGACCAAACATTATTTCCCCAGGTCTTGCTTTTACAACTTGTTTTATTTTTTCAAGTGATGCACCAAATCTTCTGGTATTTCCTGTAACAGCTCCATCAGCATCACCGCATGCAACCATACAAGCTGCCCAAATAACTCTATCATTTCTAACCAATCTGTCACAATCCCATTCTAATAAACCCTGTTCTCTCTGAAGTTTTTTAAATAAATATTCAACATATTTTTCTCTTTTTGGTTTATCTTTCGAATTTACAATTTCGATATCGAAATTTTCATTATATCCAATTTTTTTAATCTGCTCTTTAATCAATTCTTTTTTTCCAATTAAAATAGGTATTCCAAGTTTAGAGTTTTTAAAAGCTATTGCAGCTTTTAATGTATTTTCATCTTCTCCATCTGCGAAAACAATTCTTTTTTGATTTTTCTTGATATAACCATTAATACCTTGCATGATAGTTACTGTAGGATCTAGACGTTGTTTAAGTTGTTCCTGATAGATCTCAAAATTTTCAATTTTCTTTCTTGCAACTCCGGTTTGCATTGCAGCCTTTGCTACAGCTGATGGAATTATACTTATTAGCCTTGGATCAAAAGTTGATGGTATAATATAATCTTTACCGTAATGGGGTCTTTCACCTCCCATTGCAGCCACAACTTCATCTGGAACATCCTCTCTTGCGAGTTTTGCAATAGCGTTAGCTGCCGCAACTTTCATCTCTTCATTAATTGTTTTTGACCTGACATCAAGAGCTCCTCTAAAAATGTATGGAAAGCCGATTAAATTATTTACTTGATTAGGATAATCTGACCTCCCAGTAGCAATAATTGCATCATCACGCACCATTTCTATTTCTTCTGGTGTAATTTCGGGATCAGGATTTGCACATGCAAAAATAATTGGGTTTTTATTCATTTTTTTTACCATATCTTTAGTTAAAGCTCCTTTTGCCGACAAACCTAAAAATACATCCGCATTACTTATTGCATCATCTAAAGTCCTATCGGAAGTTTCAATCGCATGACTAGATTTCCATTGATTGAGGTTTTTTCTCCCTCTATAAATAACACCTTGTCGGTCAACCATAGTAATATTTTTTTGAGGAACACCAGTATTTTTGAATAAATTAGCACATGCCATAGCTGATGCCCCAGCACCATTTATAACAACTTTAATTTTATCAATTGATTTTTTATTTATATCGAGAGCATTGATCAGAGCAGCCGTTGTTATAATTGCTGTACCATGTTGATCGTCATGAAAAACTGGGATGTCTAGTATTTCTTTTAATTTCTGTTCTATTATAAAACAATCTGGAGCTGCAATATCTTCTAAATTTATCCCACCAAATGATGGTGCAAAATTTTTAATTGAATTTATTATTTCTTCAGAGTCGTTTGAATCTATTTCAAGATCAATCGAGTCTATATCAGCAAATCTTTTAAATAATACTGCTTTACCTTCCATGACAGGTTTTGATGCAAGCGCTCCTAAATTACCCATACCTAATATTGCTGATCCATTACTTATCACTGCAACTAAGTTTCCTTTGCTTGTATAATCATAGGCTGCTTCTGGATTATCACTTATTTTTTTGACTGGAACAGCTACGCCCGGAGAATATGCTAAAGCAAGATCTCTTTTTGTTGTCATATTTTTTGAGGCAATAATCTCTATCTTGCCAGGTTTTTTATGACTGTGAAATTCTAAAGCTTCTTTATCGGTGTAATGGTCAACTTTTGTTTTTTTCATTTATGCTAATTAGGTGTACAAATGGGGTAAAATTAAGACTAATATGATTTATGAACTTAATTAAGTCAACAGGGACTTTTGGATTTTATACTATAATCAGCAGAATACTTGGTTATTTAAGAGATATACTAATAGCAATTTTTCTTGGAACTGGTTTTTTAGCAGATGCTTTTTTTGTAGCATTTAGAATACCAAACACATTCAGAAGATTATTTGCAGAAGGAACCTTTAATGCAGCCTTTGTTCCAAGCTACAAGTCAGAAAGTTTAAGAAGTAATTCGAGATCTCATAAGTTTGCAAATGAAATATTTAATTTATTATTTTTAGGACTTTTGATTTTAGTTTTAATTGTTGAACTATTCATGCCGTTATTTGTAAGCCTAATTGCCCCAGGTTTCACTGATGATAATGAAAAAATAAATCTTGCAATCTCTTTAACAAGAATCACTTTTCCATTTTTATTATTTGTTTGTCTATCATCTTTTTTTGCTGCAATATTAAATTCTCATAATAAGTTTGCTGCTGCTTCAGCAGCTCCAATTATTTTAAATATTGTTTTGATAATTGTATTAATTTTAGGAAAATCGTTTGGAGATAATTTAGTTTATTATTTATCTTATGGAGTGTCTGTAGCAGGTTTTTTACAACTAATTTTTTTATATAATTTTGTTCAAAAATACTACTCAATTAAGATAAATTTTGATTTTAAATATAATAAGGAAGTTAAAAAATTTTTTAAAAAACTTTTACCAAGTATTTTTTCCTCTGGTGTTACCCAAATAAATATTTTAGTAGGAACTATTATTGCATCATTTCAAGCTAGTGCAGTATCCTATTTGTACTATGCTGACAGAATTTATCAGATTAATCTTGCAGTTGCAGGTATCGCAATTGGTGTTGTAATACTTCCTCAATTATCCAAATATGTTTACTTAAAAAAAAAGACTAATATTATTTTAATACAAAATAAAGCATTAGAGCTTAGCATGTTTTTAAGCTTACCCGCAGCTGCAGCTTTGTTCGTAGGGTCTGAGGAAATAATATCAGCTTTATTTGGATATGGTTCTTTTACTGAAGAGGCGGTTTATAATTCTTCTATGGCTTTATATTACTTTGGTTTTGGTTTGCCAGCCTTTGCTTTAATAAAAGTTTTTTCAAGTTTTTTCTTTGCAAATAATGATACAAAAGTTCCATTTTATATTTCATTAGTATCTGTAATATTAAATATATTTATAAGCGTTTACTTTTTCAAAACAATTGGATTTTTAATTATTCCTATCGCAACATCTATTTCATCTTGGTTTAATGCAATTGTATTATTCTTTTTTTTAAGAAATAAAAATCTTTTTGAATTTAATAAAATTTTTATAAATAGATTTTTCCGTATAGTATTTGCGTCTATTTCAATGGGTATTGTTTTTTATAATTTGATTTCAATTCTTGGAAATCAATTAGTTTTTGATAATTACTTTAAAATAATCTATTTAATAATAGCTGTATTACTATCTTTTTTATTCTATGTGCTGATATCTTATTTGATCAAAGCTTTTAAATATAAAGATATTAAATTAAGATATTAAAATATGGCAAAAAAAATTTTTTCAGGTGTGCAACCAACCGGCAATCTTCATTTAGGCAACTATTTAGGTGCAATTAAAAACTTTGTAGAATTGAATAATGAAAAAGAAAATGAATGTGTATTTTGTGTAGTTGATCTGCACGCTATAACATCTAAACAGGATCCAAAAGAATTAAAAGATAATATTCTTGAGACTGTAGCAACATTTGTAGCGAGTGGTATAAATCCAAAAAAAAGTATTATTTTTAATCAGTCAAGTGTGTCTGCCCATTCTGAAGTTGCGTGGATATTAAGCTGTATTGCTAGAATGGGATGGTTGAATAGAATGACTCAATTTAAAGAAAAGGCAGGTAAAGATAAGGAGAAAGCAAGCGTTGGACTATATTCTTATCCAGTCTTAATGGCAGCAGATATTTTGTTGTATGATTCTACGCATGTTCCAGTTGGTGATGATCAAAAACAACATTTAGAATTGTGCAGAGATATAGCTCAAAAATTTAATAATGATTTTAATGTTTATGATTTCTTCAAGGTGCCAGAGCCTCTGATCAAAAAAGAGTTTTCAAGAGTAATGAGTTTAAAAGATGGCTCAAAAAAAATGAGTAAATCAGAACTTTCAGATCAAAGCAGAATTAATTTAACTGACTCTGATGATCAAATAATAAATAAGATTAAAAAAGCAAAAACAGATCCTTTGCCAATGCCTTCAAATATTAATGAATTAGATAAAAGATTAGAAGCCAAAAATTTATTAGGTATTTATTCTAGTTTAACAGATAACACACTTGAAAATTCAGTTAAAAAATTTTCTAAAATGAATTTTTCAGATTTTAAAGAACAACTTGCCAAAGAATTAGTGGATAAAATAAGTCCCATTTCAATTGAAATTAAAAAGCTTTTAAAAGATAAAGACTATTTAAACAAAATTCTCTTAGAGGGTAGTGAAAAAGCAAGTGATATTGCCTCCAAAAAAGTAAAAAAAATTCACGAAATAATGGGTTTTTAAAGTAAATAAATTTACAAGTTTAAATTTCAAGATTTTTGACTATATATAAATTATGTTTGTTCAGACTGAAATTACGCCAAATCCAAATTCTTTGAAATTTTTACCAGGTAAAATTGTTTCAAAGCAAGGTTCTTTTGAAATAACAAAAAGAGAAGAAACAAGCAATAGTTTTATTAGAGAATTGTTATTAGTAAATGGTGTAGAGGGAGTTTATTTAGGTAAAGATTTTATCTCAATAAATAAGAATGAATCTTCATCATGGGATGAAATAAAGCACATTATAATTTCTTTAATAAATGATTTTTACTCATCTGGAAGAGATTTTGTTATTGATAAAGATCTAAACGAAACAGAGGAAAACTTGAAAGAAATTGAAAAAAAAATTGTTAAACTATTAGATGAAAAAATTAGACCAGCTGTTGCTAGAGATGGAGGGGATATTAAATTTAAAGAGTATGCCAATGGAGTGGTTAAAGTTCAATTACAGGGAAGCTGTTCAGGATGTCCAAGTTCTACAATGACATTAAAACAAGGTGTTCAAAATTTACTATGTCATTATATACCTGAAATTAAAAGAGTTGAGGCAATATAAATGATTAGAAAAAGGTTAACTACTCCAAATTTAAAAATATTTAAATATTTTGACCGAAAAAATATTGGGTCTTTGCCAAGAATATTTTTAAGCTCAATATTAATAGTTTTCTTTTTTTATACTTTTCCAATTTTCTTAAATTATAAAAAAAATAATAATTTTGAATTTAAGAATAATTCAAAGACAATACTTGCTTATACATTAAACAATCAAAAAAGTGGCTCAGATAATGACAATCTTTCCTTTGATGAAAATGATCTTTTAGTTGATATTTTTAGTCTTAATGATTTAGAAACAGACACAGTTCGCCTAAATGCATCGACAATTAATCAACTTTTTGAGGATACTAATTATAAACTTGATGATGTCAGAAAAAAAAAATTAGTGAAGCCAGTAGCTCTGACATTGCTTCCCCAAGAAATAAAGATGATTGAGAACTCAAAAAAAAGAAAAGAGTTTTTTATTCAAATTGTTTTACCTCTGATTTTAAAAGAAAATAATAATATCAGATTAGATAGAAAAAGACTTTTCGATATTATTAACAAGAGTAGTAATACAAATTTAGAAAAAAAATGGCTTGATAAAAAGTACAAACAGTACGGTATTCCCTCGAAAGATTTGACTATTTTAAAAATAAGAATGGATGAAATACCAGTTTCATTAGCTCTTGCTCAAGCAGCAAAAGAAACTGGATGGGGAACCTCAAGATTTGCTCAGGAGGGAAATGCTTTATTTGGGCAATGGACTTGGTCTGGTGAGGGTTTGAAGCCAAAGGATGCTGATAAAAATCAGGGTCATAAGGTGATGAAATTTAATGTGCTGCAAGCTTCAGTTAGAGCATATCAAAGAAATTTAAATACTCATTCAACTTATAAGTCATTTAGGATGGCGAGGGCTGAATTGAGAGATAAAGGTCAAAGTCTTGATAGTATGATATTATCAAAATATCTTGATGAGTATGCACAAACTGGAGAAAAATACGTTGAGGTCCTACAGCAAATTATAAAACAAAATAGATTAAAAGATTTCGACGATGCTAAATTATTGCCATCTAGCATTGAACTTGAAAGCTTAATATAAATAATTATTTTTTGACTACAGTAAATTGGGTACCGAACCATCGCCATTTACCGTTATCATTTAAAGAACAATTGATTCTCCCCCTTCTTGGAAGAAAAGGATCTTGAAATTCTATATAAAGAAAATTTTTCTCAAATTTTAGATTAGGTTTTTTCCACTCTCCACCATCATTTGAGTAGCATGTGATTTGACTTATATTTTTTTGTTCCTCAAAGAATTCTATTTTAAGCTTTGGTGGATTACTCTTCTCATCAAGTTTTTTTTCCTCTGGACTCAAAGTTTTATATTCAAGAGGGGAATAACTTATTATAGATTTAAATCTTTTTAATTCTCCATACTTTTCATTTATTGGGAATCTTGGCAACTCATATTTGTCTTTATTAATGTCAATTACACCTGAATGTTGGCCAAAAGCGATTTTAAAATTTTTAGAAATATAGTCTTTCATATATTTTGAATATTCACCAAAAGGATACGAAAAAATTAAGGGCGAATACCCTAATTCTTTTTTAAAAATTTCAGTAGCGGTTTCAATATCTCTGATAAATTCTTCATTACTCACATCAATTAGATATTCATGAGAATGAGAATGGTGACCTATATATCCTAATTTTGATCTTTCTATTTCCCTAATTTCATCCCATGTCATATAACCATTTTTACCAACTGGTTCAGTAGACACAAATAAAATAAAAGGTATTTCATTTTCTCTTAAATAAGGCCAGGCCTCTTTATAAAAAGATTTAAAACCATCATCTATAGTAATTAAAATATCTTTTTGGTCTTTTTTGTTTTTGAAATCATCTATTAGAATTTTTGGATCATAAAATTCAAAATTTTCAGATTTAATCATTTTCATTTGTTCTTTAAACATATTCATTCTTACATTTGTAGATGGATATTTATTTTCATTAAAACGATGATACATTATAGTGACGATTCCACTATCGTTTGAATAATATTTACTATTTGAGTTCTCTGAAATAGAATTGTGTAGAAAAATAAATTGTAAAATGAATAGACTTATAATTGACGCTGCAAAAAATAAAATTTTCTTAATGATCATGAGTAATGATATTAATTATAATATTTCATATGAAAACACTAAAATTAACTATGAGAAATTAGCTATCTTAATAAAAGAATTTTTATTGTCTAAAAACCTTGATTTAAAAAAGATTTCTCAAATATATGTAAACAGAGGTCCAGGCAGCTTTGCTGGTATAAGAAATTCATTGTCAGTTGTAAAAGCTATTCATTTAATCAATAAAACAGATTATTATTGTTTCAGTTTTGAGGATTTTTCGGGCGAAAATACTGCTAAATATGAAAATATACCTAAACTATGCGATAAATTTAAGATTAAAAAAAATTTGATTAATCCTATTTATTTGAGTTAAAATTAAATATGGCAGAAACTATTGAAGAAAAATGTTTATCTAAAGGAGTTAAGTTAACCGAACAGAGAAGAATTATCGCGAAGGTAATATCTGAATCTAAAGAAGCTTACGGGGAGTCTGATCATCCAGATGTTGATGAGCTGTATAATAGAGTTTCAAAAATTGACCCAAAAATAAGTATTGCAACTGTTTACAGAACAGTAAAACTTTTCGAGGAAGCTGGTATATTAATTAAACATGATTTTAAAGCTGGTAAAGCTAGATATGAAATTAATGATGATCACAATCATTTAATAGATATAAAAAGTGGAGAAATAATAGAATTTGTTGACGAAGAAATTGAAAAACTTCAAAAAAAGATAGCAGAAAAATATGGTTATACTTTAGTAGATCACAAACTAGAGCTGTATGGGGTAAAAAAAAAACCCCAATAAAATGAATCAAAAAATTTTTATCAAAACATTTGGATGTCAAATGAATGAATATGATTCAAATCGTATTGTTGATAGTGTTAAAAAAATTGGTTTTAATAAAACCGAAAATCTTGACGAAGCAACATGTTATCTACTGAATACATGCCATATAAGAGATAAAGCAAAAGAGAAAGTTTATCATGAGATAGGAAGAGTAAAAAAAAATTTTAGATATAAAAAAAAACCTTTTGTTATTATTACCGGATGTGTAGCACAAGCAGAAAATGAAGAAATGCTTAAAAGAGAGCCTTACATTGATTTAATAATTGGACCTCAGGCATATCATAAATTAAATGATAAAATTGAGGAATTTTTAAATAAGCAAAAAAGAATTAGCGAAACAGAATTTGAGGCAGATATAAAATTTGATTATTTAAAGAAAATAAAAAATTCTTCTGGAAAAATTTCATCATTTTTAACTATACAAGAAGGCTGTGATAAGTTCTGTAATTTTTGTGTTGTGCCATTTACAAGAGGTCCAGAATATTCGAGACCATTTAATGAAATAATTGAGGAAGCAAAAATGCTCGCAGAGAATGGTGCAAGAGAAATCACATTATTAGGACAAAATGTTAATGCTTATGAATATGAAAATTTTAGATTATCGCATCTAATTTTTGAAATTGAAAAAATTCCAGAAATTTTGAGAATAAGATATATGACTTCTCATCCGAACGATATGTCAGATGACTTAATTGAAACTTATAAAACCTCACAAAAATTGATGCCACTAATTCATCTACCTGTTCAAAGTGGATCAGATAAGGTTTTAAAACTCATGAATAGAAAACATATTATAAAAGATTATCTCAAAATTCATGAAAAAATAAAGAAGATAAACCCCTCAATTAAATTTTCTAGTGATTTCATAATCGCTTATCCTGGAGAAGAGGAAAAAGATTACCAAGCTACATTAGAATTAATCAGGAATATCAAATTTATAAATTCTTACTCTTTTATATTTAGTCCAAGACCTGGAACAACAGCTTCAAATTTAAAATTAATAGAGAAAAATACATCTATTAAAAGGCTGGAAACAGTGCAAAATGAACTATTTAAAAATCAAGTAGAAATGAATAGTTCTTTTATAAATAATGAAATTAATGTTTTAGTGGAAAACAAATCGATTAAAACATCAAAATTATTTGGTAGATCGGAATACATGACATCAGTAATATTTGATGGTAAAGAGGAAAATATAGGAAGAATTACAAAAGTGAAAATTAAAAGCAGCAATCAAAATACTCTTTTTGGTGAAAGTGTAGAAAAATCAAGATTAAGAGTGGCATAAGCTTGAAAAATTTGATCAAAAAAAATTTGCAAACAAATCTCAAAATTGTTTACTCAGATAATGATACAATAAGCGTCATTTTTAGCGACAATAACTTATTAATGGGGATAGCTGGAGAATTTAATAAAAATTTAAAAGAGTTAGAAAAGATTACTGGCGCGAATTTATATTCAAGAGGAAATTCAATATTGATTAAATCAAATAATGAAAAAAATGAAATTGTTAAAAATGCTTTACAATTTCTAGTAACTCAATTTTTAAATAATGGAGTAATAGAAAATAAAGATATTTTATCATCTGTGGATCAATTTATGATTAATGAAAAAATAAAAAATACAAATGTAACTGATATTATTAAGACACCAAAAAAATCTATAATTCCAAGATCAGAAAAACAAAAAGAATATGTTAGAGCCCTTAGACAAAGTGAAATTATAATTTCAGCAGGCCCAGCAGGAACAGGTAAAACATTTTTAGCTGTAGCAATAGGTCTGACAATGCTTTTAGAAAAGAAGATAGAAAGAATTATTTTATCGAGACCAGCTGTTGAAGCTGGAGAAAGATTAGGATTCTTACCAGGAGATATGAAAGAAAAAGTTGATCCATACCTAAGGCCTTTATATGATTCTCTTTACGATTTATTTCACTTTGAGAAAATACAAAGAATGATAGAGATTGGTGATATTGAAATTGCTCCTTTAGCTTTCATGCGAGGGAGAACATTAAAAAATTCTTTTGCGATTTTAGATGAGGCACAAAATGCTACAGACACACAAATTAAAATGTTCTTAACAAGAATAGGTGAAAATTCAAAAATTGTTGTAAATGGAGATCCATCACAGATAGATTTACCAAATAAACAAGCCTCAGGCTTAGAAAGATCTAAGAAGTTGTTATCTCATTTAAGTGAGATTTCAGTTATAGATTTTGATCATTCCGATGTAGTGAGACATCCCCTAGTTTCCAAAATTGTGAAAGCATATTCAAATAAAAATGATCAAAGTTAATGTTTTTTCAGAGGAAAATTCCTGGAATAATAAAATAAAAAATAAAGATTTTTTCTTTAATAATATATGTAAATTTTTTCCGAAAAAATATAGATTTACAAATAAAAAAATCAGTTTTTCTGTACTATTATCTAATAATAAAAATATAAAAAAACTAAAT
>CACPCD010000015.1 GCA_902632315.1 uncultured Pelagibacteraceae bacterium
AAATTAAAAGAATTATCAATTGAAAATTTTGGTGATCTAAAATATTTTTTTCCGAATATTAAAGAAAATATTTCATTGATAGATAATGATATAAAAATTAACTTTGAAAATAAGAAATATTCTGTGGAAGGAAATGGTGATATCTTAATGCAAGCTCAAAACGATAAAATAGATTATTCTTTTTATAAAACAAAAGATAAGATAAAGTTTAATATTAACTTAAGAATAAAAGAAAACCCCTTTGAAGTTAATTTTTTAAATTTTGAGAAAAAAGATAATTCAGAAATGCATGTAAAAATAGATGGATTTAAAAAATTAAATAAAGATATAATAATTAATTTAGTCTCATTAAAAGAACAAAAAAATGAAATGCAGATACAAAATTTAGTTTTAAGAAAAAATAAAATTTCTGATATTAAAAAGTTCAATTTAAACTATTTAGATAAAGATAATTTTAAAAATTCAATCATCCTTTCAAAAAAAAAAAATAAAGAATATTCTTTAAATGGTTCTTCATTTAATGCTAATAATTTAATAGACACTCTTTTTAAGTCTGACATTAAAATAAAATCAAAATTAATTGATAAAAATTTTATAATAAAAACACAGATTGGCGAAGTTTTGATAGATAAAAAAAATTACATAAAAAATTTTTCTGGTAGTTTAATTTATAAAGATTTTCAAGTAAGTAGTACAAATTTGAAAGGAATAATTGCTAATAATAAAAAATTTAAATTTACAATTAATTCTACAGAATCTGGCAAAGTGACAACTTTATTTATTGAAAATGCAGAACCGATAATAAATAGATATAAATTTATTAAAGGATTTGAGGAAGGGATTCTAGATTTTAATTCTATAAATGAAAATAACGAGACAAGATCTAATCTTAAAATTTATGATTTTAAGTTAAAGGAATTACCAATTCTTACAAAAATACTTACTTTAGCTTCATTACAAGGAATAGCAGACATTCTTTCAGGCGAAGGCATAAGATTTAATGAATTTGAGATGAAATTTAATACCAAAAAAAATCTTATTACTATTAATGAGATTTATGCAATAGGTCCTGCTATCTCAATTTTAATGGATGGATATGTTGAAAAGAATGATTTGATTAGCTTAAGAGGAACGTTAGTGCCAGCAACTACTATTAATAAAGCAATAGGCTCAATACCCATTTTAGGAAAAATATTAGTTGGCACAAAAACTGGAGAAGGTGTTTTTGGTGTAAGTTTTAAAATCAAAGGTCCTCCAGAAAAACTCGAAACGACAGTTAACCCCATTAAAACTTTAACTCCAAGATTCATAACCAGAACATTAGAAAAAATTAAAAAAAAATGATTTTAAAATTTGTTTCTTAATTGATAAATTACTAAAATTATATATTCTTAAATTATGAAATATATAATTGGTCTAATTAATTTAATATTAAGTTTAGTTGTCTCTACAATTATAATCTATGCGATAAATATTATCGCTGGTTTTGCAGGTGCAGATTACAATTTCTCTCATGGCGAAATATTTGTAGTTTGGATACTAATGGCAATTTTAGTAAATAACTGTTTCAAAAAATAATCATAAAAATGAATAAACCAGTCAAAACTGATGACATCATTTTTAATTTTTTTAAGCAAATTTGTGATGAAAAAGACGATAAAAAGTGTGTCGAACTAGGTAACCAATGGATTAATGCTATGGAATTAAACTTAGATAATATGGAAAAAAATTTAAATGAAAAAGATAGAATTAAACATAATAATGATATTCAAAATAATAGAAATCACTTAAATAGTCTTAAAGGTAAAAACTCATCTGAGTGGCGAGAATATGCAACTAAATGCATGGTTGAAATCATGGATAATAAAGTATAAAAAAAAGTAAAAAGGGGTGTCCTAACAGACTGAGAATAAACCCTATGAACCTGTCCGGTAATTCAGAAAGGGAGACTAATGGATAAAACAAACTTAATTAATCAAACTACATCACTAACATTAATAATTGTAATAAGTTTGATATTTGCGATTTTGGGCTTTTATCATTCAAAAAAATATCAGGGATTAAATAGTTATTTAACAGCCAATAGAAACATCGGTCTATTTTCTTTAACCACAAGTTTAACTGCGTCTGCATTGGGTGCATGGATTTTATTTGGACCTGCCTCTGCAGCAACATGGGGTGGAGTTGGATCAATTATTGGATATTCATTAGGAACAGCATTCCCAATGTTTTTTTTAATATACTTAGGAAAAAAAATAAGGAAGGAATTCCCAAAAGGATCTTCTCTAATTGAATTTATGAGAAAAAAATTTGGAAAGAGTTTGTTTAAACTTATCCTTTTAATGACTATTTTTTATATGTTTATTTTTTTGTGTGCAGAGGTAACTGCAGTTGCAGTTCTTATAAACTTTATATCAGGCACAGAACTTTGGATAACAGCTTCAATTGTACTAATCTCTACGTTAGCATATACTTTATATGGAGGCCTAAAAGCCTCAATATTCACAGATAATATTCAAATGATTGTAATTGGAATTCTATTATTAATCTCTTTTATTTACATAAATTCTTTTACTGATTCTCAGTTTTCTTTTGATTTTATTAAAGAGAAGAATCCTCATCTCTTAAGCAGCTCTTATCTACCAAGTTACACAGCTGGTTTAACGTTCTTCATTGCTGTTGCTGCAACAAATTTGTTTCATCAAGGAAATTGGCAACGTGTATATGCTGCAAAAAATTTTAAAACATTAAAGAAGAGCTTAATAATTTCCTTCTTTATAATTATACCAATTGTATTTTATATGGGATTTACTGGAATGGTTGCTTTTTCTATAGATCCATCAATAAGACCAGATCTTGGTTTTTTTTCATTACTGCTTAAAGAGCAAACTACCCTAATAACATTAGTAATAATAATACTTGGTTTAGCTCTCACTATTTCAACCTTAGATACGTTAATAAATGCAATATCAAGTTTAATCATAGTAGATGGCAAAGCTACATTTAATTTCAAAAATAAAATAGATTATTTAAGATTTTCAAAATATGTGATTTTATTTCTATCTTTAATTTCTTTTATTGTTGCATCAAAAGGACTTGATATTTTATATTTGTTTCTATTAGCAGATTTATTTTGCTGTGCTTTTGTATTAACAATTTTTTATAGTTTTTATAACAAACAATTAAGTGAAAAAACAGCATACATCTCGATTATAATTGGATTAATTGGTGGTTTTTTATTGTTTCCTGCTCCAGATTTTTCTAAAAGTTTACTAGTTGGAGTCTTAGTACCTAAAGAGCTGTTTGGACCCTTTGTATCACAATCATTATTATTTTTGTCTTTTGTAATTGCAACTTTTTTACCATTTGTAGTTTTTAAAGCCAAAAAATTTTAATATTACTCGATTGTATTAAAAAAATTAATAGTTATAAGTCTGATCAATGACAGATAATCAGATAATTATTAATGACCTTTCAAAAGTTTATGATAATGGCTTTGATGCACTTAAAAAAATTAATCTTAAAGTTAAAGAAGGTGAAATTTTTGCAATGCTTGGACCAAACGGCGCAGGAAAAACAACTCTAATTAATATAATTTGCGGTATTGTAACGCCTTCATTTGGAACGGTTACTGTTGATGGCTTTGATATAATTAAAGATTATCGTGAAACTAGATCTAGAATAGGAATGGTTCCTCAAGAATTAAATTTAGAAAATTTTGAAACAGTTTTTGATACTGTTTCATACTCCAGAGGTTTGTATGGAAAATCTCCAAAACCACAACATATAGAAAAAATTTTGAAAGATCTGAGCTTGTGGGAAAAAAAAGATGATAAATTAAGACAATTATCAGGTGGAATGAAAAGAAGAGTTTTAATTGCTAAAGCCTTGTCTCATGAACCAAAAATATTATTTTTAGATGAACCAACAGCAGGAGTTGATGTAGAATTAAGAAAAGAAATGTGGGAAGTGGTAGATTCTTTAAGAAAAACAGGAGTAACAATTATTTTAACTACACATTACATTGAAGAAGCAGAGGCAATAGCAGATAGAGTTGGCGTAATTAATCAAGGTGAAATTATTCTTGTTGAAGAAAAAAAAGAATTATTAAAAAAGATGGGTCAAAAAACACTTACAATTGAATTACAAGAGAGAATAGATGAAATACCAAAATCATTAGAAAAATATAATTTAAATATTGGAGATAATAAAATGTATTTAAATTATACTTATAGTCTTAAAGAGAAGCAGACAGGTATAACAAATTTATTACAAGATTTAAAAGATACTGGATTAAAATTAAGAGATTTAAGAACAGAACAAAGCAACCTGGAGAAAATTTTTGTGAATTTAGTAAAGGAGAATAATGAAATTTAATTATTACGGTTTTAAAGCTATATATGTGCATGAGATGAATAGGTTTCTGAGAACTGTAGCTCAGTCTCTTCTCTCACCAGTAATATCTACATCCTTATATTTTGTCGTTTTCGGTTCAGTTATTGGTGGGTATATTCAAAAAATTGATGGCGTAAGTTATGGCTCATATATTGTTCCAGGTTTATTAATGTTAACATTACTTACTCAATCTATAAGTAATACTTCTTTTGGAATATTTTTCCCAAAATTTAATGGTACTATAAACGAGATTTTAGCAGCACCTATTTCAACTCTTGAAACAGTTTTAGCTTTTGTTGGTGCAGGAGCTACTAAAACTTTAATTGTTGGTGCTGTAATTTATTTTACTGCTACATTTTTTGCGGATGTGACCGTTAAATATCCATTGTTAATGATATTTTTATTAGTTTTAGTTTCTTTTACTTTTGCATTATTTGGTTTTTTAATTGGTGTTGTCAGTAAAGACTTTGAACAAATGTCTATAATTCCATCATTAGTTATCACACCAATGGTGTTTTTAGGAGGAAGTTTATATAGTTTGGATATGTTACCACCATTCTGGCAAACTATCTCTTATTTTAATCCAGTGGTTTATTTAATTGATAGTTTAAGATTTTCATTTTATGGAATATCAGATTTTAATATTTGGATAAGTATAGGATCGATGATGTCATTTTTGGTGATATGTGTGATGTCTGTCGCAAAATTATTAAAAAAAGGATATAATATTAAAGCTTAATTACCTGACCCTTTGATAGGATCAGGTAATAACTATTAATACAAGAGGATTGTTTTTAAAATTGCTCTGACTCAGTGGAACCTGTCATTGCGGTAGTTGAACTTTTACCGCTACTAATTGTGTTTGAGACTGCATCAAAGTAAGAAGTACCAACTTCTCTTTGGTGTTTAACACTAGTGTAACCATCTTTTTCACGAGCAAATTCTTGTTGTTGTATTTTTGAATAAGCAGTCATACCTTCTTTTTTATATTTTTCTGCTAATTCAAATACCGCTATATTTTGTGTATGGAACCCGGCCAGAGTAATAAATTGAAACTTGTAACCCATTTTACTAATTTCTTCCTGAAAAGAAGCAATTTCAGAGTCTGACAAGTGTTTTTTCCAATTAAATGATGGTGAACAATTGTAAGCTAAAAGTTTTCCTGGAAACTTTTCATGAATAGCATTAGCAAATTTTTTTGCCTCTTCAAGATTTGGAGTTGCAGTCTCACACCATATTAAATCTGAATATGGAGCATATGCTAATCCTCTTGAAATTGCTTGATCAATTCCTGCTTTTACATAATAAAAACCCTCTGGAGATCTTTCACCCGTCATAAAAGGTTTATCATTTTCATCATGATCATTTGTAATCAATTTTGCAGCATTTGCATCAGTTCTAGCTAAAATAATTAAAGGAACGTCAGCAATGTCTGCTGCAAGTCTAGCAGCTTTAAGATTTTTGATCATTGTTCCTGTTGGGACAAGAACTTTACCACCCATGTGGCCACATTTTTTTTCACTTGCTAGCTGATCTTCAAAGTGAACACCAGCTGCACCTGCTTTAATAAATTTTTTTGCAAGTTCAAATACGTTTAATGGACCTCCGAATCCCGCCTCACCATCTGCAATAATTGGTAACATGTAATCTATCTTTTTATCTTTACTCATGTCACCGTCTTTAAGTTCCATATGTTGAATTTGATCCGCTCTAAGTAATGCATTGTTCATTGACTCAACAAGTTTTGGTGCACTATCATAAGGATATAATGATTGATCAGGATACATTTCTCCTGCGCTATTTGCATCAGCTGCTACTTGCCATCCACTTAAATAAATTGCCTTTAAGCCAGCTTTTGCATGTTGAACAGCATGATTACCTGAAAGTGATCCTAATGTATTAACGTAATTTTCTGTATTTAATAATCTCCACAATTTTGTCGATTGTTGCTTACAAAGTGAATACTCTATTTTTATCGACCCTCTTAGTCTTTCAACTTCTTCCGGAGTGTAATCTCTTTTTATACCTGCAAATCTTTTTAAGTCGTATGAAATATTTTCTGCACTCATTATTTGATATCCTGTGAGTTTGTAATGCTGTTAAAAAATGAATTTAAAGTAGTTAAAAATATTAGTTGGAGTCGTTTAGGGTCTCAACTAGATCTTTCATTCCACTTGAACCCCAATCACAGTGATCATCTCTCATGTAGATACCTCTGCTATTATGCCTAGCAAGGTCCTCGTTTTTTATGATTTGAGCCTCATTTTCTATATTTTTTAATTTTTCGTCCATGCAAAGCTTATAATTTACAAGATTTACAAAATCTATAAAAAACAGCTATTTTACTTGTAAATTGAGTTAATTTTTTGTAAATTAAAATTTACAAAATTTACATAATAATGGAATTCAACAAAAAAACTGGCGAAAAATTGAGGGTTTTTAGAAAAAAACTTGGTCTTCAAGCAAAAAAATTAGCTGAGCAATTAAATATATCTCCTAGCTATTTAAATTTGATTGAAAGCGGCAAAAGAGGAATCGATGGAGAATTACTTGTAAAAATTTGCCAAGAATTAAGAATTGAATTGTCAGATTTGAAAAATGAAAATGAGATAGATCTAAGTAATTCTAAATTAGCAATTTCAAAATTTTCAAAAGGAAAAAATTTAAATAAATTAGATCTTAAAATTGGTCCAAAAATTAAAGCCTTTAGACGACAATTAGGGCTACAAGCAAATAAATTTGCTGAACAATTAAATATATCTCCTAGTTATTTAAATTTGATTGAGTCAAGTAAACGTAAAATTGATGGTGATTTATTAATCAGGATAAGTAAAGAGCTTAGAGTAGAACTATCAGACTTAACGAGTAAAAGTGATATTAATCTAGAAAATGATATTTCTGAGTTATTAGATGATCAGCTTTTTGATGATTTGGATATATTGGGACCTGAAGTAAAAGATTTAGTAAACACGAATCCTAAAATTGCAAAAGCACTAATAAAACTTGGTGATAATTTTAGACAAAAAGATCATGAAATTGTTAGCAAGGTAGAAAATATTTCTGGAAGAATAATTGACAGTAGAAAAACATCTTTTCCAGGAGAAGTTATATCTGATTTTTTACAAGAAAATAAGAATTATTTTCCGAAACTTGAAGAGTTTGCAAATGAAATTTTTGAAAAAGTTCAAAAAAATAATAGAACAAGATATATTGCTTTATGCGATTTCTTAAAAAAAGAATACGATATTATAGTTAAAGATATAATTCCTGAAGAAACTAAACCATTTTCAAAAGTTTTTAATAAAAAAAATAAAGAACTTTTATTGAGTGATTATAATTCTTTAGAAACAAAAAAATTACATGCTGCTGCTCAAATTGCACAAGAAGGTGGAATAGATATAATAGATCAGTATCTTTCTAAATTTCAATTTCCTTCAGAGGAATCTAAAAGATTAACACAAGTCGCATTATTGAATTACTGTGGAGCAGCAATTCTTATGCCCTATAAACTTTTTCATAACGAATGTAAAAAATTGAAATATGACCTTCAATTATTGCAAAATACATTCGCAACATCTTTTGAGCAAGTAGCTCATAGAGTGACTTGTTTACAAGATCCAAAATTACCAGGTATACCTTTTCATTTTTTAAGAGTTGATATGGCAGGAAATATTTCAAAAAGATTTTCATTATCAGGAATTGAGATTCCTAGATATGGTGGTGCATGTCCAAGATGGAATGTATATTCAGCATTTACAAGACCCGGAGTTATACAAGCTGCTGTGAGTAAAATGACTAATGGAGAAAAATATGTCTGCATTGCAAAAACAGTTGAAAAAGGGGTCGGTAGATATGGTCAATCCAAAAGTATACTATCAATTGGTTTGGGATGTGAGGCAAAGTATGCGAAAGAGTTTGTTTATACAGAGAATTTAGATATATCAGATAAAAAAACAGAAATACCGATAGGAGTATCTTGTAGAACCTGTGACAGATTAGATTGTTCTCAAAGAGCCTTTCCACCTTTACATAAAAAATTTGATGTAGATATAAATACTAGAGGTGTTTCTGTTTATGTAAATGACAATAATTCAAGGTAAAAAAGTATGATAAAATTTATAATTCCAGCAGTAGTTGCCTTTTTAATTGTATTATTTTGGGAAAGAATAAGCGAGATTATTCAAAAAAAATTCAAAATTAGATTAAACCTTATTGCAATAGTTATTATATTAATAGCTTTAGCTGTAATCCTAGCTTTATTATATTTTTAATAAAATCATGAAACCAATTTTTAAAAATAAATTTAAGCCTAGAATTAAAGCTAGAATTAGAAAAAACAAACAAATTATTAACAAAAATATTGATAACTTTTTTGATTGGATAAAAGGTGCAGAATTAGTTGAACTTAAAGAGTGTACAACAGACGAAGATCCAGTAAGACCAGAACTTGATAACATATTTAGACGTAGCTTCGGTAGAAAAATTTTTGGAGTTAAATATAAAAATGAAATTCATGCAGTTATGTGTTTTGCATATACTAATAAAGTTCCAAGAAACGTAGAAGAATTGGACAAATTTAGTCATGACGCTTTTTTACAAAGCGCTCAGAGAGATCAAAAAGTTGGACAGATAGCGATTGCATATACAGTTTGGTCTAAAAAAAAGGGTGGAGGTAAACTAATTGTCAAAGAAGTTTTTAAAAAAATTAAAAAATCTAATCACCTTAATAGATTAGTAACATTATCTCCATTAACAGACATGGCTACAAAATTTCATAGTAAAAATGGTGCAAAACTTCTTCAAATAAATGAAACAACCCAGAATTTTGAATATCAAGTTATAAAAAATTAGATATTATCGAAATAATGCTAAAATCTAATTGGAATTATCCAACTGTAGTTTGGACTGGGGAAAATAGAGTGAATGATTTAAGTTTAGCTTGTGAAGATTTGAATATTCAAACTCCTTTATTGGTGACTGACAAGGGTCTTTATAATTCTCAAATTATTCTAGAAACTCTAAAGTCATTAAATGATAAAAAAATTTTGGTAAAAATTTTTTATGATGTCATTGGAAATCCTACAGGCACCAATGTAAAGGATGGTGTAGAGTTTTATAAAAAAAATAGATGTGATGGAGTAATCGCCTTTGGTGGTGGCAGTTCATTAGATGTGGGAAAAGCAATTGCTTTCATGATCGATCAAAAATTATCGATATGGGAGTTTGAGGATATAGGTGATAATTGGAAAAAAGCAAACACTGAAAAAATTGCTCCAATAATTGCCGTACCGACTACTGCTGGAACTGGTTCTGAGACTGGTAGAGCTTCAGTAATTTTAAATGAAAAAACTGGTGTAAAAAAAATTATTTTTCATCCTAAATTTTTACCATCAATAGTTATACTAGATCCAAGATTAACTATAAGTTTACCACCTGATATTACTGCATCAACAGGGATGGATGCCCTAGCTCACAATCTGGAGGCATATTGCGCAAATGGATATCATCCAATGGCTGATGGAATAGCATTAGAGGGGATGAGATTAATCAATAAGTGGTTATTAGAAGCGTTTGAAGATGGATCTAATATTGAAGCAAGAATGAACATGTTAACTGCAGCAAGTATGGGCTCCACTGCATTTCAAAAAGGACTTGGGGCAATTCACTCATTAAGTCATCCAGTAAATGCTCTAAATAATGTTCATCACGGTTTATCGAATGCAATATTTATGCCATATGTTCTTACTTTTAATAGAGATGTTATTGAAAAAAAGATTATTAAAATTTCTGAATATTTAGATCTTAAAGAAAATACCTTTGATAGTTTTCTAAACTGGATATTAGAACTAAGAAAAAAATTAAATATTCCACATAAGCTTTCAGATATTTTAGATAAAAAAAACTTTGATATAGACAGATTATCTAAAATGGCACTGGAAGATCCTTCTACCTCGGGAAACCCAAAAAAGTTAACTATATCTGACATGAAAAATATGTATATGCATAGTATGTCTGGTAATTTATTTTGAAAATGACAAATTTAAATATTCTAATTGTAGAGGGAAATCCAAAAGATGAGAACCAAAAATTTTTAAATGAGGGAATACAAACTCATACTGAAAGTTTAAAAGAAAGTTTGAATTATTTTTCAAAAAAATTAAGTTTTGACGTTGTAAACCCGTCATCTGATGAAAACCTAGAAAAAGTTTTAGACAAATTATCCTTTTACGATGGATTAATTTGGGGAGGAAGTAGTCTTAATATCTATAATGATACTCCTGAGATAAGAAGACAAATATCTTTCATGAAAGAATGCCAAAAAAAATTAAAAAACATATTAGCAATTTGCTGGGGGATGCAAGTAGCTGTTACAGCAGCTGGTGGAGTTGTTAAAAAAGCAGTAAACTCACATATTGGTATTGCTAATGAAATCACAATAAATGATGAAGGTAACAAACAAGAAATTTACAAAGATAAGATTAAAAGATTTAACTCACCTGCTTTTAATTTTGATGAGGTGACCACGTTACCAAAAAATAGTATATGTTTAGCATCAAATAAGATTAATAATGTGCAAGGTTTATATTTTGAGACAAACAATACACGAATTTGGGGTCTGCAGTACCACCCTGAAATTACTTACGAAAAAATGATAAGATTAATTGAATTTAGAAAAGATAGATTAATTGAAAAAAGGCGAGTATTTAAAGATGATAGTGAGGTACGAAACCATATTTCATATATTAAGAAGGAAATCTCAATATCTGATAAATACCAAAGAATGCTTGAGTTGAAAAATTGGATAAATATAATAAGTTAAATCTTAAAAATGATTGATTATATATTACCTTTTATTGTTCTAATTTTAATTGTTGTATTTATTCATGAATACGGCCACTACTATTTTGCAAAGAAATATGGTGTTGGTATAACTGATTTTTCGATTGGCTTTGGTCAAGAAATTTTTGGGTGGAATGATAAATCAGGAACTAGATGGAAAATTTGCTGGATACCGCTTGGGGGATATGTTAAATTTTTTGGAGATAGGAATGTATTTTCACAAGCTGATCAAGAAAAAATTCTTAAAAAATATAGTAAAGAAGATCAGGAAAAGTTATTTGTTTTAAAACCTTTATATCAAAGAGTACTTATTGTTTTTGGCGGTCCATTAGCTAATTTTTTGCTAGCTTTAGTTATCTTTTTTTCAATTTATACATTTGTAGGTAAAGACTTTACTCCAGCAGTTATTAACGAAGTCCAGAAAGATAGTCCCGCAATGGCAGGGGGTCTTAAACAAAACGACATCATTTTAGAAATTGATAATAACAAAGTTGAAAGCATAATGGATGTCTCAAAATATATAACGATGTCAACTGCTGATGTAATAGACTTTAAGGTAAAACGCTCATATGATGAGTTGATAATTAAAGTAAAGCCAAATATTGTTCCAAGTGAAGATAATCTTGGTAACAAAATAAATAAAAGAATGGTTGGTATTAAATTAGGCGCCTTCAATAATGAAATTAATCATGTAAAATTAGGTCCCGCTCAAGCCATCTATCATGCTGCTCATGAGGTCTATTATGTGAGCATTTCTTCATTAAAATATATAGGTGCAATGATTTTTGGTAAAGCTGACACATCACAACTTGGCGGACCAATTAGAATTGCAAAAATATCAGGACAGGTAGCTGAATTTGGTGTTTTGGCCTTTATAAGTATGATGGCTTATATTTCTATTAGCTTAGGATTAGTAAATTTATTTCCTATACCAATGTTAGACGGTGGACATTTAATGTTTTATGCTTTTGAAAAAATCTTAGGTCGTCCTTTATCCCAAAAAACTCAAGAAGGTTTTTTTCGAATCGGTATGTTTGTCTTGCTATCATTAATGTTTTTCACTACTTTTAATGACTTAAAAGACCTTGGATTATTTAATTAATCAAATTTTTTTTTTTCAAAAAAGTCAATAAAATCAACATTTATTTACTATTACACAATATATTGTGTATAAGTTTTATTATTATACTAAAAAAAGTCTTGATTTATCAGCACTTTTGATAAAAATGTAAATAACCTTATAAAACCGGAGCTAAAATGAATAAAAAACAACTAGTGGTCAAGCTTTCAGGAGCTTTAAATCTAAGTAAAGCTGATGCTGAAAGAACTTTTGACACGATTACCAACACTATTTTAGACGCTTTAAAAGCTGATGATTCAGTTAAAATCGCTGGATTTGGAACTTATAAAGTAGCTAAAAGAAAAGCTAGAGTTGGAAGAAATCCTAGAACTGGAGAGCAGATACAAATTGCTGCTTCCCAAAAGGTCAAGTTCTTACCTGCTAAAGCTTTAAAAGAAGTATTCAACAGATAATATTTTCTTAACAGCCTTAATGTACAAAAATGCATTAAGGCTGTTTCTATATGCAAAAAATGCATACCCAATTTTCTTAATCAGCGTTAGTTTTAAAAATTTTTTAAAAATATAACAGACTTCTTTAACAGGGAGGTCTTATGACTAAATTATTTAAAAAAATAAGCGCACCACTTATTAGTTTAATTTTCTTATTAAACATGAGTAGCGCTGGTATGGCGGAGACAACAGTTTCTGCTGAAGTGGGTTTTATATTTAATACCTTATTATTCTTAATTTGTGGTTTCTTGGTCATGTTCATGGCTGCAGGATTTGCAATGCTAGAATCAGGTATGGTTACATCAAAAAGTGTATCTGTAATCTGTGCTAAAAATATAGGTTTATTTTCAATTGCAGGAATTATGTTCTGGATGGTGGGTTATAACTTAGCTTATGGCATTCCAGAAGGTGGTTATATAGGAAAATTTATACCATGGTCTGATAGTAGTGCAGTAGGCACTGGATATTCAGATGGTTCAGATTGGTATTTCCAAATGGTTTTCTGTGCAACAACAGTTTCAATTGTATCAGGTACAATGGCAGAAAGAATTAAGTTATGGCCATTTTTTGTATTTGCTGCAATTCTTTCTGGAATTATTTACCCAATAGTAATGGGTTGGCAGTGGGGTGGAGGCTGGTTAGCTGAATTAGGATTTTCTGATTTTGCTGGTTCAACTCTAGTACACTCAACTGGTGGTGCAGCTGCTCTAGCTGGTGCAATAATTATTGGTCCAAGACTTGGAAGATTTACAAAGTCTGGTGCTCCAGCTCCACTTAAGCCATTTGCAGCTTCATCAATACCGTTAGTTACTATCGGTGTATTTATTTTATGGTTAGGTTGGTTTGGCTTTAATGGTGGTTCACAATTAGCTATGGGGACTGCTGCTGACGCAATTGCTGTATCAACTATCTTTATAAATACATTTTTAGCTGGTGCTGGTGGTGTTATAGGTGCCGCTATTATAACAAGATTACATTTTGGTAAAACAGATGTAGTTCAGATGTTAAATGGATGTATCGGTGGATTAGTTGCGATTACTGCAGAACCGTTAGCTCCAGCACCTTTTGAGGCAATATTGATTGGTGCAGTGGGTGGTTTAATCGTAGTCTATGGAACCAAGCTATTATTTTCATTACAAATTGATGACGTAGTTGGTGCAATACCTGCACACCTATTTGCTGGAATTTGGGGTACATTAATTGTGCCTGCTACAAATTCTGGTGCAAATTTTAGCGCACAGTTAATCGGTGTATTATCAGTTAACATATTTGTATTTATAGTCGCTTACATAATATTCAGTTTTATTAAAGCAACTATAGGCCTAAGGTTAAGTAAAGAAGGTGAAACCAAAGGGACTGATGTAACTGAAACTGGTGTTATTGCTTATGCAATACGAGACTAATTGTTAACAATCAAGGGATCCTTCGCTCCTGTAGTGTCTCAAATAGATCACACTCATCGAAGGGTCCCTCAAATTTCCTCTTAGATTATAAAAGCCCTTTTAAGAAAGGGCTTTTATTTATTTTCATCCCAAACTTTTTTCCAATTGAAATTTGGTGGAATACCGTAAATAGTATTTACATTAGTTGCATGCATTGCCAAGGATGGAATAGGAGATAAACAATATTCTTTTTTGTAAATTTGATGCAGTTTTAATTCCATTGGATGGTGCCGCTTTTTGCCAATTTCTTTCAGATCGTCTAAATATTTAATTATCATTTTTTTGCTTGTTAAAAAAGTAAGCAACGTTTCGTTAACAGATCTCCAGTGTCTCATATTACCAAAAAATAATTTTGTATTATCAATATTTGAATACAAATAAGGGTAATCTGCAGGACATAAAAAAAGCTCTCTGTTTAATTGAGAACTCATTTTTTCATAGGTAAAAATCATTTCAGAAATCGCCTCCTTCGTATGAATATAATCATCTTCAAGAAAATAAAATAAATCTGAACTTTCATTTTCTGCTATTTGAATTGATTTTAAAAAATTCGTCATATTAGAAATCATATTTTTTGAAATTTTTTCACCATTGGTGTCTATTTCACTTATCAAATCTGAAAATTCGCCTTCTTTCATATTGATAATTTTGCTATCTATATTTGAACTTTTTAAAAGCTTATCAATTCTTAACAAGTTTTCTTCAGTTGATTGATCATCAGTAATTACTAGATTAATTTTGAGATCTTTAAAATATTCTTTAGCCAACGCGCAAGATTTAATAACCGAGTTTATAGTCCTCAACGTGTATTCAATTTTTGGCAAGTCAAAGATTCGTTTTTTACTCTGATCAAGCATTACTTGACTGGTATTAGTATTGCCAAAAGTGTAAGATCTTATAATTATTGTTATACTTTCAACTTTATTTGTAATTTCAGTGACTCCCAAAGGCACGGTAACAGATTTTATGCCTCCTTTGCTCAAATTTTCATTTGCATTTAGATCGCTGGTAGGAATATGCATTTCTGCTTGGTCAATTAACTCAAATCCAAATTTTCTGACTAATTTTACAAAAAATTTTGATAAGAAATTTTTTTTATTTGGGCTCTTATTTTTCATTAAAAATGTATTGTTATATAATAATATTTATTTTAAGTTTTAAATAAATGAAAATAAAATCTTCATCAGAACTGGTAAATAATGCTTTAAAAGAGATAAAAACAATATCTTCTGACGATGCATATTTAATGATGAAAGAAGGAAAAACAAATTTAATTGATATTAGAGATATTAGGGAACTACAAAACGAAGGAAAAGTCGAAGGAGCAATTCACATTCCAAGGGGAATGTTGGAATTTTGGTTAGATCCTGAAAGTGCTTATTTTAAAGAAGGCAAGCTAGATTTAAATAAAGAAATGGTTTTATTTTGTGCAGGTGGTTTAAGATCTGCCTTAGCCACAAAGTCTTTAAAGGATATGGGTTTTGAAAAAATATCTCATATTGATGGCGGCTTTGGCGCAATTAAACAAAGTAAATTTAAGATCGTTTAAGAAAAATATTCATCAATTGCATAATCCAATCTATCCTGGCCCCAAAAAATTTTATCATTTACAATAAATGTCGGGGCACCAAAAACGTCTTTTTCAAATGCAGATGATGTTAGTTTTTTTAATTTTTCTTTTATTTCTAAATTGTTAATTTTTTCAAAAAAAATATTCTTATCAATTTTGCAAATTTCTAAAATCTCATCTACCTTTTCTTTGTTAGAAATATCAATATTATTTTTCCAGTAAGCATCAAAGCAGGTTTCAAAAAATTTTTGTTTAATATTTTCATCAACTACTAGATATCCTCGCATTAAATTTAAAGAATTTATTGGAAATTTTTCATTCCACCTGAATTCAATTTGATTTTTTCTAGCTACTAAATCACAATCATTTTTCATATTCTTCATTTTGCGTTCGTTGAAAGCGGGAGGAGTAATTTCTCCAAGCTTGTGAAGTCCACCAAGCAAAATTGGTTTAAAGGATATCTTTAATTTATCTTTTTTTTCAAAAGATTTTATTTTTTTATAAGCTAAAAATGAGTATGGGCTTATGAAATCAAAATAAAAATCAATAGATTTAGTCATAAAGATTAATACTTTTGGAATAAAAAATTCTTATTAACCAGTAAAAAAATAGACCTATAGGACCAACTAAATAGGTAATTAAAAGAGGTAAAGATAACAAAATTTTATTTATCGAGAATTTTTGTGAGTCCTTGACTATCCACCCTCCAGTAAAAAGATTAATTGATATGAAATGAATCCAAAAAATCATGAGATAAGAATTATCCATGAATAGCTCAGACAATTCGTTGATACCAAGGTAAAGTTTGAAGTTACTCTCAAAATTATATGAACTTAAATAAGACTTATAGAGCATGAAAATATAAGCTCCAGATAGTAATAAAATCGGAAAAATAGATGTTACCAAATATCTACAAAGATTAGATTTTGGAAAAAATATTAATATTATCCAAAAAGGCAAAACACCTAAATTCACCCAGTAGTAGAGCGTTTCTATTGTAAAAAAATTATAAATTTCTTCGATCATTCAAATATATATTATATTAAATCTTGAAATGATTCCTATAAGAAATAGAAAAAAAACATTAGAAGTAACTGTTGATGAAATGAGAAGATTTGCATTCTCATATGTTGAAAAATATGCTCCTTCTAAACAACAATTAAAAACCTATCTATTAAAGAAATATCTTAAAGCCAGTATCCCAAATGTAAAAAAAAAGGAAGTGGCTGATTTGATTGATATTGTTTTATTAGATCTAGAAAAAAATAAGTTTATAAATGATAAATTTTATTCCAACAGCAAAGCAAAAAGCATGATTCAAAGAGGCAATTCAATTAATAAAATAAGGAGTTATTTAATCGGCAAAGGTATACAGGATAATTTTATAAAAGAAACAATTGATAAAATTCATACTGAAAATTCAGATCAAGATTTTTTTTCAGCGATTAAAATATGTAAAAAAAAAAGAATTGGTCCAGCTAGAGCAGAGGATAATAGATCTTTATTTTATAAAAAGGACATATCTTTACTAGCAAGAAATGGGTTTGATTTTGAAACATCTAAAAAAGTAATGGATATAAATAAAGATGATTTTATCAAAATCATAAAATTACTTTAATTTTTTTTTTTCTTTATTTACAAGATTGTCAATTTTATTCCTAATATAGTTTTTTACAAAAACAAAAACGAGCAAA
>CACPCD010000016.1 GCA_902632315.1 uncultured Pelagibacteraceae bacterium
CTTTTAGCGTTACTAATATTACTTTTGTGGTTTCTATTCAAAATACGAATGTAGCAAATACTCTTGTTATGATAGCGACTGCTCCGATGCTATCTGCTATACTTGGAGCAATTTTTTTAAAAGAACCTCCTGACAAAAAAACATGGATATCAATAATTCTCACTTTTTTGGCGATTATTTATATCTTTTTTGACTCTCTAAAATTAGGAAATTTCTATGGTGATATTTTGGGGTTTGTTACTGCTATTGGTTTAGCTGTCGGTGCTGTTACTATTAGATCTGCTAAATCAAAAAATTTAGTCCCTGCTGCTGTAGTGGGTAAGTTGTTTGTTGCATCATTCGCTTTATTTTTTATAGAAAGCTTCTCTTTAAAAGGCTTGGATATGATTATAGTGCCAGCGATGTGTATTCTTTGTGTGGCTATACCATTTGTTTTAGTTACTATAGCTCCAAGATTTATTCCAGCAGCAGAAGTGAATCTTTTCTTTCTTTTAGAGACTATAATTGGTCCAATTTGGGTTTGGTTAATAATAAAGGAACAGCCATCTATAGAGACTCTTCAAGGGGGTATAATCATTATAACTACTATTGCGATTCACTCATACTTAAAACTTAAAAAAAATTAATTCTGTCACAATTAAGACTTGATTTAATAATACATCGCGAATAGTCAAAAAAATTTATGAATAAAGTTTTAAAAAATTCTTGGGCATTATTTTTAGGTATGGGCTGTATAATGATGGCTTATGGATTTCAAGGCTCTCTTTTGGGAGTTCGGGCTGTTCAAGAAGAATTTAGTCTAACATCAACTGGCTTTATGATGTCCGGTTATTTTGTTGGTTATTTTATTGGTGCTGCAACGATACCCATTATCATTTCAAGAGTTGGCCATATTAGAGTATTCGCGGCATTTGCATCTTTAGCATCTTTGGTTATTTTAATTCACTCTATTTTGATCAATCCGTTTATTTGGTTCTTGTTAAGGGTTTTAACAGGGGTAAGTATGGTTTGTATCTATACTGTAGCTGAAAGTTGGTTAAACGATAGATCAAGTAATAAGAATAGAGGAAGTGTTTTATCTATTTATATGGTTATATTATATGGAACAATGGGGATTGGAATGTTTCTCCTAAATTTTAGTCGTCCAGAAAATTTTCAGCCATTTATTCTAGTATCAGTAATAACTTCAGCAGCTCTCATACCAATCTTGTTAACAAAGAAAAAACCTCCAACTTTCAAAAGAATTAAAGCTATGTCACTAAAAGATCTTTATGAAGCTTCTCCTTTTGGCATGGTAAGTTCATTGTTTTATGGAACTATTCAGTCAGCTTTATTTACTCTATTAGCAGTATATGCAACATCTATGAATTTTACAATTTTGGAAATATCAATTGTGACCTTCCTCTTGGCAATATCAGGAGCTATATCTCAATTTCCTGTAGGAAAAATTTCAGATATTTACGATAGAAGAAAAGTAATCGTATTTTCAACTTTTGGTGCTTCTATTTTTGCAATTCTTGCAATTTTAGTATCTCGACAAATGTATTTACCAGACGGACTAGCAACCAGCAAAACTTGGTTTTATATTTTTTTAATACTTTTTTCATTTTGTAGTCTGCCAATGTTTTCTCTAATTTTAGCTCATACTAATGATTATATTCCAAAAGAAAAATTTGTAGCTGCCGGTGCAGGACTTCAGTTTGTTTTTGGATTAGGTGCAATGAGTGGTCCTTTTCTATGCTCTATTTTTATGGATATAGTTGGATCTAATGGTTTTTTTGTTTTTTTATTCTTTTTTCATGGGGTTATTGGAATCTTTGGCATTTATAGAATGAGAATTAGACCTACAGTAGATAATCCTGACTCACAATTTGTTGCCATGCCTCAAACAATTACTCCTGCGGGTATTGAGCTAAATCCAACGACTGAACCAATTGAAGAACCTTCAAAAGAAGAAGAAAAAGAGTCTTAATTTAATTTTTCTATATATTCAGACATTCTTTGTAAAACTTGTTTTTTAGACATTTTGTCTGTTCTAATAATTATAGCATCTTTTACTTTAATAAGAGGACTATTTTTTCTTTTTTTGTCCATAAGTGTCCTTTTTTTTAAAGAACTTTTTACAGATTTTAATGAAACTTTTTTCTTTATATCTTTCCATCTTCTATAACTGGCAACATTAATATTACATTTAAAATAAAAAGCTAAATCATATTTCGGGTTTTTAGCTAAGATTTTGCTTGCGATATCTCTTCCCTCGACACAAATTTTTTTATTTGATCTTATCATTTTTTTTTGAAACTTATTTATAATTTCTCTTACTTTCTTATCCTTGGCCAAAATAGCAACGTGGCTACTGATAGATTCTAAGTGTAAATTTTGTTTGGCTATAGATTTATAAGAAATTTTTCTAAATTTTCTTTTTAAAAAAAAGACATTATTTTTTGGTTTATTTTTAATTATTAACTTACTAGCGTATCTATAAAGCAATCCAGAATTGATTAGTGTAAGATTGTACTTTTTTGAGATTAACTTAGCTGCTGTGCTTTTGCCACTTGCTGACTCACCGTCGCAGGCAATTATTAATTTATTAAATTTTTTCACTAAAAATTAATAATATTTTTTAGGGTTAATGCAAAAAAATAATCAAAAATTTTGTTGGTAAATTTAATTAATCGCTCACAGGTTGTAACTCAAAATAGTCACTGAGTAAATTTTGCTGAGATAGTAAATCTTGAATCATTAGTGATTCTTTGTTCAAATAGAGTTTATAAAAAAAACTATGCCGAAAAAAAAAAGTACTAAATCTAGAAATAAAAGAAATTCCTCTAAAGGAAGTAATGGTTTAGCCAAAATAGCTACGATTACTACAAAATCATTAAGTAGTGCTTTTATAAATTTTAAAAAAAATCAGGAGATTAAAAAGATTAAAGAAATTAAATTAAAAAAACTTCAGGAAAATAATGATCTCATCAAAGAAAAAAAGGAATTAAAAATATGGGAAGAAAAATTAAAAAAAGAAGATAATAAGCTTAGGCTAAAAGAAGATGAGCTACGAACTAAGGAAAAAGACTTAAAGACTAAAGAAGATCTTCAAAAAATTGAGAACGAGAGATTAGTCAAAAAAGATGAAAACTTGATATTAATAACAAATGATTTAAGGGATAAAGAAAAAGAGCTCAAATTAAAAGAGGAAGAACAAAATAGAAAAGATATTGATCTCAAAGTAAGGGAAGAGGAACAAAAAAATCTTGAATTAAAAGAAAAAAGAAAAAGAGATAGAGCTTTAAAAATTATTAAAGAAGAGGAAGCAAGACAAAAACAACTTGAATATATTAAAATCAAAGAATGGGAGGAAAAGTTTGATCGCGAGCAAAAAGCAAAAGAACATCGTGAAAACTTAAGAGAACAAAGATTGAGAGAGAAAGAATTAGAAAAATTAAGATCTTTTGAAGAGAAAGAAAATACTGTAAATAAAAATTTTTCGACTGGATTAGAAAAATTTGAGATAAATAAAACAAAAGAAAACTAATATATCATTTAATCTAAAAGTTTATACAATCTTAATAATTTTTGTAAGATGAATAAATATAATGCCAATAAACTATGGAAAATTATTCAGCTAGCAGGAGATCACTTACAAGGACAATTGCCTGATCATCCTAATCATCCAAAGGGAAGAAACCCATATGCACATGTTGCAATTTGTATAAAAAATAAATTTAATCTAAGTTACAAAGATATTCCTGATGAGCAATTTGACAATGTTTTAAAATATATAGAATTTTTAAAAAAAAACCCAAATTAAATTTATTGTTTAGGAAAGTAATCTTTTAATTCTCCTTTTCTATATACATCAGCTGTGCAACAATGAATTCCACCTCCAAATGCATAAGCATCTCTTAACTGTACTGGGATTACCTCCATGCCCAATTTATCAAGTTGATCTGCTTGATACTTTTCACTTTCTTCTACACAAACTGTTTTGGGATCTAGTACCAAAACATTCATCGATAGCCAAACAGATGAATAACACAAAGGTGGTGGGCTATTATGAGCTGGTTGAGCTGCATCAACTATTTCCCATCCATTATTTTCAAATAACTTTCTTTGTTCTTTAGGTAGCCTTCTTTGAGGATTATTTATTATTAAACCCTCCTTGATAGGTGTGAATGTTGCATCAATATGTATAGGATAAGGATCACCTGGAAAGTTTACAGCATGGACCCTATGATCTTTAAAATGTCTTTTGAGCCAGTCAATACCTTTGAGATTAGTTGTAAAACCATGTTGAACAATTAAGTCTTTTCCGAATCTTAAAACATCAGCAGCATCAAATAATGGCTCTTCTTCTGTTGTTACAAAATATTTTTTTTCTGTCCATTCTAATCTTTTTTGAACTCCAATTTTATCTGATAGATAATCTTTTCTATAATCTAAATCTGTTAATCTTGGTTTGGGTGCTGACTCATGTCTCATATTTGGATCTTTATTGTAATAATTTTTTAGTAATGGCCTGTAACAAAGATACTCAAACCATCTACACCTGTAGCTCATAGTAGCCTCTAAAATTTCATTCCCCACCGTTAACAAAACGTCTCGTGGCGGCATGCAACCAAACATAGTTTCCGTTTTCCAATCTGGAGTTGAAGTTGGTTGATTAAAATCTAGTGGTGTTGGCCTATCTACCTTTATTCCACGTTTTTCCAACAATGATGAAAAATTATTTAAAAGTTCGTTTGCTTTATCTATAGAATCTTTCGTTCTTATTCCAAATTGACCTCTCATATCACTATCCTCTGGAACTTTTGCATCTAAAGCTGGTTCAGGAGCTGGAATACATGTTCCATCAGCACGACCTACAATAACATGTTTTAATGGATCCCACTCATTCCAACTATTAATGATTATTTTATCTACCATCTAATTCTTTATTATATTGAAATCTGGACCAAATGGAAATTTAGTTATATTTTCTGAACTATCATTTTTAATTACTAAAATATCATGCTCTCTATAACCACCAGCTCCTGGCTTTCCCTCAGGTATCATAATCATTGGCTCCATTGATATCACCATGTTTTCTTCTAGTACAGTATCAATGTCTTCTCTTAATTCTAACCCAGCTTCCCTTCCATAGAAATGAGATAATATTCCAAATGAATGACCATATCCAAAAGTTCTATATTGAAGATATCCTAGCGAGGCATACAAATCATTCAATTCCTCGCAAATTTGAGAACATTTTATGCCAGGTTTTATCAATTCTAATCCTCGTTTGTGAACTTTAACATTTGCCTCCCAAGCTTTAAGAGAGGCATCATCTACCTCGTTTACAAATAAGGTTCTCTCAAGCGCCGTATAATATCCCGATATCATTGGAAAAGTATTTAAAGACAAAATATCTCCATTTTTTAAAGTTCTATTCGTTTTAGGATTGTGTGCACCATCTGTATTAATTCCTGACTGAAACCATACCCAAGTATCCATATATTCTGCCCCAGGGTATGTTTTTGCAATTTCTCTTTCCATTCGATCACGTCCTGCAATTGCAATTTCTAACTCTGTTTGACCTGGTTTAATTAGTTTAACAATTTCCTCTGCCCCTAAATCAGCAATTCTTGCTCCATTTTTTATAACCTCTATCTCCTCATCAGATTTTATCATTCTGTGTTTCATCATTTGCTTTGAAATATCTTTAAATGTTGTGTTTTCAAAAATTAAATTAAGTTTATTTTTTATATCCAAAGTTATGTGATCATTCTCTATACCAACTGATCTTGGTTTGTTATCTTTCCCAATTATCGAATTAATAGCTTTAAAGAAATTATCTCTTTTCCAATCAGTATAAATGATATTATCACAATGAGATCTCCTCCATGGTTGGCTTGCGTCAATGTTTGCAGATATAGTAACAATTTTATTGTGTGTAATAACACATCCATAAGGTCTTCCGAATGAGCAATAGATAAAACCAGTAAAATATGCAATATTATGCATTGAGGTTAATATAATAATTTCAATATCATTAACAGACATTGTTTTTCTAAGCTTAGAAACTCTGTTTTGATACTCTGTAGCTGAAAAAGGCAATTTTACTTTTTCACCATTTTTTAAAGTAAAAAAATCAGGTCGTTCCATATTATTACTAAATTAATTAAGAGCTATATGTCTCTTGTTCCATCTCATGATTAAACTGTAATAGATTAATGAGATAAAAAGAAAAAAACCACCAACAATAGTGTTTGTTGTTGGAACTTCATTTATTCCAAACAGAGGTAACCAAACCCAAAAAATTCCTCCAATTACTTCAGTAAGTGATAATAGGGTTAATTCAGCTGCTGGTATAGCTTTGGAGCCAATTGAATATAGGATCAACCCAAGACACACTAGAGTTCCATGTAAAGAAAACATCGAGCTATTATAACTCGTTGCGAAAAAAGGTTGTTTTGTGATCAAAATAATTGATGCTGCAAATACAAAACAGAATAATCCCGCTATAGCGACTGTTGTAAATTTAGGAGTTTCTTTTCTCCACCTCAGTGTCACCGAAAATACTGAAAAACCTATTGAAGATGTAATTCCAAATAAAAAGCCTAATAAAGAGCTTTTTTCTGTATTTCCAATTGCCATTATAATGATTCCAATTGTGGCTAATGCAATTGAAATCCATACGTTAATAGAAATTTTTTCTTTTAAAAATAGATAAGCTAATACTGCTGTAAAAAAAGGCATTGCAGCCAAGCACAATAAAGTGATTGCAGCTGTGGTATTTGTAATAGAATAAATGAAAGAAATCATTGCGACCCCTAAACCGCATCCACCTATTATTCCTGATCTTCCAATTTTTTTATAATTCTTATAAAAATTTATTCCCTCTTCAAAATATAAATACAAATTTAGAATTATGAATATAGTAAGACCTCGACCAAAAATGTATTGCCATGGAACCATGTGAGGATTATCCATATATCTTACAACAAGAGGGCCAAAAGACCAAAGTATTCCAGCAAATAATACAACGGGTATTGCTATTTTTTCATTTTTTAGCTCAAACATGGTAGATATTTAATTGGAAATAGTTTTAACTACAACAATTATTATTTTTATTTTTTTGTATATTTTTAAAGCTTGGGTAAAAGATTCTATTTTTTTTTCATTATAAATAAGTAAATTAATTAAATGGACTTAGAAATACTAAAAATTGCTTCAAATATTGAAAATAATAGAGATATTGAGGATCACACTCACTTTTCGAAACTTAGAAATTCATTATGTGGTGATGAGATCAAAATTAAGCTGATTATCAAAAATCACAAGATTGTTGATTTTGGTTATCAAGGAAAATCATGTGTATATTGCCAAGCTTCTGTGAGCTTACTTTCTAAAATCTCATTAAACAATAGAATAGCTAAAATAGATAAAATATGTGATAGTGCTAATAATTTTTTTGATGATGACTTAAACAAATTAGATTCAAATTTAAAGCCATTTAAAAAAATTCTGAAAAAAAAAAATAATTTTAGAAAAAATTGTATATTATTACCTTTTAAAACATTAAAAAAAATAGTATCAAGTTAAATCTTATGGGTAACATAAAACAATCAATCATCGCTGGTGTGTTTTCAATGATAACTATTGGAGTTTTAACTTTTTTAACTTATAAAACTGAACTTGGAATATTTTTACTAGCATCATTTGGTTCTTCTATGGTGCTTCTTTATGGTTATCCTGAAAGTCCATTTGCTAAACCAAAAAATGTTTTTTTTGGTCATTTAGTAACAGCTATAGTAGGTTTGTTTTTTTTGAATTTTGTCCCCTTACCTCTTTATATAATAATTCCCTTTGCGGTTGGTTTTGGCGTTGGTTTGATGATTTTATTCAATGTTACTCACCCTCCTGCTGGTGGAAATCCAATTATTGTAATAATCGGAAGTGTTTCAATCGACTACCTATTAAGTCCAGTTATAACTGGCTCAATTATAATTGTGACTTTTGCGCTAATAATTAATCGTTTTATTTTAAAAAAATCCTACCCTAGTCAAAAATAATTTATTTGCTTGAGAACTAAAAATAATGTTAGATGCGCTAAATAAACATTTAAATACAGGAGAATAAATGAAGATATTATGCGTATTGTATGATGATCCAAAAGGAGGAATGCCAAAATCATATGCACTTTCAGAATTGCCAAAAATAGAAAAATATCCAGATGGAATGACTTTACCTTCGCCCAAAGGAAGAGATTATACCCCAGGACAATTACTAGGGTGTGTTTCTGGAGAGCTTGGTTTAAGAAAATTTTTAGAAAGCAACGGTCATGAGTTAATAGTAACTAACAGTAAAGATGGGGACGGATGTGAAGCTGATAAACATATTGTAGATGCTGACATTGTGATTTCACAACCTTTTTTTCCATATTATTTGACAAAAGAAAGAATTGCTAAAGCAAAAAATCTAAAGATGGCAATCACAGCAGGAATTGGTTCAGATCATGTCGATTTACAAGCTGCAATGGATAATAAAATTGATGTTGTTGAGGTAACTTATTGTAACTCTAGATCTGTAGCTGAACATATTGTTATGATGATTGTCTCAATGGTAAGGGACTACCATAATCAACATAGAATTGTTAACGAAGGTGGATGGAATATTGCTGATGCAGTACAAAGATCTTATGATGTTGAGGGTATGCATATTGGAACAGTGGCTGCAGGACGTATTGGTTTAGATGCATTAAGAAAAATGAAACCGTTCGATGTTCATTTACATTATTTTGATAGACACAAATTGCCTGATGCTGTTGAAAAAGAGCTTAATCTTACGTTTCATGATTCTGTAGAATCAATGGTAAAGGTTTGTGATGTAGTGACGATTAATTGTCCTCTGCACCCAGAAACTGAGAATTTGTTTGATGATGCAATGATAAGTAAAATGAAAAAAGGCGCTTACATTGTAAACACTGCGAGAGGAAAAATATGCAATCGTGAAGCAATTGCAAAAGCATTAAAGAGTGGTCAATTAAGTGGTTACGCAGGTGACGTGTGGTTTCCACAGCCAGCACCTAATGATCACGTATGGAGAACTATGCCACATCACGGTATGACTCCTCACACTTCAGGGACATCTTTAACTGCACAAGCAAGATATGCTGATGGAGTTAGAGAAATATTAGAATGTTTCTTTGAAGGTAAAGAAATTAGAAATCAGTATCTGATTGTTAAAGATGGTCAGTTAGCAGGTATGGGTGCTCACTCATATAGTAAAGGTACAGCTACCGGAGGTTCAGAGGAAGCTGCTAAATATAAGAAAAAATAAATTTAAAAATTCAAAAAAAGCGGTTTATATTGTTATAGATCGCTTTTTTTATGAATAAAATTAACTGGAATTTCAATAACACTTACTCCTGTCTATCAGACTCTTTTAAAGAAAAAATAAATCCAATACCAGTTATCAATCCAGAACTAATCTTATTAAATAACACATTAGCTGATGATTTAAACTTAGATTTTTCTAAAGTGACAAATAAAGAATTGTCTGAAATTTTTTCAGGAAATCTTTTACCTAATGGAAGTAATTCAATTGCACAAGCTTATGCTGGACATCAATTTGGTCATTTCACAATGTTAGGAGATGGAAGAGCTGTATTACTAGGTGAGCATGTTTCAAAAAAAAACAAAAAATATGATATTCAGCTTAAAGGTTCAGGAAAGACAGCTTTCTCAAGAAATGGCGATGGTCGAGCAGCCTTAGGTCCCATGTTAAGAGAGTACATAATTAGCGAGGCTATGAACTATTTAAATATCCCAACAACAAGAAGTCTTGCTGTAGTTAAAACGGGAGAAAATGTGTTAAGAGAAAAAAATCTTCAAGGTGCAATTCTTACACGTGTTGCCTCTAGCCATATCAGAGTAGGTACTTTCCAATACGTCTCTGCAAGACAAAATTTTGAAGAACTTAATATATTGTTTAATTACACTTTGGAAAGACACTACCCTGAAATTAAAAATACTGAGAATCCAGCTTTAAAGCTATTAGAGAGGCTCATAGGAAAACAATGTGATTTAATTATTAATTGGATGCGTGTTGGATTTATTCACGGGGTAATGAACACAGATAATATGACTGTTTCTGGTGAGACTATAGATTATGGCCCTTGTGCGTTTATGGATATCTACGATCCTAAAACTGTTTTTAGCTCCATTGATAAAATGGGTAGATACGCTTATTGCAATCAACCAGCTATAGCAAAATGGAATTTAGCTAGGTTTGCAGAATGTTTGATACCTTTAATAGACAAAGATTCCAACAAAGCTATTGAAATTGCTACACGAAAAATTGATTCTTTTGAAAAGCAATATGAAGAAAAATGGATGATTATGATGAAAAATAAGTTAGGTTTATTTAATTCTGAGGAAGGTGATAGATCATTAATACTTGATTTATTAACATGGATGCATCAAAAAAAGGCTGATTACACGAATACTTTTTGTAATTTAATGGATCTAGGACCTAAAACAAAGGTCATTTATAATGATGTTAATTTTGTAAATTGGAAGAAAAGATGGAAAGAAAGAGTATTAAAGAATGATAATACAATAAAAAAATCAATTGATCTGATGAGAAAAAATAATCCTCTTTTTATTCCTAGAAATCATATAGTTGAGGAGGTACTAGCTTCAGCAGAACAAGGGAGCTTGGAACCACTGAAAAATTTTTTAGATATATTAAAAGATCCGTATACTGAACAACAAAATACATCTAAATTTCAATCCCCTCCAAACTCAAATAAAAAATATGAAACTTTTTGCGGAACTTAATCTAAAGAACATATGGTTCAGGCCTAGCCTTTTTTCCTAAAACTCTCTCTACTGCCATATTAGATATATCTATTGATTGATATGCCCCAGTGGTGATTAACTCTGTTAAAGCTCTTCCAATGCCTGGAGCTTGCATTAAACCACGACCGGTAAATCCTGTTGCTAAATAAACATTATCAAATTTTGGATGCTTACCTACAACAGCATTGTTGTCAAGTCTATTGCAATCATAATAACCTGCCCAACCGCCTGTTAATTTAAGTTCTTCCATGGCAGGTATCCTATGTGCTAAGGCAGGCCAAACAAGCTCCTCAAAATCATTCCATGCTGGTTCTAAATCATCAGCATCGAAAACAGATTTTGGCGATCCTGCCAGATATTCTTTCCCCTCTGGTCTCCAATAGACACCCGTTGTCAAATCACCTGTTAATGGCATCTCAGGAATATGTTTTGGGCATTTAACTCTAAAGACAGTGTGTTTTTGTGGTTCAACTGGTATATCTTCTAAAAGTTCTTTTGTCCAACAACCTGCTGCGGAAATAATAGTTTTAGCTTTTATCTCTGAAAGAGTTTTTACCTCACCCTTAACAAATTCTGCTCCAAGTTCCATAGCTTTACTTTTAAGTGCACCATGAAACATAAAAGGGTCAATCCAGCCCTCACTTTGATTATCAGTAAAAGTTGCTGTTTCAATTCCATCACTATTAATATATGGAAAGAAATTTTTTAATTCTGACCCTTTTATATTTTTAGTTCCAGCATTACATGCCTTATGATTTTCTAGTGCCTTATATTGTTCCTCAGCATGTTCAGAGCCAAACATCAATAAGTATCCATTGGTTACCATGCTAGCAGTCGGATTTGGATTCTTTTTAGTTTTTAATAATTCTGGTATTTGAAATATAAATTCTCTTGCAAATTTTCCCAATAAAATATTTTCTGTTTGAAAAAATTGTCTCCTAAAACCACCAAGTGATAAAGGAAAAGATGCCATTTTATAAGTTGGGTCTCGCTCAATCACTTTTACTTTTCTTCCCTCTTTAGATAAAAAATAGGCTGTTGCCGTCCCAATAATTCCACCTCCAACTATAACTACATCTTCCATATTTTAATTTAATAATAATAGATTAATATTGAGAAATAATGCATAGCACGACCAAAGTAAATAGGGAATCATTAGATAGGAGCTAACTTTATTTACATGATATAACCTAATAGTTAAAATTATTATAAAGCCTACTAATATCAATAAATTTATAAAAGCTAAAAAAATATTATGAAAACCAAAAAAAACTATACTCCAAGTTGCATTAAAAAGAATATGAATGAAATAAATATAAATAGTATTCATTTCTCTTCTTTTGCTATGCCAAAAAAACCAAATTGATAAAGTCATCATAAAATACAGTGTTGTCCAAACAGGAGCAAAAACCCAATCAGGAGGATTAAAATTTGATTTTGTCAATTGAGAATACCAAGGTTCCTTTAAACTTATCGTTACTAAACCCCCAATAAATGAAGCAGAATAAGTGATGATAAAAAAAAGAACAAATGATAATAATTTATTTTTAAGCATATAAGTATTATACATCACATTGATATGGATAAAAAAACAATTTGGATAACTGGAGGAAGCACAGGAATTGGTAAAGCTTTAGCAATCAAATTTGCTAACAAAGGCTGGAATGTAGCAATCTCTGCGAGAAGAGAAAACCTACTTCAAGAAATCTCGAATAATCACGAGAATATTCATGGATTTCCACTAGATGTAACTAATAAATCTAAATGTAAGGAAGTTTTTGAAAAGATAAAAAATAAATTTCAAAATATTGATATTTGTTTTTTTTCAACAGGTACCTGGAATCCAAAGAAAGAGAGAGATATTGATGTAGAGCAAATAGAGGATGTATTCAAAATAAATTTTTTTGGTACTTTGAATAGTATTAAAGCAGTAGAAGAATATTTTAAAAATAAGAAAAGTGGTACAATTACTATTGTTTCATCGATTGCAGGTTATAGAGGTTTGCCAAACTCTACAGGATATGGCCCTTCTAAGTCTGCTCTTAATAATCTTGCTGAAAGTTTATATTTTGATTTTAAAAGATCAAATGTGCGTGTTTGTTTAGTTTCTCCTGGTTTTATTAAAACACCAATGACGGATAAGAATGATTTTAAGATGCCTTTTTTAAAGACAACTGAATATGCGGCTGAAAAAATTTATGATGGATTAATTAATAAGAATGTTTTTGAAATACACTTTCCTAAAGCTTTAACAATAATACTTAAAATATTTAGTTTTTTACCTAGTAAAATTTATTTTAGTTTAGTTGGTAAAATGACAAAATATCAAAAAAAAAATTAATCTTTCACAAAAACAACAGTCAGTTCTGCAACTTTAAATCCAAACTTAGTCATAGTTGCCCGGTTTATTGCCACCCGGTCATCTTGTTTAAATATCCAATCATCAAAAGTGATCTTTATTTCTTTACCTTTAACTGGTACTAGCAAAACATACTCGAATTTAAAAGCTGGACCATAAGAATAGCCTTTCGCTTTACCAACAACATCCCCTGCTGTGCCCTCATAATTGTTTTCGTCAATTTTTGTAATTTGCCATTGTCTTGTTTGAACCTCTCCATCGTCCCAATTAAATTTTTCATCAAGAATTAATTTTTTTCCATCCCATTTTCCATTTAGGATTGCTGAAAACTGCCGAGTTACTTTTCCAGATCTATTTTGTAATACCCCCCACGCTTTAACATCTCCTGACAAATACTCTTCAATTATTAATCTTGGCTCTTTATTTTTAAAATCTTCTGGATTCATTGTGCTATTTTTTGAACAACTTGTAATTAAGAATAGAGAAATTATCAATAAGATAAATCTAATAGATTTTTTGTCATGCATATCTATACTTTATAACTGTTTATTTTGAATTGAAAATTGAATTAAATCTATATTTTTTGATTTAAAGCCAGCTTCACAATAACAAAGGTAAAATTCCCACATCCTTTTAAAAGTCAAATCAAAACCTTGTTTTTTTATTAGATCCCATTTGCTATAAAATTCTTTTCTCCAAATAGCCAGAGTATTGGAGTAATGATCCGCATATGACTGGTATGAATTAAAAGTCAGCCCGTTCTCTGACACATATTTTTTAATACTATTTTTATTTGGAAGAAATCCTCCAGGAAAAATATATTTTTGAATAAAATCTTGTTTACTTTTATATCTATCAAATAAATCATCGTCTATTGTGATCGCTTGGATAGCAGCTTTTCCATCGTTTGATAAATTTTTTTTAATTGTTTGGAAATAACTTTCTAAATAATTTTGGCCAACAGCCTCGATCATTTCAATTGAAGCGATTGAATTATATTTATTATTTAAGTCTCTATAGTCTTTGATTTCGATATTAACTTTCTCATTTAAACCTAATTTATGAATCCTTTCCTTAGCGTATTCAAATTGTTTTTTTGAAATTGTAATACAGTCTAGTTTAACGTCGTATTTTCTTCCAACATATTCAGCAAATCCTCCCCAGCCACATCCAATTTCTAAAACTTTATCGCCTGCCTTTGGTTTAATTAAATCAATCAATTTTTGATATTTATTTTTTTGAGCGTCGGTTAATTCTTTATTTTTCTCATCAAAAATTGCACTTGAGTAAGTTAGTGTTTTATCAAGCCATAGTGAAAAAAATTCATTTCCCAGATCATAGTGTTTTGCAATATTTTTTT
>CACPCD010000017.1 GCA_902632315.1 uncultured Pelagibacteraceae bacterium
ATATTTAGAAGAGGAAAATGCCTTCGCAAAACATCATTTAAAAGATACAGAAGACACACAAAAATTAATATTCAATGAAATTAAGGGAAGAATAAAACTTGAGGATGAATCTTTACCCTATAAAGATAAAAATTATTTTTACTGGAACAAAACTACAGAAAAAGGAAATTATTCAATAAAATTAAGAAAGAAAATTGGAACTGAAATTATTGAAGAAATATGGGATGGAGATAAAGAAAAAGAAAAACTTCAAACAGAATATTTCGGTGTAGGAGATCTTGAAGTAAGTAATAATGATGAATATCTTGCTTATTCACTTGATTTAAAAGGTTCGGAGTACTACTCAATTTATGTAAGAGATATTAAAACAAAAAAAATTGTTACGGAAACTATAGCAAATACATCGGGATCTATATTATTTAGTCTCGACGATAATTATATTTTTTATTCAGAGCTTGATGAACATCATAGACCTAGAAAGATTTTTAGACATAAACTTGGTGAGTCAAAAGAAAGGGATGTTTTAATTTTTGAGGAAAAAACAGAAGCCTTTACGGTAAGTATTGGAATAAGCTCTGATGAAAAATATTATTTTATCACTAGTTCAGATCACAATACTTCAGAACAATATTATTTTAATGTAAATGAGAAAATACCGACCCCTAAATTAATTCAAAAAAGGGAAAAAGGAATAATTTATAGCGTAAATTCTTGGAATGGTAATTTTTACATGCATACAAATAAAGATGCAGAAGATTTTAAAATCGAAAAATCTAACGATATTAAAAAGAAAAAATGGGAAACTTTTATACCAGCTAAAGATGAAACTTTAATTGGTGGTCTCACATTTCTTAAAAAATGGATTTTAAGATCCGAAGTATCAAATGCATTAGGAAAAATTTTTGTTAAAAATTTAGAAACTAATCATGAAGAAGAATTAATTTTTTCAGAAGAGGAAGTGTTTGATGGTGGAATTTCACTTACACAAAAAGATCGAAATACAGATGTGATATATATTTCTTATTCAACTCCAAAAACACAAAATAGAGTTTATTCTTACAATTTAAAAACAAAAAAAAAACAATTGGTTAAAGAGCAAATTATACCTTCAGGTCATAATCCAGATGATTATATAGTTGAGAGATTTGACTGCGAGTCTCATGATGGAAGGAAAGTTCCTCTTACAATCACTCGACATAAAAAAACAAAAATAAATGGCGAGGCTAAACTTTTGTTATACGGATATGGTTCTTATGGAAATTCGATGTCACCAAGTTTTTCTTCTACAAGATTAAGTTTAATAAATAGAGACATTATATGGGTGACAGCTCATATTAGAGGTGGATTAGAGAGAGGTATGAAATGGTGGAAAGAAGGAAAGCTTTTAAATAAGAAAAATACTTTTAAAGATTATATCGCCGTCGCTAAATTTCTAATAGATAAAGAGTATACTTCCAAAGGAAACATAATAGGTATGGGTGGATCTGCTGGAGGATTGCTAATGGGAGCAGTAGTAAATGAGGCTCCAGAATTATTTTGTGGAATTATTATGGCTGTCCCATTCGTAGATAGTTTAACTACAAATCTGGATCACTCTCTGCCTTTAACAGTTGGAGAATTTGATGAGTTTGGAAATGCTAAAGAGAATAAGGATCACTTTGATTATATTTATTCGTATGCACCTTATAACAATATAAAAAAAATGGATTATCCCCATATTTTAATTACTACAAGCTTAAGTGATAATAGAGTTCTTTTCGACGAACCAGCAAAATTTACTGCGAAATTAAGAGACTACAAAACTGATGATAATCTTCTTTTACTAAAAACAGAAATGAATGCTGGTCACGGTGGTAAATCTGGTAGAGATGGAGCGATTGAGGAAATAGCTTTGGATTATTCTTTCGTTCTTAAAATATCAAAAAAAATAAAATCTAATATTGAAATTTAAAGATTAATACCCATATAACTTACTATGTCGCCTTATTGGGGCATACAAAAAACTTGCTTAACAAAAGGAGGAAATATGACGAGTAAGGATCTTTCAATATTTAACTCACTAAGACCATTTTCAATTGGTTTCGATGACATGTTTGACCAATTTGAGAATATGCTTGGTAATGGTGCGTTAACTATGCAATCAAATTATCCACCTTACAATATCCGAAAGACTGGAAGAGACAATTATGCAATTGAGGTTGCTCTCGCTGGTTTTAACAAGAAAGATGTTGAAGTTGAATTTGAGGACAATTTATTGACAGTCAGAACAAAAAATGTTGATAAATCAGAAAACAAAAATGCAGATGGAGAAATAATTCACAAGGGAATTTCTCAAAGACAATTTGCAAGATCATTTACAATTGCTGATGATGTAAAAGTAAATGGAGCAGAGCTTAAAGATGGTCTTTTAACAATATCCTGTGAAAGAGTAGTTCCAGAGCACAAAAAGAAAAAACTTATTGAAATAAAATAAGCTTTCCTTACTTGCGGAGATTGTATCTCCGCAGGTAATTAAAAACATCCTTTTGAAGTAAAGCCAATTACAATCAAGTTAGAATTAGCCTCAAATTTTCTTTCACAAGAAATTCCATATTTTTTAGTTTTATAAATTAATTCAAAATTACCATTTGTATTTTTAAAATCTTCATCAGGATTACCTAGATCAATCTTGAGAATATTTACAGATTTACCAATATATTTGGCTAATTTTTCATTTTCCTTTTCAACAATCGCATCAGTTTTTTTTTGCACAGTCTGACATCCTGAAATGGAGAAGGCTAAAGAAATTGACAGAATAATTATTTTCAATTTTTTCACATTCAAATGATAACAAGTAAATAATGACATAAAAATAAACTTCTGAGTTGAAATTTGTTAATAAAATTGAGTTTTCAAAAGAAATTTTGAAAAGAATCAAATAATTGTTATCTATAAGGAGGACAAATGCTTGAAAATTATTTTAACTATAAAAAACATAAAACAGATTTTAAAACCGAGGTAATAGCAGGGGTTACAACATTCTTGACTATGGCCTATATAATGTTTTTAAATCCATTTATATTATCGGGAGAATTCGCTGGACCTGAAAAAGGTTTTTTTGATTTCGGTGCAGTATATACAGCAACAATATTAGCTACAGCTCTTGCTTGTTTCATAATGGCTTTCTACGGAAAAACTTGGCCGATTGGATTAGCGCCTGGAATGGGAATTAATGCGTTCGTTGCATTTGGTGTCTGTGCTGGTATGGGATATACGCCTCAAGAAGCTTTAGGCGCTGTATTAGTTGCTGGTGTATTATTTTTAATAATATCTTTGACACCAATTAGAGCTTGGTTGATCAACTCAATTCCAAAAAGTTTAAAATTGGGTATTGGTGCAGGAATAGGTCTATTCCTCGCAATTATTGGTCTTCAAATAATGGAAGTTGTTGTTGATAATCCAGTAACATTAGTTCAACTAGGAAACTTAGGGGATCCATTAGTTTTACTTGGATGTGCAACATTCATAGCAATTATTGTTTTAGATAAAATGAATGTTAAAGGAAATATTATTATAGGTATATTAGCTTTTAGTATAATAGCTTGGGCAACAGGTCTAGCTAAATTTAACGGAATTGCTAGCGCTCCACCACCTATGACATATCTTTTTGAGTTTGACTTATCTGCTGCAATGACGGCTGGAATGTCAACAGTAATTTTTACTTTACTGTTTATTGACTTCTTCGATACTGCAGGGACTTTAACATCAGTTGCTAATGTAGCTGGTAAAGTTGGTAAAGATGGAAAAGTTCAAGATATAAATAAAGCAATGTTATCTGATAGTGTAAGTACAGTTGCCGGAGCAATGATGGGTACAACAACTGTTACAAGTTATGTGGAGTCAGGAGCTGGTGTAAAAGCAGGAGGGAAAACTGGTATGACCTCTTTAGTAATTGGTTTACTATTTCTTGCATGTATATTTTTTGCTCCACTTGCAACAAGCTTACCTAAACAAATTGATGGTGCAGCTTTACTTTTTGTTTCAGTTCTTTTTATTAGAAATATTACTGATATAGAATGGAACGATATTTCTGAGTCTGCTCCAGCGATTTTAGCTATGATTTCGATGCCTTTAACATACAGTATAAGCAATGGTATCGCATTGGCATTTGTATCATATGCTTTAATCAAAATATTTACTGGTAAATTTTCAACTACTTCGCCAGCTATTTGGGTAATAGCAATATTGAGTGTTGTAAGCTTTGTAGTTGCCTAAAAAATTTTTAATAGGGCTGATTTATTCAGCCCTATTTATTTTTCTTTATAATTTCCTCAATTGATAATTGTTCATAATGTTCGGTAGGTTGAACAATCCAAGGATCTGAGTCTAATTTAATTGGACAGAAATCTGGCTCAAATTTTGAAGATTTTTTTTTCCATAAACATGCCGTTTTAACCTCTTTGATATAATTTTTTGTTGGTCCGTAATTTTTTAACCACTCAATACTTTTATTAAGTGTTAATCCTGTATCTGAAAGATCATCAATTAAAAGAACTTTGTTAAAATCTTTCTCATTTGCCAATGAACTTATCTCCCTTGCAAACATTAATTGACCTTGTTGGTCTTCCATACCTTTTCCTGAATAACTTTGTATTACTATATATGCTATTGGTAATTTTAAAATTCTAGATAAAATATCAATAATTGGTGCAGCTCCTCTCATAATTCCAATTAATACTGTAGGTTTATAATTTTGATAAATTTGAATAGCTAGTTTTTCTACAATTTTATTATATTCCTGAAAAGAAATTATTAATTTTTCTGCCATATAACTATTTATCATATATTAATTATTAAAAAAGTTTAAAAGATAACTTATGAAAATATATGATTGCTTTATGTACTTTGATGAAGATGTGGTTTTAGATGTAAGGCTTAATCTTCTCAACGAACATATAGATAAATTTGTAATAATTGAATCAGTTTTCAATCATAAAGGAGAAAGGCGAGAGCCCCAATTTGATATTAGCAAATTTTCTAAATTCAAAGAAAAAATTATTTATATTTTAAAAGATGATATTCCAAGTAAACTTGAACACATTGAAAGATTTGACAGTGAGAAAGAAGTTTACAGAAAATCTATTTTAAATGCTCTGAAAAGAGAAAATTTACAGAGAAATAGTATTTCAGAGGGTTTAAAAAACGCTGAACCAAATGATTGGATAATTATCTCAGATTTAGATGAAATACCAAACTTAGAAAGAGTAGATTTCAAAAAAATTAATGAGAGAATTCTTATATTTGAACAAGAGATGATGTACTACAAATTTAATCTTAAGCTTGAGAACTTTACATGGATAGGAAGTAAAGCTTGTAAATTCAAATTCTTAGAGTCTCCGCAATGGTTACGAAATATCAAGGGAAGAAAGTTTAATTGGTGGAGATTAGATGCCTTTTTTTCTAAAAAAAAATATCAAAGTATAAAATTTATTAAAGAGGGTGGATGGCATTACTCATATCTTAAAACTCCAAAAGAAATTGAAAAGAAACTCAAATCATACCTTCATCATATAGACTATGATATCAACCCATTGGGTTTAAATAAAATAGAAAATATTATTAAAGATAAAAAAACTATTTATGACTTAAAAGTAGATCAAAGAAAGAATAAATTTAATGCAAAAAACGAATTGGTTAAAATTCAAGATAATCAATTACCAAGATATATTATGGATAATCTTGACAAATATAATAATTGGATCGAGAAATGAACAAAGGCTACATTGTTTGTGTATATGAACAAATCAAAGATGAAAAAAAACTGAAGGACTACGCTTTAAAAGCTAGAGAAGCAGTAAATATTTACGGTGGAAAATTCTTAGTAAGAGGTGGAGAAAAAATTACAACAGAGGGAAAAAGTTTTGTTAGAACTGCGGTAATAGAATTTAGTTCTTATGAAAAAGCTAAAAAATTTTTTTATTCTTCAGAATATCAAGCTGCTCATCAAATATTAAAAGGGATAGTTGTAAGACATCATCAAATAATTGAGGGAACTTAATATTGTATTGGTTCTGGATCAATACTTCTCCACAAATACCATGTGGCAACAGAGCAATAAGGAGAAAACTTTTTTTGTAGGGATTTTACAAAATTTTCAGGTGGAAGATATCTCTTATTATAATTTTTAGATATAGCTCTCAATAAACCAATATCTTGAACAGGCCAAATATTAGATCTGTTATAGGTAAATAATAAAATCATTTCTGCTGACCATCTGCCTATTTGTTTTAAGCTAGATAAGTAAATAATTGCTTCTTCATCATTCATATTACTTATTAATTTTGGATTAAATGATTTATTTAAAATTTGTTTTGATAAATTTTTAATTCCCTTAATTTTTTGTTTGCTTAAACCGCATTTCTTTAATTGGTTATTTGTTAACTTTGCCACTACTTTTGGATTAATTTTACCCTTACATTTCTTTTTAAACTTCAAAAAAACAGAGTTGGCAGCTGCTACACTAATTTGCTGACCAATTATACTTTTACATAATGAAAAAAAAATATCTTTTCTTGTAGTTAAGATAATCTCACTAGGGCTTTTATAATTTTTTATTAAATCAGATAATATTTTATCTTTTTTTGAAAGGTAAATTTTAGCTTTGCTCCAATATTTTGGCACATTAGTCATTAATTGTTTCAGATGTAATAGTTTTTTTTTTGTAAATTTCTCTTCTAAAAATTATTAGAGTTGAAATTATAACCAGTAATGCTCCGATTAATGTTTTTATTGTTGGTACTTCTCCCCAAATAAAATACCCAAAAACTATTGCAAAAACTAACGCTAAATATTTTAATGGTGTTACAAGCGACACTTCAGAATATTTATAAGATTGACTTAACCATAAATTTGCAACACCGCCAAAAATTCCTACAAATGATAACAAAACAAAATCCTGAAGACTTGGAAATACCCACCCATTAGGAATAGTTAAAAAACTCAATACCATTATCGAAAGTGAAAAATAAAATGATATTAGCCAAACGGGTTCTGTAGTTGATAGTTGTCTTATTGTGATTGCCACATAAGAAAGTCCTAAACAAAAAATGATTGGAAATATGTAATAAATATTTAATTCACTTATACCAGGCTCAGTAATTACCAATATTCCTACAAATCCTATAATTACAGCTAACCACCTAAAAAGCCCTACTCTTTCACTTAATAAGAATATTGATAAAATTGTAGTAAATATTGGAGCAGCAAAAGAAATACTAACTACTGTCGCTAATGGCAGTTCTCTTAAAGCAATAAAAATCGCCACTAATGCAATTAACCCTGAGACACATCTAAGTGCATGAAGGCCTGGTCTTTTTGTTTGATAAAAATTATGTAATCTTTCTCTTGGTATAACAAAAAAGTAAAATATAATTCCAAAAAAACCTCTAAAAAACAAAACTTGGCCAATTGGATAATCAACAGACCATTTAACTATTACGTCCATTAGAGAAAATGCACAAATGGACAAAAACATGTACAAAAAACCTAATTGATTTTTACTGAGCATATGAATAATTTGTAAATTAATTTAAATCATAATCAATGCAAATAGCAGTTTTAGCACTAGGATGTTTTTGGGGACCTGAAATCAAATTTAGCAAGATAAACGGGATAATCAAAACTGAAGTAGGTTATTGTGGAGGAAATAAGCCATCAGTTACCTATAAAGAGGTATGCACAGGTATGACTAACCATGCTGAAGTTGTAAAACTAGATTTTGATGAAAAAAACATTTCCTACGAGAAAATTTTAAATATTTTTTTTGAAATCCATGACCCGACGACATTAAATTCTCAAGGGCCAGATTTTGGAACACAATATAGAAGTGAAATTTTTTATTTAAATGAGGGCCAAAAGGAAGTTGCTGAAAAAGTTCTTAAAAAATTTAATCAAAAATTATCTGGAAAAATAGTCACGAAGATTTCATTACTTAAAAATTATTGTCCAGCTGAAGAATATCATCAAAAATATTTAGAAAAAAGATAGAATGTCATTAGTTGAAACTGACTGGTTGCAAGAAAATCTTCACAACGTAAAAATAATTGATTGCTCTTGGCATATGCCCCAAACTAAAAGAGATGGATTTGTAGAATATCAAAAAATACACATTCCAAATGCAATTTATTTTGATCTAGACAAAAATTCAAAAAAAGGAACTCAACTTCCACACATGTTAGTTGATAAAAAAGAATGGGAAAAAATAGTTTCAGAAATGGGAATTAAAAAAAAGGATGTAATAGTTATTTACGATAATTCTGATGTAATAAGTTCCTGCCGCTGTTGGTTCAATTTTATTTATTTTGGTCATGATCCAAAACTTACTTTTGTCTTAAATGGTGGGTTAAAAAAATGGATAAGAGAAAAAAAAGAGGTGACTGATAAAATAACAAATATTAATGCATCAAAATATGAAAGTTTTGAAATAAAAGAATTAGTTAAAGACAAAAAAATGATTGATCAAAATATTGATTTTCCAAGATTTAAAGTAATCGATGCAAGATCTAAAGAAAGATTTGATGGAAAAGTTCCTGAACCTAGAAAAGGCTTAAGAAGTGGAAATATTAAAAATTCCAAATGTGTTCCTTTTGGCCTTTGCATTAATGAAGACAAAACATTTAAAAATAAAGAAGAACTCAAAAGTGTTTTTAAAAATTGTTTAGATGATATAGATGAAAAAAATATAGTTTTTTCTTGTGGTTCAGGTGTTACTGCGTGTGTTTTGGCACTAGCTTATTCTTTAATTAATGATAAATATCTTCCTTGTATTTATGATGGCTCTTGGGCTGAATACGGCATAATTTAAAGTTATATGAAAAGATCTACAAAAATAATTTCCATAGTACTAATATTTTTTTTTATTATTGCATCTGTTGTCATTGCAAGAACAATGATTGGTAATCATTTCAAAAAAAAATTTAGCAAAATACCCCCGCCTGGAATAATTGTAACTGAAGTTATTGAGAAAGAATTTTCTGAAAATATAGAAACGTTCGGGACTGCAATCTCCAAAAAAACTGAGTCTTTCAAGATTAGAAAAGATGATCTTGTTGATGAATTAAAGTTAAAAAATTTTGTTAAAAAAGGAGAAATTTTAATTAAACTTAAAAGTGGAAATATAATAGCACCATTTAGTGGTGTGTTAGGATACACAGGTCTTACGGAGGACATTCTAGTTACAAACAATATTATAATTATTACACTTGATGATAACTCAATTATATATTCAGATATTAAAATTCCAGAAAATTATTCTGCCTATATTAAAAAGGGCCTTCCAGTAGAAGTTAAAATATCAAGCTATAAAGATAAAATATTTTCAGGAGAAGTAGACTTTGTGTCTAGTAGAATTAATGCTGATACAAGAAGTCTCTTATCTAGAATTAAGGTTAAAAATGATGATTTAAATCTAATTTCAGGTTCACTGTTAGAGGTGAGTGTTAAATTTAATCTAAGAAACTCTCTAAGCGTTCCCGATACGAGTGTGATGGTTGAAGGCGATAAATCATATGTATACTTAATTGATGATGAAAATACTGCAAATAAAACTGAGGTAAAAACTGGTCTTAGAGGAGACAAAAGTATTGAAATAATTTCTGGATTAGATGCCGGGGACATTATTGTTGCCGAAGGATTAAAAAAAGTCAGACCTCAAGGAAAAATAAAACCCATAGTTAAATAAATGTTCATTACAGAATTAAGCATTAAAAGACCAACAGTATCATGGGTAATGTCCCTGATACTTATTATTTTTGGTTTATTTGTTTTTTGGAAATTACCAGTAAGAGAATTACCTAATGGAATTCAGCCACCTGTAGTGCAAGTTCAAGTAGATTATAAATCAGCTTCAGCATCAGTCGTGGATCAAGAGGTAACTCAAGTTGTTGAGGATGTTATTGGAGGTGCTGAAGGTATAAAAAATATAGACTCTAAATCTGAAAATGGAAGAAGCACTATAAATGTTGAGTTTGATACTAGTATTGATCTAGATAATGCTGCAAATGATATAAGAGAGAGAGTTGCTAGAGTAATTGATAATTTGCCAAATGAGTCTGATCCTCCACAAATTCTTAAAAGAGCAGCAGGTTTCACAACTACTATGTGGCTATCTCTTTCATCTTCAACTTGGAGTGATCTTGAATTAGGAGACTATGCTGAAAGATATTTGGTAGATCAGTTTTCAAGTGTTAAAAATGTTGGAAGAATAAGAGTTGGTGGATTAAGAGAATTAAGTATTAGAGTTTGGATTGACCCAATCAGACTTGCTGCAAATGATCTTACTATTAAAGAAGTAGAGTCGGCTATGCGTGGAGAAAATATTAGTCTACCAGCTGGGACTCTTGAAGCAGATAATATTGATCTTACACTTAATCTAGATAAATCATACAATGACATCAAAACAATTAAAAAACTACCAATAAAAAAAAATGGTAATAAAGTTATATTATTATCAGATGTAGCAAATATTGATTTTGGTCCAGTTTCAGAAAAAACACTTTTTAAAGCACAAACTAAAGATCAAATTAATTTAAAAACAGTTGGGATAGGTATTTACGCAAGAAGTGGAGCATCAACAGTTGAACTTTCAAATAATATAAAAAAAAGATTAATTGAAATTAAAAAATCTCTACCTGAAGAACTTGATTTGAGAGTTTCTTTTGATAGAGCAAATTATGTAGAAGCTGCAATTGAAGAAGTCTACAAAACTTTATTAATAGCCTTTATTTTGGTGGTCTTGATAATCTATTTATTTTTAGGAAATCTCAAGGCTGTTGTAGTGCCTGCTATTGCTCTTCCTGTCAGTTTAATAGCATCTTTTTTAGGGCTTTATATTTTCGGTTTATCAATAAATATATTTGTTCTTTTAAGTTTTATTTTAGCAATCGGAATTATAACAGATGACTCTGTTATTATGACAGATGCAATCTACAGAAGAATAGAAAATGGTGAAACGCCATTAGTTGCAGCGTACAGAGGATCTAGACAAATTTCATTTGCAATTATTGCAACTACTTTGATTTTATTAGCAGTTTTCCTACCATTAATTTTTGTTAAGGGAATTTCTGGTACATTATTTAGAGAAACAGCTATTGCATTATCTTTTTCTATAGTTGTATCTTCTTTTGTGGCATTAACATTATCTCCTATGCTTGCTAGTAAATTTCTATATAGGAGAAAATCAAAAAAAGCTTTAATTAAAAGATTTGAAAGAATTTTCTTAAATTTTGCCAGTTTTTATAAAGAAACTTTAGAGGTCATTATAAATAAAACAAAAAGTGTAATTTTTTTTATAATTTTAATAATTACCGCATCGATCTTGATATTTAGTTTTTCGAAAAAAGAACTTTTGCCTATGGAGGATCGTGGAGCATACTTGATCATTGGTTCAACAGATGAAGGAAGTTCTTTTGAATACACTCAGGAACAAGCTCAAAAGGTAGAGGCAAGACTAATTCCACTTTTGCAAAGTGAAGATAGTCCTTATTCAAGATTTATAATGCGAGTGCCTGGATTTGGAAATTCTGCCAATTCTTATAATAGTTTTATAATAATCGCTTTGCTTGATGACTGGAAAAATCGCGAAAAAGGTCAGCAAGAAATTTTAAGAGAAGCTATAGGAAAAATAGTGACTTTACCACAAGCACTTGCTTTCCCAATTTCCCCTCAATCAATAAGAGTTTCAAATTATAACAAGCCTGTACAAATGGTTATTTATGGAAGTTCTTATGAAGAACTTGAAGATATACAAAAAAAAGTAATTAAAAAACTAAGATCAAATAAAAATCTCTCAAGAATTGAGTCTGATTACAATCGAAATAAGCCTGAGGTAAAATTAATTATAAATAAAAATAAAGCTAAAGATTTAGGAGTCTCAACAAGATCAATTGGGGAAACACTCGAAACTCTTTACGGAGGTAAAAAAATTACGACATTCAACAAATTAGGAAAAGAATATCCTATAATTGTTCAACAATATTTATCTGATAGAAGAAACAAAGAGGGAGTTTCAAAAATATTTGTACGTTCAGAGACTAATGGAAAACTAATTTCTTTAGCAAACCTTGTTAGTTTTAAAGAGGAGGGATCTGCAAAAGAGCTTGCAAGATATAACAGACAACGGGCAATAACGATCTCTGCAAATATCAATGAGGATTATACCCTTTCTCAAGCAATTAAATATTTTGAGGAAATAATGAAAGACGTAGCCCCAGAAAATCAAATTACTTGGAAAGGAAAATCTGAAGAAATAAAAGAAACAAGTTATGAATTGATCGTAATTTTTGCTTTAGCACTGCTGACCGCTTATCTAGTCATGGCAGCTACATTTAATTCATTTATTCATCCATTCATTATTATATTAACTGTACCACTAGCAATTTTTGGTGGTTTAGTATTTATTTTGTTTTTAAATAGTTCAGTGAATATTTTTTCTCAAATAGCTTTAATTATATTGATTGGTATTTCTACTAAAAACAGTATTTTAATTGTAGATTACGCGAATCAAATAAGAACAACTGGAAAAAATATTGAATTAGCCATCAAGGAGGCTTGTGCTGTAAGATTTAGACCTATCATTATGACTTCGATTAGTACAATGATAGCAATGATACCATTAGTTGTAGGAAATATTGGTCCTGGTGCTGGAGAAGGATCAAGATTAGCTGTAGGATCAACTATCCTAGGAGGAATGATAATTTCAACATTTTTTACTTTGTATATTACCCCCTCAATGTATTTATCTTTAACAAAAAATACTAAAAGAATTGATGCGGTTGATTTAGAACTAGAGAAAGAATTATCTAAAAAATAATATATTTATTTTTGTTAAGAGAATTTTGACAATTTAACAATTGTTTTTTGTAGATATTTGATTGTTTTTCGACTTTTTTTGCTAGTCCAATAACTTTTTTATTTTTTTTATAATTCTTGAAATTTCCCCATCCCTCATGATATGCAAGATATTGTCTGAAAGCGTCCTTTTTCGAAATGTTTAATAAAGTTTCTGTTTTATTTGTATACCAACCAATAAAATCAACACTATCTTTGAACCTAGCTCTTGTAGC
>CACPCD010000018.1 GCA_902632315.1 uncultured Pelagibacteraceae bacterium
CATACCTTGTCTCAATAGCTGAAAATTCAGGATCTACCTTTTTAAATTTTTTCCTGATTCTCTTAACATGGCTATCTATGGTTCGATCCTCAATATCTGTGTCTTCTCTATATGCAATATCCATTAATTGTGCTCTTTCTTTAATAATACCTGGCCTTTTTGCAAGTTCTTTAACTAATAAAAATTCTGTTGTTGTTAATTTATCAGGTAGTTGTTTTCCGTCCCATTCACACTCCAATTGAGAAGGATCTAATTTCAGTTTTCCGTGTGAGATAATACTTTTATTTTCCTCAAGCGTATCTTTGGAATATTTTTTTCGAAGTTGAACTCTTATTCTTTCAATTAAAACCTTTATAGAGAATCCACCAGATTTTTTTACAAAATCATCAGCACCTAGTTTTAAACCTAAAAGTTCATCAATTTCATCATCTTTAGAAGTCAAAAATATAACTGGTAAGGAAGTTTTTTTTCTCAATTTTTTAAGTAACTCCTCACCATCCATTTTTGGCATTTTAATATCAACTATTGCTAAATCAGGAGGGGTTCTTGTTAAACCAATTAAAGCACTTTCACCATCAATATAAGTTTGAACTTTAAATCCCTCTTTTTCTAATGCGATACTTAAACTAGTTAAAATATTTCTATCGTCGTCTATTAAAGCGATTGTTTGTTTATGCATAAATACATTATAAAAATACTAAATTGTTCTAATTTGGGCAATTAAATTAAATTAATGAAGTACACCCCAGTTATCACCACTATTTATGTCTACAGTTAAGGGTATAGAAAACGAATGTAAATCACTATTTGCTACCCCTGACATCTCATCTACTATTATTTTACTTATTTGTTTTACCTCTGATTTTGGTGCTTCAAAAATTAATTCATCGTGAATTTGTAATAACATTTTTGTTTTAATTTCTTTTTTCTCACTTAATTTTTTATCAAGCCTAATCATTGCCAATCTCATAATTTCAGAAGCAGAACCTTGAATTGGTGCATTAATTGCTGCTCTTTCTTGAAAATTTCTTACGTTAAAATTTTTATCATTAATATTTATAAAATGAGACCTTCTCCCAAAAATGTTATTTACAAAACCACTTTTTCTACAAAATTTTATAGTTTGTTCCATATAAATTTTAATTTCTGGGAATTTTGCAAAATAAGAATTTAAAAATTTTTCAGCCTCGTGATTTGGTACATTAATTTGTTTAGCTAAACCATACTGAGAGATACCGTAAATTATTCCAAAATTTATAGCTTTAGCTTTTCTTCTTTGATCTTGATTAACTTTTTTTATATCAATATTAAATATTTGGCTTGCTGTTAATGAGTGTATATCCTCGTTATTTTTAAAAGCTTTTTTTAACCCTTTTACATCAGCCAGGTCAGCTAAAATTCTCATTTCAATTTGATTGTAATCTGCAGAAATCAGTACATGATCTTTCTTAGCAACGAAAGATTTTCTTATATCTCTTCCATCTTCAGTTTTAATTGGAATATTCTGCAAGTTTGGGTCGCTAGAAGCGAGCCTACCGGTTGTAGTTGCTGCAAGTAAGAACGAAGTGTGCACTCTTTCTGTTTTATGATTTATATGTTCAGGGAGAGAGTCGGAATAAGTATTTTTTAGTTTTGAAAGTTGTCGCCAGTCTAAAACTAGTTGTGGAAATTTGTGACCTTTAAAAGATAAATCTTCTAAAACAGAGGCACTTGTGGCAAAACCCCCTTTTTTAGTTTTTTTTAAACCAGCAATCTTTAAGTCATTATATATTATCTCACCAAGTTGTTTTGGAGATGCAATATTAAATTCTTTTCTTGATATTTTAAAAATATCTTTTTGGATTTTATCTATTTTTTTTCCAAATTTAGAGGATAAAATTTTTAAAAATTCATTGTCTATTTTTATCCCTTCCAATTCCATAAATGCTAATATTTCGATCATTGGTTTTTCAAAAACCTCATAAATGTTTATCATTTTTTCCTCTTTTAAACTTTTAGAGAATTTTTTATATAATCTTAAAGTTATATCAGCGTCCTCTGCGGCATAATCTTTTGCCTTTTCAACATCTACTTCACTAAAATTTATTTCTTTTTTTCCAGAACCTACTAATTCTTTGTAAGAAATGGTTTTATGATTTAAATGAATTTCAGATAAAGTATCCATATTATGTCTATTCTTACCTGCATCGAGAACGTACGACATTAGCATTGTATCTTCCATTGATGAAATTTTTATCCCGTGTTTAAATAATACTATAAAATCAAATTTAATGTTTTGGCCTACTTTTTTTATACTTGGATCCTCTAGGAAGGGTTTTAATTTTTTTAATGCTATTTCTTTATCAATACAATTTCCTGACCTATGACCTAACGGTATATAACAAGCTTTTCCAATTTTTGTACTTAAAGAAATACCAATTAAATCAGCAAGATGAGGATTCAGTGAGCTTGTCTCAGTGTCTACAGCAACCTCTCCTAATTCCTCAGCTTCCTTAATCCAACTATCGATTTCTTTAAGTTCTTTTATTAGAAAATAATCTTTTTTTGAAATTTTTGTTTGATTTTTATTTGACTCATTATTGTTTTTAACACTTAGAAGGTTTGGCTCTCCGTAAGCAGAAATAGCTGAACTTAAAAGCCTATTAAATTCCATTTCTCTTAAAAATTTATATAATTTATCCTTATCAATTTCATTTAACCTCATTTCACTTAAATCTACCTTTACTGGTGCATTATGATCTAAAGTTACAAGCTTTTTGCTGATTAAAGCTTTATCTTTATTTTCTATTAAAGTTTCCCTTCTTTTATTTTGTTTAATTTCTTTTGCTGACTTCAAAAGATTTTCCAAATTACCGTATTTATTTATTAATTCTGCTGCTGTCTTTACACCTATGCCAGGCACACCAGGAACATTATCACTACTATCTCCAGCCAATGCTTGAACATCTATAACTTTGCTAGAATCTACTCCAAATTTTTTTTGAACGTCCTCATCTTTTATAAATTTATTTTTCATTGGATCAAATATCCGCACATCTTTTTTGTATAATTGCATTAAATCTTTATCTGACGAAACTATTGTTACTTTTGCTCCTTTTTTTAAGATTTGATCGGTATAAGTTGCTATTAGGTCATCAGCTTCATAATTTATTAATTCTATTGATGGTAGGTTGAAAGCTAAAACAGATTTTCTAATATATTCAAATTGTGGTACCAAATCATCTGGTGCTTCTGAACGATTTGCCTTGTAATCACTATAAATTTCATTTCTGAAAGTTTTTCTTGCTGAGTCAAAAATAACTGCAAAATGTGAAGGCTTTTGTAAATTTTCATTTGATTTTGAGTCTTCGAGGAGTTTGAAAAGCATATTACAAAAACCACTTACTGCTCCTGTTGGAAGTCCATCGCTTTTTCTTGTTAATGGTGGAAGAGCATAATAGGCCCTAAATATATATCCAGATCCATCTATCAAGTAAAAGTGATCAGTTTTTTGAATTTTACTCATCGTAAATTAATATAGATTATTAAAAAAATAAGAGTATTATTATTTTATGGAACTTACTAAAAACATCATTAATAATTCAAAAATAATCAAATCAGCTATTTTTGTATTAGCTGGGACAGCTTTACTGGCCATATCCTCTAAAATTCAAACTCCATTCACTTTAGTGCCCGCAACAATGCAAACGTTTGTGGTCATGTTTCTTGGAATTATTTTAGGACACAAGTTAGCAACAATTACTGTAGTTTTATATTTAATTGAGGGATCTTTTGGATTACCAGTTTTTGCAAAAGGTGGCGGTGTTGCATATCTTTTAGGTCCTACTGGAGGATACTTAGTCGGTTTTATTTTTACTGCGTTTTTCGCTGGTCATATTAATCATAATAAAGACCCAATAATTATTTTTTTGTATTTATTATTTTCTGTAAGTATAATTTATATTCTTGGATTGGGCGGATTGTGGAATTTTATGGGATTTGATAAAACTTTTAATCATGTTTTTGATGTTGGAGCAAAACCATTTTTATTAATAGAAATATACAAAATACTAATATTAACAGTCCTATCAAAACAACTTCTAAAAATTAGGAAATTTATTTAGGGGATCTTTTAGACAGAATTCGCTGTAAAGTTCTTCTATGCATCTTTAATCTTCTTGCAGTTTCAGATACATTTCTATTACATAATTCAAAAACTCTGTGTATATGTTCCCACTTAACTCTATCAGCTGACATTGGATTTTCCGGGGGTGCTGCTTTCTTCGCAGGATCCGCAAGAAGAGCTTTCTCAACATCATCAGCGTCAGCTGGTTTTGCTAAATAATCTATAGCACCTTCTTTTATAGCTGCAACTGCAGTTGGGATATTTCCATATCCAGTTAACATAATTATTCTGCTAGATGAATTAGAAGATTGAATTTCTTTTACAACTTCAAGGCCATTTCCATCGCCTAATCTTAAATCCACAACAGCGAATCCTGGCTTCTTTGCTCTTACCGAATCTATCCCTTTTTGTACACCTTCTGCTTGAATGACCTCAAAACCCTTTTTTTCCATAGCCCTGGCTAATCTTTCTCTAAAAGGGTTATCATCATCAACAATCAATAAGGATTTATTATCAAAATCACTTAAATTTTGCAGTGTTATATCGTTTTTCATGAGGGAGATATGGTCATTTTTTTCCACAATTCAAGAGGTCATTATTTACTTTACATTGAATAACTATTGAATTAATTGCTGCAATTACTAAAGTTTTTAATAAATTATAAAGACTTTTTTTTGTTAAATTTTTTTAGGGAGCATTTTAAATGCAAAAATTTAAGTCAGTTGAAAGTTTAATTAATCAACTGAAACCAGATAAACCGGTTTATTGTATCAGAAAGAAATCCATTCTTTCTGCATCAAATTACTTTCAGAAAAAATTTCCAGGCAAAATTTTATATGCTGTAAAAACAAATCCTCATCCTGAAGTTATTAAAACTCTCGTAAAAAGTGGTATAGATCAGTTTGATGTTGCCTCAATAGAGGAAATTAAAGCAGTTAGAAAATTTTCAACTTCCGCCAAATGTTCTTATATGCACACAGTTAAAAGTCGTGAAAGTATTAGTGAGGCCTATTTTAAATATGGTGTAAAAACTTTTGCTTTAGATACAAAGGACGAATTAATAAAGATTATTGAAAGTACAAGCGGAGCCCAAGATTTAGAATTATTTGTAAGAGTGGCTGTATCAAACGAACATGCTGAGATAGATTTATCAAAAAAATTTGGTGCATTAAATTCTGAGGCTGTTGGACTATTAAGATTAGTTAAACTACAGTCAAAAAAAATTGGTTTGAGTTTCCATGTGGGATCTCAGTGTATGCATCCTATTTCATATACAAATGGTATAAAAGAAATTGGTAATATAATTAAAAAAACAAAAATAATTCCAAATTTTATAAATGTGGGAGGAGGTTTTCCCACAATATATCCTGATCTGATTCCACAATCTTTGGATAGTTATCTCAAGGAAATTAAACAGAGCTTAAAAAATTTAAAATTGGAAAAATTACCTGAAATAATATGTGAACCAGGAAGAGCTTTAGTTGCAGAAAGTGGATCTACAATAGTAAGAATTAATTTAAGAAAAAAACAAAAACTATATATAAACGATGGCACCTATGGAACTCTTTTTGATGCAGGGACTCCTAATATAGTTTTTCCTTCAAAAATGATTAAAGATAATTCAAATAAGATTATTTCAAAAAAATTAACAGCATTTGATTTTTATGGCCCAACTTGTGATAGTATGGATTATATGAAAGGTCCTTTTCTTTTACCAAATAATATAAAAGAAAATGATTATATTGAATTGGGACAATTAGGAGCTTACGGACTTACTTTTAGAACCCAATTTAACGGATACTATTCTGATGAGATATATGAAGTTGACGATGAACCAATTATGACTCTTTATGATAAAGACATTAATAAAGCTACTTTAGTTGCTTAATGTCTAAAAATAAAAATCTTGGTCATAATATTAAAAAAGATTTTCTCAAAAAACCCATTGAGCATATTGACATAACATCATTTGATTCAAGAAAAATAATCTCTTCGATGGAGAAAATGTCTTTTGTCTCAAGAGAAACTGCAAACGCAGCAAATATTTACAATGAAATGCTAAAAGACAAGGATTGCACAATTTTTCTTACACTCGCAGGATCAACTTCTGCAGCTGGGTGCATGAATATTTATAGGGATTTAGTAAAATATAATATGGTTGATGCAATTGTTGCAACAGGAGCATCAATAATTGATATGGATTTTTTTGAGGCATTAGGATTTAAACATTACCAGGGATCACAATTCCAGGATGATGAAATACTTAGAAAAAATTATATAGATAGAATTTATGACACTTACATTGATGAGGATGAATTACAAATTTGCGATAAAAAAATATGTGAAATAGCAGATAATTTAGAACCAAGAAGTTATACTTCGAGAGAGTTTTTGTTAGAAATGGGCAAATATCTAGAAAAAAATTCTGTAAAAAAAGACTCTTTAATTGAAACGGCCTATAGAAACAATGTTCCGATTTTTTGTCCCGCATTCACTGACTCAAGTGCAGGGTTTGGTCTAGTAATTCATCAAGAAAAAAATCCTAAGAGGCATATTACTATTGACTCAATCAGAGAATTCAGAGAATTAACTGAAATAAAAATTAAATCAAAAGGCTCTGGTTTGTTTATGATAGGTGGTGGTGTGCCTAAAAATTTTATCCAAGATACAGTTATATGTGCTGAGCTTTTAGGTAAAGAAGTTGAAATGCATAAATATGCTATTCAAATAACTGTAGCAGATTCTAGAGATGGTGCTTGTAGTAGTTCAACATTAAAAGAAGCAAGTTCTTGGGGTAAGGTTGATGTTTCAAAAGAACAAATGGTTTATGCTGAAGCTACAAGTGTACTACCTTTAATAGCTAGCGATGCTTACCATAAAGGTGAATGGAAAAATAGACCTAGAAAAAATTTTTCAAAAATTTATGGGTAAAGGATTTGCAATATTTATCAAATAAAAAAGGATTTCTTGGAGTCGATAATAAATTTAATTTTAAGGAGAAAGTTATAATTGTTCCCTTTGGTCTGGAAAAAACTGTAAGCTACGGTGGTGGGACCAAAAATGGTCCGAAAGAAATTATTAAAGCTTCTCATCAAGTTGAATTGTATGATGAAGAACTTAATTGCGAACCGTATAAAAAAATTGGCATAAAGACATTAAAGCCTTTTAAAATTGATGAAAATATAAAAAAGGCACTTAAAAAAGTTTCTGACATAAACAAAAAAATTTTAGATATGAACATTTTCCCAATGACATTTGGTGGAGAACATTCAATAACACCAGGGTGTATTGAGCCTTTTGTAAAAAAATATAAAAAAATTTGCCTTTTACATTTTGATGCCCACGCAGATTTGAGAAATAGTTATAATGGTAAAAAGTTTTCACATGCCTCAGCAATTAGAAGATGCTTAGATTTTGAGAATGTATCAGTCATTTCATTCGGAATAAGAAATATTTCTAAAAGTGAAATACCCTTCTTAAAAAAAAATAAATCCAGAGTAAATATTTTTTGGGCCAAAGATAAGTCAAAATGGAATTTAAGTAAATTCAAGAGATTAATTAAAAATAAAACAGTATACTTAACTTTCGATGTAGATAGTTTTGATTCAAGTATCATGCCTGCAACAGGAACACCTGAGCCAGGAGGATTGTTTTGGGACGAGACTTTAAATTTAATAAAAATTGCAACAAAAAATTCAAATATTGTTGGTGCAGATATCAACGAGCTAGCACCCATTAAGGGCTTTAATTCTTATAACTTTTTGGTTGCGAAACTTGCTTACAAGATATTGTCTTATAAATATTTGTATTGAAATTATATTGCTTTAAATGTTTTTAAAAGCATTTTAAACGGAACAAGCATTAACAAAGCTACAAGTATCTTAACTGTTAAATCGCCCAATGAGAGCGTCAACCATGGTACTCCTGTTCCATAAAATGAAATTGAAAAAAAGATAAAAGTATCAATTGTAGAACCTATAATTGATGAAGTTAATGGAGCGATGAACCATTCTCTCTTTCTCAATTTATCGAATATTTGTACGTCTATCAGTTGAGCTATCAAAAATGCAGTACCTGATCCAATGGCAATTCTAAGCGATATTATGTCGGCAAAATTTGTTGAAAAAATAAGTGTAAAACAAATACCAATTGCAAAACCAATATAAACAATCTTTCTTGCAATTATTTTACCGAAAGATCTGTTTGTTAAGTCTGTGATTAAAAAAGCAATTGGATAACTGAATGCACCATAAGTAAGTATCTCATTTAAACCATAGTAAGGAAAAGGAAATTGAACTAAGTAATTTGACGCTAAAACTACAGTTCCCATTAAAAATGAGAGTAATAGAAAAAATTTATTCATTAAACGCTTTTAGATTGGGCAGGCTTTTTTTGATAAGGAGATTTTATTAGCAAGTTTTTTTTCAACTTTTTTAATCGTGGTGATAAATTTTTATTTTTTACAGTTTTTAAAAATTCATCAAAGCTTCCTTTTTTATCTACAGACCTCACTCCAGCATTACTTACCGTAAGTTTCATGGTTCTTTTTAAAAGTTCACTTGTAAATCTAACTTTTTTTAAATTGGGTAAAAATCTTCTTTTTGTCTTGTTGTTAGCATGACTAACATTATGACCTTTCATTGGATTTTTGCCAGTAAGTTCACATTTTTTCGACATAATAACTTCGACTGTATAAAGTGAGATACTGAGCTCGTCAAGTTTATAAGAATTATTTAACTCTTATTTTTTCCAATTATTTCGCTAAAATTTTTAACACCATCTTTTATTAATATTTCCTTAAGCTCTTTTTTGATCATGTTCACAATATTTGGTCCTCTAAACACCATACCTGTATAAAGTTGAACATAATTTGCCCCTGCCAAAAATTTATCATACGCACTCTTTCCTGAGTCTACTCCACCAACTCCAATTATTTTGACTCTTCCATTGAGTATTTTATAAAATTTATTAATTAGATTTGTAGACTTATCTTGAATAGGTTTTCCCGACAGGCCGCCTTTTTGATATTTCTGTATATTAATAAGATTATCTCTAGTTGAGTCTGAAGTATTAGAAATTATAACAACCTCTATATTATTATTCAATAAAACTTCTGAAATGTCACTTACATCACCTTCATTAATATCTGGTGAAACTTTGACTGCTATCGGGGTTTTTGAATTAAGATCTTTTTTTTCCTTTTCAATAGCATTTAATAAATCATCTAATTTTTTTTGATCGTGAAATATTCTTAAGTTTTCAGTGTTTGGAGAGGATATATTAATAGTAATATAATCAGCAACTGAATGAAATATTTTAAAACATTCAATATAGTCATTAAGTCTATTTTCTGTATCTTTATTCGGTCCGATATTTATTCCAAGCAAACCTATCTGCCTGTTAGATTTAATGCGATTGAATACGTTTTTTGCACCAAGATTATTAAAACCAAGTCTATTAATTAATGCTTCATCTTCTACTAGTCTAAAAACTCTTGGTTTAGGATTTCCATATTGTTTTAGAGGTGTAACAGTGCCAGCTTCCACAAAACCAAATCCCAATTTGAATAAAGAATTGTAAACCTCAGCATTTTTATCAAATCCAGCCGCCATTCCTATCGGGTTGTCTAAATCTTTATTAAATAATTTAGTCTTAAATAGGGGGTTGTTTTTATCTTGGTCTAAAATATTTGGCACAAAATTAAATTTTAGAGATTTAACTGCAAGAGTATGGGCTGTCTCGGGATCTAATTTAAAAATTAAAGATCTTAAATTTGAAAACATTATTTAATTTTATTTATTATAAGATCTTTTGTTTCATTGACACCAAAAAAACTTATAAAAAAACCCATTCGAGGTCCATTTTCAACTCCAAAAACAACCTCATAAATCAATTTAAACCATTCTCTGAGATTTTCAGAATAGCCATTTTCTTTACCTGATGAGTAAATCTTTGTTTGAATTTCTTCAGGGCTCATTTTATCATCGCACTCTCCAAGAACTTTTACAAGAGCATTTAAAGCTAATTTTTCTTTTTCATTTGGGATTTTATATTTTTTTTTAAGTTTTATCACATCATTAAAATATTTTATCGCATAGTTTACTAAATTATCAAAAATTGGGTGTTCTTTTTCTGAAATATCTTTTTTATATTTTTTTACAAATTTCCATAAAAGTTCTTTTGAATTTGCATTGCTTGTCTCAACAAGATTTAAAAGCATTGAAAAAGACATAATCATTTTTTCTTTAGGCACCTCACTATTATGAACATGCCAAACAGGATTCATGAGTAATTGTAACTCATTTTGTGAATTAGCCTTTTCAATAAAATCTAAATAATCATCAACTGCCTTTGGAACTATTTCCCTATGAAGTTTTTTTGCTCTTTTGGGATTTTGGTACATGTATAAAGAGAGACTCTCCGGTGATGCATATTCCAGCCATTGATCAATTGTTATTCCATTTCCTTTCGATTTAGAAATTTTTTCACCCTTTTCATCCAAAAATAACTCATAAGCAAATCCAGATGGATTTGATTTTCCAATAAGTTTTATAATCTTTGATGATAAAACCGCGCTTTCGATTAAATCTTTCCCATACATTTCAAAATCGATGTCCAATGCATACCATCTCATTGCCCAATCAACTTTCCATTGCAATTTACAATTTCCATCCAAAATACTTGACTCTAGTTTTTTACCTTTATTATCAAAAACTATTTTCAGATTTTTTTTATCAATTTCTTTAACTGGGATTTCCAATACATGTCCTGTTTCAGGGCAAATTGGTAAGAATGGAGAATATGTTTTTTGACGTTCTTTTCCTAAGGTTGGTATTATTATATTCATTATCCCATCATAATTATCAAGAATCTTTTGTAATGACTCATTAAAAAATCCTGACTTGTACAAGGCAGAAGAGCTTTTAAATTTATAGCTAAAACCAAAATTATCTAAAAAACTTTTTAACATTTCATTGTTATGTTCACCAAAACTATTAAATTTCTCAAAAGGATCTGGAACTTGTGTAAGAGGTTTGTGTAAATTTTTTTCTAATAATTCTTTCTGAGGAACATTCTCAGGCACTTTTCGCAACCCGTCCATATCGTCAGAAAAAGTGATGATTTCGGTAGGAATATCTGTTATCTGTTTGATTGCGTTAACAACCATGGACGTTCTTGCAACTTCAGCGAAGGTACCAATATGTGGAAGTCCGCTTGGTCCATAACCAGTCTGAAGTGAAATCTTATTTTTTTTTTCAATGAATGATTTTCTTTCTCTAAGCATTTTTTTTGCTTCGACAAAAGGCCATGCACTAGTTTTATCTAAATTTTCTTTTTTAATCATGAATTATTCAAATAAAATCCTTTATTTTTGATTTTACTAATTCTTATAGAGTTGAAATTTATTTACCATAAAATAATGTTCTTTCAAAATGTCTAATTATAAAACTGTTTTTTTTACACTTGGAATTCTTCAAATAATACTTGGAATTTTTATGTTGATTCCAATAATTGTACAATTTCTTTATAAAGAAATTGACTCTTCTTTTTTTGGTGCTTCGTTGGTTACAATTATTTTTGGAACACTATTTTTTTTATCAAACCTTGATCATGATAAAAAACTGAATATGCAACAAGCTTTTTTATTAACTGCATTATCTTGGATCAGTATTGCAGTTTTTGGTTCTCTTCCTTTTATTTTTTCAACTATAAGTTTTTCATTCACAAATGCTTTTTTTGAAAGTATGTCAGGGATTACGACTACTGGTTCCACGATTATCTCAAATCTAGAAAATATGCCAAAAGGTATTTTATTATGGAGGGCAATTTTACAATGGTTAGGTGGAATAGGTATAATTGTGATGGCAATCACATTAATGCCAATAATGAATGTCGGGGGTATGCAATTATTTAAAATCTCAAATAATGACTCTTCTGAGAAAATTCTTCCTAAATCAAAAGAGGTAGCACTTAGGTTAATTTATATTTATTCAATATTGACTGCTCTATGTGCTATTTCATACTACATACTTGGTATGAATGAGTTTGACAGTATTACTCACTCAATGACTACAATTGCTACAGGTGGTTTTTCAAACTATAATGAATCTATAGGCTTTTTTGATAGTTTTTCTATAGAGGTCTCTGCTATGGTTTTTATTATTTTAGGAAGCTTTCCATTTATTGCTTATATAAAATTTTTAAATGGTGATAAAAAAATATTTTTTTCTGATATTCAAATTAAATCTTTCATAAAAATTTTACTCATAAGTATTATAATTCTATCTATATATCTAATTCTAAACACTAAAGAATTGGATTTAAGATCAATATTTTTTAATGTAATTTCTATTTTGACAGGCACTGGATATGTAAATGCTCAATTTGATAGTTGGGGTGGATTTCCACTAATCTTATTTTTAGTTTTGATGTTTATAGGTGGGTGCGCAGGATCAACAACCTGCGGTATTAAAATATTTAGGGTTCAAATTTTATACTCGTTTATTTCAAACCAGCTTAAAAAAATTATATATCCTAAAGGAGTTTTTATTCTAAAGTACAATCAAAATCCTGTAGATAATAAATTTATTGCCTCGATTATTTCATTTATTTATATGTATCTGGTAATTTTTTTTATTATTACAGCTTTGCTTTCGCTTACTGGTCTTGACTTTATTACATCAATTTCTGGTGCAGCGACATCTATATCAAACGTAGGTCCTGGCTTGGGATCAATAATTGGACCTAATGGCAACTTCTCTTCATTGCCTGACGTATCTAAGTGGATTTTGTCTATTGG
>CACPCD010000019.1 GCA_902632315.1 uncultured Pelagibacteraceae bacterium
TTTTATTCCATCTTCATGAAAACCGTAACCAAAATAACTGCCACAAAAAAGAATATTTCTTTTATTTTGTAAATTTTTAAGCTTACTTTGACATCTAAGTGCTGACTGATCAAAATAAGGATGGGTAAATTTTACTTTTTTTAAAATCTTTGATTTATCTATTTGAAGATAAGGGTTTAGCGTTAAAAAAACATTTTCTTCACATTTTAAATTTTGTAATAAATTTAGCCAATATGTGATTGAACTCTTTTCAGTTTCATTTTTTTTAATTGAAGAATTCCATGAAGACCATGCTTTTTTATTTTTTGGCATAACTTTCTCATCTGTATGAATATAGGCAATATTCTCTTTATAGTTAAAGCTAGATAAAATTTTCTTTTCATCTTGTGAGGGATTTTCGATTATAGATAGCGCTTCATCAGCATGAGTAGCAAGAACAACTTTGTCATAATTAAAAAATTCACTTTCACCACCATAATACAAATCAATTCCATTAGTATTACATTTAATTTTGCTAACTTGATAATTCTTAAAATGTTCACCACTTATTTTAGATAAAATATTTTCAACATAAGTTCTGCTTCGATTTGAAACTGTGTACCATTGAGGTCTTTTCTTTAATTTGAATAAACCATGATTTTGAAAAAATTTTAAAAAAAATTTTAACGGCATTTGGTTTGCTTCATAGGGTGGCATAGACCAAATTGCAGAAACCATAGGTATTAAGTGGTAATCTATAAATTCTTTTGAAACTTTTTCTTTATCTAAATAATCACCAAGCGTTATTTCTTCGTTGAGCTCATAAAATCTATCAAACTTTTTGTAAAATCTAATAATATCAAAAAACATTCTTAAAAATTTCAAATTCATCAGATTAAATCTATTAGAAAAAATTCCATTTAATCCTCTGCCACAATATTCAAAGGGAGTGTCATTTACTGAAACTGAAAAAGACATATCACTTTTTTCTATTGCAATTTTATTTTCCTCAAAAAATTTGATCAAATTAGGATACGTTTTGTAATTAAAAACAATGAACCCAACATCAACAGAAACTTTTTTTGATCCTAATATTAAATCAATAGTGTGTGAATGACCCCCAAAATGATCTTCTTTTTCAAACAAATCTACATGATGATTTTTTGACAGATAATAAGCAGCACTTAAACCTGAAATTCCTGAACCAACTACAGCAATTTTCATTAAATTTTATGCTGCATCTTCTTTGAATTCATCCATGCTTGGACATGTGCAAAAAATATTTTTATCTCCATAAACATTGTCTACTCTTGCAACAGGTGGCCAAAATTTATTAGCTTTTAAAAATTTAGCTGGATAAGCGGCCTCTTCCCTTGAATACTTGTGTGTCCAATTATCAGAAGCAAGCTCAGAGTCTGTATGAGGAGCATTTTTTATTGGATTGTCCATTTTATCAAATTCACCTAATTTAATTTTTTCAATTTCTTGCTTAATCTTAATTAAAGTATCACAAAATCTATCAATTTCTGATAGGCCCTCACTTTCAGTTGGCTCTATCATCATAGTGCCAGCTACAGGCCATGACATAGTTGGTGCATGAAAACCAAAATCTATTAATCTTTTTGCAATATCTTCTTCTGTCACCCCAGTCTCTGATTTAATATTTCTAATATCAATAATACATTCGTGTGCAACATTGCCATTTGACCCTTTATACAGAATTGGAAAGTGATCTTTTAGTCTATGAGCAATATAGTTTGCATTTAATATCGCGACTTGAGTAGCAAACTTTAATCCTGCTGACCCCATCATTTTAATGTACATCCAAGAGATTGACAGAATACTTGAACTACCCCAAGGAGCTGCCGACACTGCTCCAATTCCAGAGGTTGGTCCACAGTCTTTTATCACTGGATGATTAGGAAGATAAACTTGTAAATGTTTTTTACATGCAATTGGTCCCATTCCAGGACCTCCCCCACCATGAGGAATGCAAAATGTTTTATGTAAATTAATATGACAAACATCTGGACCAAAATTTCCAGGTTTTGCAATTCCTACTAGAGCATTTAAATTTGCTCCATCCATATAGACTTGGCCACCATGTTTATGAACTAACTCACAAATATCAGTTATTTTTTCCTCAAATACTCCATGGGTAGATGGGTAAGTTACCATTAATGCTCCAAGATTTTCTGAATGTTGATCTACTTTTTTCTTTAAATCATCAAAATCAACATTTCCCTCCCTATCACAATTAACAACGACTACTTTCATTCCAACCATTTGTGCACTCGCTGGATTAGTGCCATGTGCTGAACTTGGAATTAAACATATATTACGATTGGCCTCACCCCTATCTAGGTGATATTTTCTGATAACCATTAAACCTGCATATTCTCCTTGAGCACCTGCGTTTGGTTGAAGAGAAACACCTGAAAACCCAGTTATAGATCGCAACCAATTTTTAAGATCAGTAAATAAGTCTCTAAACCCTTCCATTTGTTCAATCGGAACAAATGGGTGAGGCTCTGCAAATTCTTTCCAAGAAATTGGAATCATTTCAGCAGCAGCATTTAATTTCATTGTACATGAACCAAGCGCTATCATCGTTCTATTCAATGCTATATCCTTGTCCTCTAATCTTTTCAAATATCTAAGCATTTCAGTTTCTGAATGATATAAGTTGAAAACTGGATGCTCTAAATACTTTGAATTTCTTAATAAATTTTTTGGTAGATTGGGTAAACTTACTGAAGGATCCTCTTTTTTGACTGATTCCGCTGCATTAAAAATTTTTAATAGTTGATTTACTCTATAAACATTTTTTCTCTCATCAAAAGAAACAGCAAGCATTTCAGAATTAACTTTTCGTATATTAACTTTTTGATTTAAAGCATTTTTATAAATTTGATCAGTCTTTTCTTTAGTAATAATTGTAACAGTATCAAAAAAATAATTGGAATAAAGTTCATATCCAGACTGTTTTATTTTATCAGCAAAACTTTTTGCTAATTGAGAAACTCTTTCAGAAATATTTCTAATTCCATCTGGACCATGATAAATAGCATATGCTGCCGACACTATTGCTAATAGAGCTTGAGCAGTACAAATATTACTTGTCGCCTTGTCTCTTCTAATGTGTTGCTCTCTAGTTTGTAAGGATAATCTATATGCCTTATTTCCATGTCTATCGACTGACACCCCAACAATTCTTCCAGGCATTGATCTTTTATACTCGTCTTTAGTTGCAAAAAAAGCTGCATGAGGGCCTCCATATCCCATTGGAATACCAAATCTTTGAGAGCTTCCAACTGCTATATCAGCACCAAGTTCTCTAGGTGTTTTTAATTTTGCTAAAGCTAATAAATCACAAGCTAATACAGCCTTACCATTCTTTTTATGAATTTTACTAATTGCTTCGCTTGGATCTTTAATATCTCCTAAAGTTCCAGGATATTGTAAAATTCCACAGACTAAATCTTCTTTTAATTGATCTAAAACTTTATCTTCTTTACCTACAAGAACCTTTAGACCCATTGGTTCAGCTCTTGTTTGAATTACATTTATGGTTTGAGGATGACAATCTTCAGACACAAAAACTAAATTACTATCTTTCTTATTCAATCTATGACTAAGACCCATAGCTTCTGCTGCTGCTGTACCCTCGTCTAATAAAGAAGCATTAGCAATATCCATTCCTGTAAAGTCAACAATCATTTGTTGAAAGTTTAATAACATTTCAAGTCTTCCTTGAGCTACCTCTGGCTGATATGGGGTATAAGAAGTATACCAACCTGGATTTTCTAATATATTTCTTAAAATTACATAGGGTGTATACGTTCCGTAGTAACCCATACCAATAAAATTTGAGTAAACTTGATTTTTCTTTGAAATGGCTCTTAACTTTCTTAACGCTTCATATTCTGAATTCGACTCACCGATATTTAGTTCGCCTTTAAACTTTATTTTTTCTGGAACAGTATTGTCAATTAAATCATCTAGTGATTGATAATTTAATTCTTTTAACATTTTTGATTGGTCTTCTTTAGAAGGTCCAATGTGTCTTTTTATAAAATCTTTTTCTGAATTTGGTAACATTATGCTGATGTCTCCTTTGCAAATTTATCATAATCCTCTTTATTCATTAATGTATCCATTTCTGACTGATCCTTTATTTTAAGTTTAAAAAACCATGCTGAGTTCTCTGGATCTTGATTAATCTTTGATGGATCATCTACTATGGCTTGATTTGTATCAACTACTTCGCCACTCACAGGAGTATACACATCACTTGCAGCTTTCGTTGACTCTACAACGCCAGCTGTTCCATCTTTTTCTACATTAGAACCTTTTTCTGGTAGTTCTGCAAAAACTATATCTCCAAGCATTTCAGTTGCATGCTTAGTAATTCCTATAGTAGCTACATCCCCTTCTAATTTTATCCACTCATGTTCTTTAGAGTATTTTACCTCACTCATTTATTTGCTCCTTTCACATAACTTTTTTTATAAAATGGTAGTCCACAAATATTTGCTGGGTGTTTTTTTCCTCTTACCTCCAAAAAAACTTTCGTATCTTTTTTTGAAAATTCATTTTCAACATAACCCATTGCTACAGGTCCATTTACACTGGGTCCGAATGTACCACTGGTAATTTCTCCGATATGAACATCTGATTGATTAAATATTTTTGTTTTTTCTCTAGCTATTATTCTTCCCTCGGGTTTTATTCCAACTCTAATTTTTCTGACACCATCATTTAATTGTTTAATGATTATATCAGAGCCTATGAAATCTCCCTTGGATATTCTCTCTTTTGAAATTGCCCATTTTAGATTTGCTTCAACTGGAGTTTTGTCTTTATCAAGGTCATGGCCATATAAGCATAAACCAGCCTCCAATCTTAAAGTATCTCTTGCACCTAAACCAATTAACTTAGATCCTTTATTGATTAATTCTCTTGTTAATATATCTGCAAAATCATTCGGGATTGATATTTCAAAACCATCTTCACCTGTATAACCAGATCGCGTGATATAAACTTTCTGATTTTTAAATGAAAACCAGTTTCCTGACATAAAATTTAAATCATTTACTCCTTCAACAATACCATTAAGTATTTGAGATGATTTAGGGCCCTGAATTGCAATTAAAGATTTATTTTCATCCAAAACCATTTTGTGCTTCTCACTTAATAATTCCTTTAAAATTTTGAAGTCATTATCTTTGCAAGCTGCATTTAGAATTATTATAAAACCCTCATTTATTTTTGTGATTATTAAATCATCATGTATTCCAGCATCTTTATCCATTAAGAAGCTGTATTTTGAGTGGTTTAGTTTTAAATTTTTAAGATCTAAAGGAAAGATTTTTTCTAAATCTGTGATTAAGTCCTCACCACCATAAATAAATAATTGACCCATATGTGAAACATCAAAAATACCTGAGTGATTTCTCGTGAATTTATGCTCCTCTACGATACCCTCTGAATATTGTATTGGCATTTGATAACCTGCAAATTCTACAAATTTTGCATTACAATCTTGGTGCAATTGGTACAGTGATGTTTTTTTTGTTTCCATATTAACTCTTTTTACCCATCTGTATATTTGCCTGAGAGTTTTGCTCCTTCGGCGAGAATTAAATCTCTTTCCAGAGTTAATATGTTACGGTCCTTTTGCCTGAGAGATTCCTGGGTAGTTGCTCCTTCGGCGCTACAATTTTGTAGTCTCTCCCGTAAAAAGGATAGATTAAATTATTAGTCTTATATGTCAATGAGAAATACTTTTTTTACTCTTGTTAAAAAGCGAGTAAAATTGAAGCAATACAGCTGATAAAATTATTGCTCCTCCAATTAATCCAAAAATTGAAGGTCTCTCACTTACAAAAAGAAATGCCCATATAGGTCCTAACACAGATTCGGATAGCATAATTATACCAACCATTGCAGATGGTGTGGTTCGAGCTCCAATAGTAATAAAAATAAATCCAAAACCAACTTGAAAAAATCCAGCTATAAAACCTAAAAAAATATCATGAGGCGATATTAAGATTTTAGTTGATAATATAAGTCCAATCAAACATGAACTTAAACCAGCTATAAATTGGGCTGGAACCATATCAACTGTTGGAAATTTTCTAACAATCATAATCAGTACAGCAAAAGTTATAGGCATAGTAAATGCTGCTAGGTTCCCTGATAATTCACCTGGTGTTAATGAATTACCTACCATTAATAAAACTCCAGAAAGTGCTAAAATAATTGAAAATAAAGTTAGTACTGAAATTTTTTCTTTCAGAAAGAAATAACCAAAAATTGCTAAAAATATTATTTGTAGAGATATTATAAAATTAGTGTTTGCAACTGTTGTATTATACATTGCAAATACATAACCACAAAAACCAAATGAGAGAATTACACCTCCAAAAAAACCAGGTAATCCTGACTTATAAAAAGCTTTAAATGTATCTTTTTTGTAACTAATTATTAAAAAAGTAAGAACGGTAAGAGAAAAAAATAGAGATCTCCAAAAAAGTATTTGCCAAAGAGTAGCTCCATCAAATGATTTAACTATTAAACCTCCAGTGCTTAAACTTAAAGCACCTAAAAAAATTAGTAATGGTCCTGGTAAATTTCTTATTATATTCATTGTATTTTTGAAATTAAGCTTTGTGTTTCAATTTCATACAACTTAAATAAGGTTTCTGCATCAGATAATTTAACTTCCTTAAACTTAATTTTTGATCCTGGAGGAATTTGGACTAATTTATCATAATCGGCACTTACTACTGAGGCTATTTTTGGATATCCACCAATGGTTCCATGATCAGAAAGCATTATGATTGGATTTCCATCTGCCGGGACTTGAATCACACCTTTAAGCAATCCTTCTGATTTTATATTAGTGTCTACTATATTTTCAATCTTGGGCCCCTCCAGTCTCATGCCCATCCGATCAGTTAATTTTGAAACATTAAAATCTTTAGAAAAAAAATCTTTTTTTGATTTTTCTGAAAAATAATTAAAATTTGTGCCCTTGATTACTCTAATATTTTCAATCTTGGTGTTTATAAAATCCAATTTTTTTTTAGTAAAATTATTATGAATATTTTTAATATTTATTTTTTGTAGATCTTTTATTTTCTTGCCTGAGTTAGATCCAATATTAGCTTTAGTATTTACTGAACAACTACCCCACTGATACTTTATGTCAAATATTCCATTAATAGAAAGATATCCATAAACTGATTTATTAGTTGATAAAATATTTATCTCGTCGTTATTATCTAAAGTATAGCTCTCATAACAATTTCCTTGGAATTTTTTATTACCCTTTTTTAACTCAAAATTTACATCACCAGAAATTGCAATATTTATTTGGCTCCCCTTATATTTAAGTAACGGACCTTGTAGAGCGAATTCTATTACTGCTGATCCAGACTCACTTCCTACTAACTTATTTGCTATTAAATAATTTCTATAATCCATTGCACCACTAAAAGGAATACCAATATGATAAAGATTATTTCTTCCCTCATCTTGAAACGTTGTGTTTATACCAGCACGTAATACTTCAAAATAATTAATTTCCATTAATTTTTTTAAACTCCTCAATCGTTATCATTTTAAAAGAAATTGAGTCTCCTGGGTTTATCAGATTTGGCTCATTTTCATTATTGGCATTAAAAATTTCTAAAGGTGTGTTGCCTATAATATTCCATCCACCTGGGCTTTCGAATGTGTAAACATTTGCAAATTGTTCTGTAATACCAACTGAACCCTTGGGTACTTTTACTCTTGGAGTCTCTAAACGTTTTACTCTCATATTTTTATCTAAATCTCCTAAAAAAGGCATTCCTGCTACAAATCCTGTCATATAGCAAAAATATTCTTTACTAAAAAAATTTTCTAAAATTTCATTTTTTTTTAATTTAAGTTTTTCTTCTACTCGTTCAATATCTAGTGAGAAAGAGGAGTCGCAACAGACTGGAACCACTATATGTTTTGACAACAATTTTTCATCTTTAATGATTTCGATATTTTCAATTAATTTTTTAATTTTACTAAAATTAGTTTTTTTTAAATCAAAAGAAATTATCAATTTATTGTATGAAGGTGTCAGATTCTTTATAAAATCAAAATTTTTATTTTTAATACTTTTAAAAAATTTGATTACATTCGAATTAGTCTTTTTATCTACTTCATTACCAAAATCACAGTATGCAGCTGCGTCACCAAGATTTGATATATTTTTTATCATGCCATGTTATACTTCAACTATTTAAACTATGGAAATTAATATAAATTGTGATTTAGGAGAGAAATCTAAACATCATTCTGACAAGCATGATCCAGATTTACTCGAAATAGTAAATTCTGCTAATGTTGCCTGTGGATATCACGCAGGTGATGAGGAAACTATGACTAAAGTTATAAGGATTTCAAAAAAAAATGGCGTCAGTATTGGTGCACATCCCTCTTTTAATGATCCTGAAAACTTTGGAAGAGAAAGAATGAATCTATCATCAGCAGAAATAAAAAAGCTCATTATAAATCAATATGAAATTCTTCAAAAATTAGCCTCAAATCAAGGTGAAAACGTAACTCATATAAAACCTCATGGAGCATTAAATAATATGGCATGTGAAGATTTGGAGCTGTCTTTAATACTTGCAAAAGTAATAAAAGATATCAACAAAGATTTAATTTATCTGGTGCCAACAGGGTCTAAAATGCAAGAGGCTGCTAGAAGTTTAGATATGAATATCGCTTGTGAAATATTTGCAGATAGAAATTATGAAGATGATGGAAACCTTGTATCAAGAAAAAAATCAAATGCTTTAATAACTGATCCAAAAATTGCTCAAAACCATGTTTTAAAGATGGTTCAAAGTCAGTCACTTAATTGTCACAGCGGAAAGCAAATACCTTGCGAAATCGACTCAGTATGTATACATGGTGATAATGAAAGTTCGCTGGCCACTGCACGATCAATAAAAGAAAATCTGGTCAAAAATGGTTTGGAGCTTAAAACATTAACAGAATTAAAAAAATTTAAATAATTATGAAAAAAATAATAATTTTAATATTTTCTTTTATCCTAATTTATACAAGTGCATTTAGTGCTGGTAGTGATGGAGGAAGTAGCAGTAAAGTAAAAAAATTAAGCTCCTATGATTCTGCTGTAAACAAAATAAAAAAAGCAAAAAAATACGAGAAAAAAGGTAAAGATAAAAAAGCAAAAAAAACTTACAAAGAAGCCTTAAAATATCTTTACAAAGCTAATAAGGAAAAACCTGCTGACCCAGATACACTTAATTATTTAGGTTTTGCAAATAGAAAAGTTGATAATTTGAAAGATGCTGAAATATACTATTTAATGGGCTTAGAGATAAATCCAAATCACGTTGGGATAAATGAATATTTAGGCGAACTATACGTTATTACAAATAGAATGGACCTTGCACAAAAAAGACTTGCAGTGTTAATGAACTGTAATTGTAAAGAGTTTGATGAACTTAAAGCAGTTATAGATGGTAAAAAAGAATCTAAATATTAATTTATATTTTTAATCATTTGCTCTGGCATCCATAGGGCTATTTCAGGAAAAATAACTACTAAAACAACCGCTAAAACCATTAATAGAAATAACGGAAACGCACTCTTTGCAATATACCCCATGTCTCGATTTGCCATTCCTTGTAAAACAAATAAGTTAAAACCAACGGGAGGAGTAATTTGAGCCATTTCAACTACTATCACTAAAAAAATACCAAACCAAATCATATCAAAACCAGCTTGTCTAATCATTGGTTCAATAATCGCCATTGTAAGAACTACAGCTGAGATACCATCTAAAAACATTCCAAGAATAATATAAAAAACCATCAATACAAAAATAAGTAAATAAGGAGAAAGTTCCATACTTTCAATCCAAATAGCTAGGTTTCTTGGAAGTCCTGTAAAACCCATTGCTAAAGACAAAAAAGTTGAACCAGCCAATATAAAAGCAATCATACAAGAAGTTTTTGTTGCACCAAGAAGAGAGGATTTAAAAGTCTCTAAAGTTAAACTTTTTTGAAGATAAGATAGAATTAATGCTCCAACAACACCTAAAGATGCTGCCTCTGTAGCAGTTGCTACTCCACTGTAGATTGATCCTATTACTGAAAGAATAAGAATAATTACTGGCAAAAGTTGCTTTGATCTTTTTATCTTTTCTAAAAATGAATAATCTTCAATAATTTTTGGCATATCTTTTTTATTCATTAAAGACCAAATTATTACGTAGGACATGAATATAAGAGCGATCATTATTCCAGGGATTATTCCAGCAATGAATAATTTTGCTATAGATTCTTGAACAGTAACACCATATATAATTAGAATAATTGATGGTGGAATAAGCAGACCCAAAGTGCCAGAACCTGCTAAGCTACCTAATAAAATTTTTTCAGGATATTTTCTTTTTCTCAACTCAGGAATAGACATTTTTCCAACAGTCGCTACTGTGGCTGCAGATGAACCAGAGATTGCTGCAAATAATGCACATCCAACAACATTTACATGAATCAAACCTCCAGGTAATTTTTGCATCCATGGAGATAAACCTTTAAACAAATTTTCTGAAAGTCTTGTTCTAAATAAAATTTCTCCCATCCAAACAAATAAAGGTAACGCTGTTAAAGTCCATGATGATGCCGTGCCCCATATAGTTGTTGCCATAGCGTCTCCAACCGGTCTAGAAGTAAAAAGCATCATTCCAATAGCAGATACTCCCACCATACTTAATGCAACCCAAATTCCAGTACCTAAAAAGAACAATAAAACAGTAATAAAAAAAATTGTTAAGAATATCTCAATCATTTTTTAATTATTCTCAAAATAAATTGATGAAAAACACTAATAAAAAAAATGACCGACCCAATAGCTACACAAGTTTGAGGTATCCAAATTAATATCTCATCTGCACCTTCACTTCGTTCTTGAAACTTATAAGAAATCATTAACATTTTTACGAAGTAAAATGCTAGATACCCTGAAAAAAAACTTGCTATAGTTAAACACCATATTTCAGCAAGTCTTTTCCTATTTCCAGAAAGTTTTTCTAAAAATAAAGTTATCCTTATATGGCCTCCTTCAATAAAAGTGAAAGCTAGTGCAAAAAAAGATGCTGCTGCCATGCAGTAACCAGAATATTCAGCTAAACCTCTTATATAAAATCCAAAAATTCTTGATGAAATACCTACTAAAATAAAAACAGCCACTAATATGAGAAAAAATGCAGCGATATAACCAGAAAACTTATAAAGTTTATTCAAAGTTGAATCTAATGATTTAAACATAAATGATTAAGGCCATTTATAATTATAAATGGCCTTAGGATAAATGATTTAATTATTTATATGCTGATAAAACAGCAGACCCTCTTGATCCAGCTTTTTGAGACCATTCCTTTGCCATCGTCTCTCCAACTTTTTCAAAATGAGCTTGTAAGGAAGAATTAACTTTTCCAACTACCATTCCGGCATCTGCTAAAGCTTTCTTATCACCAACATTTCCTTGTTTTGATAATTGCCAACCTTTTCTCTCAGCTAATTTTGCTTGTTTCATAACCAAATCTTTTGTGGATTGATCTAGTTTATTCCAAGCATCTTTGTTTACAATTATCATATTTTTTGGAAACCAAGCTGCAATATCATAAAAGTATTTTACACCATTCTCCCAAATCTTAGAGTTCTTCCCTGTAGTTGGTGAGGTAATCATACTTTCAACAGCGCCAGTAGAAAATGCCTGACTTATTTCTGCAGCTTCAATTTTTGTTGGAGCCATACCAGTAAGTTCAGCTATTCTAATAGTCGCTGAGTTGTAAGCTCTAAACTTCAATCCTTTAAGATCATCTACAGAGTTGATTTCCTTTTTGCTATAAAGACCTTGTGCAGGCCATGGTACAGCATACAAAAACACAAGACCTTTTTTATCTAGTTCTTTAACAATCTCATCCTTTGACGCTTTATAAAGCTTCATTGCATCAGAATAAGATGTAGCCAGAAATGGTTGTGAGTCTATCTCTAACAACGGATCCTCTTTTCCTAATGCAGACATAAATCTCTCTCCAATTTGAGCTTGTCCAGTTCTAACTGCTCGAAAGATTTCTCCACCTTTGAACAATGATCCACCAGGGTGAGTTACAATCGTTAATTTACCTCCACTTTTTTCAGTCACATTTTTTGCAAATTCAGCTGCATTTGCAGAGTGGAAATTTCCAGCTCCATAAGCTAAAGCCATGTCCCACTTTTCTGCTAAAGCAACATTAATTG
>CACPCD010000020.1 GCA_902632315.1 uncultured Pelagibacteraceae bacterium
TCATGGATTTTATTTAGGTGGAGTGTTTTATTCTATTTCAATTGGAATGCCAGCTGGTATAGCTGCTCTTATAGTAACTTTGCAACCTATTCTAACAAACATATTAAGTGGTCCTATATTAAATGAAAAAGTGACTCTAAAGCAGTGGTTTGGAGTTTTATTGGGTTTCTTGGGTGCAGCTTTAGTATTAGGTTTTGATATTGGGGAGAGCATCCCATTTTTAGGTCTCGTTGCTACAATAATAGCTTTAATCTCAATTACTGCCTCGACTATTTGGCAAAAAAAATTAAGTAATAATTTACCTTTAACAATAAGTAATTTTTATCAAGCTATTGGTGGATGTTTATTTCATATTGTGCTCATAATTTTTTTTACTGAACCATATATTGATTTTACAACTACTTTTTTAATTGCTATGAGTCATCAAATATTTCTTGTTTCTTTCGGGGCATTTACAATTTTAATGTTTTTGATTAAAAAAAATTCAGCAAGTAAAACTGTTTCAATTTTTTTTCTCATACCAGCTACCTCAGCTTTGATGGCTTGGTTTTTTTTAAATGAAAATTTAACTAGATTAGACCTTTTGGGTTTTTTAATAACTTCAATAGGTGTTTATGTTGCAACAAGAGATTAAATCGATTTATAACCAAACTCAAGTGATGCATCAGTTATAGAGTTATACAAAGACTCACCAAAGCTTCTTAGGGCAAATAATCTTACTTTATCGGGATTACTTTCAAGCATATCAACAGTAAAAGCTATTCCGTTATATATGGAGTTAACAGAATTATCTTTTTTTAAGTCATTAAAATTAAATGGACATCCTTTTTTTAAAACTTCCTTTACTTTTTCACCTTCTATTTCAATTATAGCTCTTGAATGAGATAAATCTGTTATAGCAAAATCTTCTTCTTTAAAAACTTCCAAAATTTCATTCAATAAACTTTTTTTGCTTGAAACTAATAGCCAATTATTTGGGGCATTCCATAAAATTCTAGTATCTTTATCACTTACTACATTTAAAGATGAGTTTTTTAGTTTTAAACCGTTAATATTTATTTCATCTAGTGAAAGTCTTGAATTTTTGTATTGAACTATCTGAACGACTAATAAATTTTTTAACTCACTTATTTTTAAAATTTCATTTTTATTTTTATTTTCATAATCTCCAAAATGACCTTCGATATGAACATTTGCTAAAGCAGAAACTGAACTCATGATCTTACTCTCTCTCCCTTTGGATCAACATAGTGAGACGATACTATTTCAACAGGAATTACTTTATTTTTTAGTGGCGACATAACAAATAATTTTTGTCCAATCATATTTTTTCCATCTTTTAGAATTGCTAATGAAAATGGATTATCGTACTCAACACTCCAGCATGATGCAGAAATATAACCTAATTTAGGGTTTGGTAATGGTGCTTTTGAGTCTTTGACTAAATGAGATCCTTCTGGAATACTTGTTTTTTTATCTAAAGGAACTACACCAACTACTTTTTGTCTATCGTCTGCAGTAAATGCTTTTCTGCTCAAAGATCTTTTGCCAATAAAATCTTTTTTTTTGCTCAATAATCCCTCAAGAGCATTATCATAGGGTATTGTTCTGCCATCAAGTTCTGAACCAGCAACGTGGCCCATTTCTATTCTTAAAGTTGATAATGCCTCTGTGCCATAAGGCTGGATCTTAAATTCTTCGCCATATTCAATGATTTTTTCCCACATAAAATTCCCATTATCTGACTCAACATTTACCTCATATGCAAGCTCGCCTGAAAAAGAAATTCTAAAAATTCTTGCCTTTACTCCAAATAAATCTGCCTCCATGTATCCCATAAAGGGTAGTCCATCATTTGAAACATTTGAATTAGGGAATAATTTTTGTAATAAATTTCTTGATTTAGGACCTGCAATAGCAGCACCTGCCCATTGTTCTGTCGTTGAAACTACATTAACATTTAACTCTGGCCAAACTAATTGTAAATAATATTCTAGATGTGAGAGAACATTAGCTGCTTGCGCAGTAGTAGTAGTCATATGATAATGATTATCTGAAATTCTTGTGGTTGTTCCGTCATCCATAACAATTCCATCTTCTCTCAACATTACTCCATACCTTGCTTTACCTACTGGTAACTTTGACCATGCATTAGTATAAACTCTATTAAGTAATTCTGTTGCATCAGCTCCTTTAATGTCAATTTTTCCTAAAGTGGTTACATCGCAAACTCCAACATTAGTTCTTACATTTTTTGCCTCTCGTTTTGATGCCTCAAATAAATTTTCATTACCTCGTTTATAATACCTAGGTCTTAACCACACACCAGCATCAACAAAAACTGCATTATTTTTTTCATGCCATGAATGCATAGGAGATTTTCTAGTGGGTTTAGAGTGTTTACCAACTTCTCTCCCAACAATAGCCCCTATCGAAACCGGTGAATAAGGTGGTCTAAAAGTTGTGTGTCCAACTGCTGGCACAACTTTATTTTCTATTTTTGAGACTAATTGTAATCCATTTAGGTTACTTGTTTTGCCCTGATCAGTAGCCATTCCTAGAGTGGTATATCTTTTAACATGCTCAATTGAACGATAACCTTCTTTAAGAGCTATTTCTATATCTGAAACAGCAACATCATTTTGAAAATCAAGAAAACGTTTATAATTTTTTCCTTTTGGTAAAGGTACACACCAAAATTTATCGTGGACAGATGATTTTTTTTCAATCACATTTGGAAATGAGACTTTGTTTTCTTTGTTTGTAATCTGTTTTGATATCTTATAGCCTGTCTCAAAAGAACTTTTTAAAGTTTCATCCAAAGTAAAAACTCCATTCGCAGCACCTAATGTCCTTTCATTTTGCTTTGATAATCCTGGAACAAATGCATCAATATCTTCATCAAATTTAGTTTTATTCCCAGATTGTGAAGCTAAATGAATTGTAGGTGTCCAGAAACCAGATACACAAATACAATCACATTTAATATTTTCTATACTACCTAGTTTTTCCTTGTCATCCGAAATTTTAGCTATATCAGCTGATTTTACTTTTTTATAACCCTTGGCAGCCACTACTACGTATGAATATTTTATTTTTATGCCTAAATTTGTCGCCTCATCAATAATTTCAGATTTAGGATTTATTCTTGTATCTAAAATTGTTGCATCAATTCCATTTTTCTTAAACTCAACAGCTGTTTCGTAACCACTATCGTTATTAGTAAATATAATAGGGTTTTTGCCAACCAAAACTCCATAAACTTTCATATATTCTTTAGCTGCAGATGATAACATGACACCTGGTGTATCATTATTTCCAAATACTATAGGTCTCTCAATCGATCCGGATGAAATCAAAACTTCTTTCGCTCTAATGTACCAAAGTCTTTGTTTAGGATGAAATTTTTTTGTTCTTGGTAAATGGTCGCTTATTCTCTCAGACATCACTAGCATGTTATGATCATAATAACCAAAAACTTGAGATCTATTTTTTACAGTAACATTAGGCATCTCTTTAAGTTCTGAGATAATACTTTCAGCCCACTCTTTTCCTGATTGATTTCCAATATTTACATCATTAGTTAATAAGGTTCCTCCAAATCTAGATTTGTCCTCAGCTAAAATAACGCTAGCTCCATTTTTGGCAGCAGCGTATGCACTGGCTAATCCAGACGGACCAGAGCCAGTAACTAACAAATCACAATATTCATATTTGTGTTCATATCTCTCTTTATCATGTTTAATTGAAGCGGTTCCTAAGCCAGCAGCTTTCCTAATAAACGGTTCGTAAATTTTATACCAAAAACTTTTTGGCCACATAAAAGTCTTATAATAAAAGCCTGCTGGGAGAAATATTTTTAAAAAGTTATTTATTGCACCTATATCAAAATTTACACTTGGCCAGCAGTTAACACTTGTTGCCTCTAAACCTTCAAATAGTTCTTGTTCTGTAGCTTTAATATTTGGTTCAGTTTCACCATTTCTATAAAGTTGAATAATTGCATATGGTTCATCTACGCCTGCTCCAAAAAAACCTCTTGGTCTATGATATTTAAAGCTTCTACCAACTAAATGAACTCCGTTAGCTATCAAAGCGGATGCTAAAGTATCACCTTCATATCCAAAATATTTTTTACCATTGAATTTAAACGAGATCTTTTTATCTCTATTAATTAAACCACCATCTTTTAACCTAAAATCTTGTGACATTACGAAATTTCCTCACTAGCCTTTAAAGTTTTAAAAATTTCATGAGTAGCTGTATCTCTCTCAACTTTAATCCATTGCCGACAACCAGATAAATGTTGCCAAAGCTCCCAATGTTTTCCTCTTAAACTTTTTCTATTATAAACGAAATTATCCCAATCTTGATCAGATACTTCACTTCCTAATTGAGGTCTTTTAACACTAGCATCTCCACCATAAGAAAATTCATTTTGAGATCTCATCCCACAATGTGGACATTTGATATGAAGCATTTATGAAATCCAGGTTTTTGTGCCTAATCCCTTTTCATCTAAAAGGTAACCAGTATTAAATCTATTTAAACTATATCCAGCATTTAAATCATGAACTCTATCTTGAGCTATTGTATGTGCGAAAGTCCAGCCAGATGCCGGTGTCGCCTTAAAACCACCATAGCACCAACCACAATTTAAATATAAGCCTTCGATATGTGTCTTATCTATAATTGGTGAACCATCCATGGACATGTCCATTATTCCACCCCAAGTCCTTAACATTTTTAGTTTACTTAAGAATGGCATCATTGCTATTCCCTCTGTAAGAACATGCTGAAGTGTAGGAAGATTACCTCTTTGTGCATAGCTATTATAACCATCTAAATCACCACCCATTACCATTTCACCTTTATCTGATTGACTAATGTAAAAATGTCCTGCCCCAAATGTAACAACTTTATCTAAAACTGGTTTTACCGGCTCTGAAACGCATGCTTGAAGCAGATGTGTCTCAATAGGTAATGTCATATTCAATTTTTCAGCTAGTATATTTGTACTGCCTGCAACACATAATCCAATTTTTTTTGCTTTAATATCTCCTCGAGAAGTTCTCACTCCATTAATTTTTCCAGCAGAAATGTCGAATCCAATAACTTCACAATTTTGAATTATATCTACTCCCATTGAGTCCGCTTGACGCGCATAACCCCATGCAACAGCATCATGTCTGGCTGTTCCAGCACTTGGTTGCATGAGTCCTCCAAAAATTGGAAATCTAACATTCTCTGAGAAGTCAGCCATAGGAATAATTTCTTGGACCTGTTCTCTATTTAAAAGAACTGCATCAATTCCATTTAATCTCATCGAATTTCCTCTTCGAGCGTAAATATTCATTTGTGCATCTGAGTGAGCAAGATTGATTATTCCTCTTGGAGAAAACATTACATTATAGTTTAAATCCTGGCTCATTTTTCTCCAAAGATCCATCCCAAACTCACTGAACAATGCATTATCATCGTGCATATAATTTGATCTAATTATTGTTGTGTTTCGACCCACGTTTCCCCCACCTATCCAACCTTTTTCAATTATGGCTACATTAGTAATATTGTGCTCTTTAGCTAAATAGTAAGCAGTTGCAAGGCCATGCCCTCCACCACCGATAATTACAACATCATACTCTTTTTTTGGAGTTGGGTCTTTCCAGGCCAAGTCCCAATTTTCGTGATTTGAGAGAGCATTTTTTACCAAACTAAAAACTGAATATTTTTGCATGATTGAATTTTATAATAATGAGTATAAATAGTTCATATTTTTTTTATATATAATTTTTAGATATTTCCAAAGGCTCTAAAAAGAGATACTAATCGACCAGTTTTTTTATAATTTTTATAAGATTCAATGAGCGACATAAAATCAGATATTCAAATTGCTCGTGAAGCAAAAATGCTTCCAATAAAGGAAATTTTAGCAAAAGTAAATGTGCCTGATGAAAGTTCAGCCTTTAGTCCTATGGGTCGACATATTGCAAAAGTTAACTTGGAATATTTAAATACGCTAAAAAATAAACCTGACGGGAAATTAATTTTAGTTACAGCAATAACGCCAACTCCTGCTGGAGAGGGTAAAACTACAACTTCTGTAGGTCTTAACGACGGTTTAAATAAAATAGGAAAAAAATCAATTGTTTGTCTCAGAGAACCAAGTCTTGGTCCTTCTTTTGGAATGAAAGGTGGAGCTGCAGGAGGGGGGTATGCCCAGGTAGTTCCCATGGAACAAATAAATCTTCATTTCACTGGTGATTTTCATGCAATTACCTCTGCTCATAATCTTTTGTCTGCTCTAATCGACAACCACATCTACTGGGGAAATAAATTAAATATAGACGTTAGAAGAATTGTTTGGAAAAGGGTCATGGATATGAATGATAGAGCTTTAAGATCTATAAATATTAATCTTGGAGGAGTTGCGAATGGATTTCCAAGAGAAGATGGTTTCGACATAACAGTAGCATCAGAAATAATGGCTATCTTTTGTCTTGCAAATAATCTTGAAGACTTGGAAAAAAGAATTGGAAATATAACAGTTGCTTACACTAGAGAAAAAAAACCAATCTATGCAAAAGATTTAAATGCTCATGGTCCTATGACTGTTTTACTTAAAGAGGCAATAAGACCAAATATAACACAAACTTTAGAAAACAATCCTGCAATAATACATGGTGGACCATTTGCTAACATTGCGCACGGATGTAATTCAGTGATTGCAACTAAGGCTGGCTTAAAACTTGCGGATTATGTTGTGACCGAAGCTGGTTTTGGTGCAGATTTAGGTGCAGAAAAATTTTTGGACATAAAATGTAGAAAGTCAAATCTTAAACCAAGTTGTGTTGTAATTGTTGCAACTATCAGAGCTTTAAAAATGCATGGTGGTATTGCAAAAGATGATTTAAAAAATGAGAATGTAGATGCTTTAAAAAAAGGATTGGTAAATCTTGAGCGACATATTGAAAACGTAAAAAAATTTGGCTTACCTGTCGCTATTGCGGTAAATCATTTTATCAAAGATACTGACAAGGAAGTAAAATCTTTATTAGATTTTTGTGATAGTTTAGGAGTAAAAGCTTGTCTTTGTACTCATTGGGCAAATGGTGGAGATGGAACAAAAGAATTGGCAGCTCACGTATCTGATTTATGTGAAAAAAATGTATCTAAATTTAAATTTTTATACGAGAGCAAAGCTTCATTATTCAATAAGATAGAAACAATAGCAAAAGAGATTTATAGAGCTGATGAAGTTATAGCTGATACTAAAATCAGGGATCAATTAAAAAATTTTGAGGAATCTGGTTATGGTGATCTCCCAATTTGTGTGGCAAAAACTCAATATAGTTTTTCTACTGATCCAAACTTAAAAGGCGCTCCAACTGGACACGCCTTACCAATTAGAGAAATAAGACTTTCTTCAGGTGCTGAATTTATAGTAGTTGTATGTGGAGCAATTATGACGATGCCTGGATTGCCAAGAGTTCCTGCGGCTGACTCGATTAAACTAAATAAAAAAGGTGAAATAGAAGGTTTATTTTAAACTTTAATTTTTAGTTTTTTATTACTAATTATTGTTTTCAACAAATTAACCATTAGTGGAATCTTTTTTTTTTCAATTCTTTTAAGAATAAAGGGAGCTATCTCTCTTGCAAGCTGCTCCCCTTCAACAGTGTCGTTAGGCATAAATTTTTTTTTTGCTGTTTTAAAAGTAAATCCTTTTCCTAAAAAACTTCCCATTTTACTATTTCTTCCTCCAGCGGCACTTACATATAGATCGCCAACTCCGGCAAGACCCAAGGTAGTTTCATGATTACCCTTAAAAAATTTGGTTAGATAAATCATTTCCATAACTGACTTTTGAAATAAGTTTGATGATGCATTCAAACTTTGTCCAGCTCCGATAATCATTGAATATATATTTTTTATTGCTGAACAAACTTCTACTCCAATAATATCTTTAGAAAACTCTGCCAAGTAGTATTTAGTTGAAATCATTTTACCAATTCTTCTAGCTAAATTAATATTTTTACTTGCAACAATAACGCTTGTTTGATTTTTTCTTGCTAGCTCCTTAGCTAAACAGGGTCCTTTTAAAATAGAAATATTAGATATATTATAAATTTTCTTTAATAGTTCTGAAATTGTTAAAATTTTTTTAGTTTTTTTTTCATATTTCAATCCCTTTGTAAGAACTAGAATAGGAGTTTTTATATTGAGATTTCTTAATTGCTTTCCAATAAAATCAATTCCGGAAAGGCTAAGCGCTATTACAATTAAATCATACTTTTCTCTCAGCAAATCGTCAGAAAATTTTTTAAATTTTAATTTTTTTGGAAGATTAATTTTTAAAGCTGAATGATATTTATTTTTTGATGAGAGATTTCTAATAAATACTTTACTATATGGTTCTGTAATTGTGACGCTATTATTATTTTCTAGACATGGAAAAGTGAAAGCAGAACCCATGGCGCCACCACCAATAATTAAAATTTTTTTCATTTAATTCTAATCTAAACCTAGAAGTTTTTTTCTTTTATTTGCCCAAGTTCTTATTAGATTATCAACAGCTAATCCAATAAATGCAACACATAAGCCAAGCATCAAACCATTTCCAGTCCCTTGTCTGTCAGATAAAGCTTTCAAAATGTACTGTCCTAAATCAGTAGTTCCGATCATAGCACCAATAATCACCATAAATAATGCAAAGACAACTGTCTGATTTATTCCCAACATCATATGAGGAAACGCTAATGGTAATTCTATTTTGAGCCATCTTTGTAATCTTGTTACACCAGACATAGATCCAGCATCGTGTAAAGCTGTTGGAACACTTCTTAATCCTTCTATGGTATATCTTGTTGCTGGAATTGTTGCATAAACCACCACTGCTATTAAGACAGATGTATCTGTAACACCAAAAAGCATTATTACTGGAATTAAATAAACAAAGGACGGAAAAGTTTGAAGGGTATCGCAAACACCTAAGGTTATTCTTGAGCTAGTTTTATTTTGAGCACTTAAAGTTCCAATCGTTATTCCAAGTATTCCAGACACTATTACACCAAAAGTTGCCATGTACATTGTAATTAATGCTCTATCCCACCATTCTGTTAAAGCTATAAATAAAGTAAAGCTCCCAACAACTAAAGCAGATCTAATTCCACCAATTATGTAACCCGCACCCATAAATAAAACAAATGTAGCAACAATGGGCATTCGCAAAAATGCATTTTTCATAGGTATTAATACGTCAACTATTAACCAAGTATTAAAGATTTTTAGCGTATCAAAAAAATTTGCTAATACCCAATCTACACCTGCGTTCCAAAAAGCCTCTGTAGAAATTCCTTTATTATGTGGAACAATAAAAAAATAATTAAAACCCTCTTTAAATAAAAAAGTTCCCAAAAAAGAAAATGCATAACCGATAACAACAATACCTCCAAAAATATAAAGATACTTATTTTTTTCAAAATCCGTTGGATTCTCAAAATAGTTTTTTTGTTTATTTGCCCATGCTAACGATAATTTATCCAACAAAACAGCAATCAATGTAATACATACCCCTGCCTCAAGTGCTAGACCAATTCTTAATTGATTTAATGCAAGTAATAAATTCCATCCAAGACCTTTAGCGCCAATAAATGAAGCTATTACAGCCATTGCTAGACATTGCATAATAACTTGATTAACACCTATTAAAATGTCTCTTCTTGCTGTGGGAATTAAAACTTCAGATAACAACTGATAGTCGGTACAGCCACTCATCTTACCTGCCTCAATAACTTCTGGTGAAACTTTTCTTAAACCTAATAAAGTTAACCTCACCATTGGAGGTGTAGCAAAAATAATTGTTGCGATTGCTCCAGCATGATCACCAATTCCAAATAAAACCATTATAGGCACAAGGTAAGAATAATGAGGCATTGTTTGCGCAACATTTAAAAGAGGATTTAAAAAATTTTCTACTCTTTTACTTCTGTATGCCCAAACTCCAAATCCAAGACCTAAAGCAAAAGATATTGGCGCAGCGACTAAAACAAATGACAAAGTTTGCATTGACGGTTTCCATTGACCAAAAGCTGAAATAAATATCATTGTTATGGCAGCGAATATTGCTAAATTTTTTCCGCTAAGTTTGTAACCCAACAAGACTGCACCTCCAGCAACAATTGTCCATGGTAAACCTGGCAACTTAGCCCAAGGATTAGCGCTTAAAAAATCCCAGCTTGTAAACGCTACTATAGTATCAACTCCTCCAATTAAAATTTCTCGAATGAACTGGATTAAAAAAAGCATTGAGCTAGAAATTAATCTCGTAATATGAAGAACTAATGGTCTGGATTTTGTTTCTTGAATACTTGAGTCAAAGTATTCTATTGGAAACCATTCATTTAATAAAAAATAGACTGAGTCATTAATCCATCCTGGCATCCAAGCAATAAATGCTGGCAATCTCCAAAAAACACTGTACTTGGTTTGGTCTAATTTATCTTTGTCTATAAATTCTGTTCCAGCTTTAGCAAATTCATATCCTTCTGGAATTTGAATAGCATAACAAAGACCAAAAAAAATAATAAACAAAAAGGCCCATTGTATGGCTTTAGGATATCTATTAATAATTTCCATCATATCATTTTTCTTTCGCAGTCCTAAAAACTGTTTGAATTATTTTAGAAGGCTTTACACTTCCTATTACATTGTTATTTGAGTCTAAAACATTTACTGGCTTTTCTTGACTCAATATTTTTTCTGCTACAGTTTCAATAATAGCATCTTTTGAAACACTAATGCTATTTGACTCTTTTTCATTAACAGAAGAATCCATTATTGCTTCTATTTTCAATACTTTTTCTCTAGGTACCTCTTCAGTAAATTTTCTTACGTACTCAGTTTTTGGGTTTAAAACAATATTTGCTGGAGTATCCAGTTGCTCAATTAAACCATCCTTCATAATTGCAATTCTATCCGCGAGTCTTAAGGCTTCATCAAAATCATGAGTGATAAAAAGAATTGTTTTATTAAGAACACCTTGAAGTCTTAAAAATTCATCTTGCATTTCTTTTCTTATTAATGGATCTAGGGCAGAAAAAGGTTCATCCAAAAACCAAATATCTGGTTCAACAGCTAAAGATCTAGCAATTCCAACTCTTTGTTGTTGACCTCCTGATAATTCTCGAGGAAAATAATTTTCTCTACCTTTTAAGCCTACTAGCTCAACCATTTCCATGGCCTTTTTAATACTGTCGTCAGTCTTTCCACCTTTTATCTGCAGAGGAAATGCAATATTTTCTAAAACTGTTTTATGAGGGAGTAATGCAAAACTTTGAAAAACCATTCCCATTTTACTTCTTCTTAATTCAATCAATTGTTTATCATTCATTGCT
>CACPCD010000021.1 GCA_902632315.1 uncultured Pelagibacteraceae bacterium
CGTAAAAAATGAATTTGGAAATATTCCATATACAGCAGTAATAAATAAATCAAAAATTAACTTATTAGAATATTCTGACCTTTTGAGAAGCCCATTATTATGGAATAGCATAAGAGAGGAGCGGGTTTTAGTTTTTCAATCCGACTCTTTAATTTTGAGAAATATTTCAGATAGTGAATTTCCTTCGTTATCAATGTTAGGAGCAGTTTGTGTGGATTTTGAAAATGAAGATAAATTTATAATGAATGGAGGATTTAGTTTTAGAGATAAAAAATTAATGAAAGAACTTTGTAAAAATAAGATTATAACCTCTAAGATTGAAGATATTTTTTTTACTGAGCAAATTAGAAAATTTTATCCCGAATTATTACCAACAATGAATGAATGTAATGACTTTGCAATTGAGTCAATTGGAAACAAATTAAAAGTAAAAGGAATTCATGGGACTGATAAGTATTACTATTCACATAAGAATTTCGAAGATTTATTTAATATTTTAGAAGATTTTTCTTAGTCAATTTTTGTATTTATTGTAAGGTTTTATTGTCGTAATTATCAAAGGTGTAAGTACTGAGTATCTCTGCGATTTTAGTTTTTCTTGTTTCGAGATTCTTTGCTTCTAATAAAACTTGCTTTTCTTCAAGAGTAAATGGTGAGGCCATAGCTAGGGCATTTATTGTTTCATCAAGACTTTGTTTTTCTAGGGCTTTCCAATTAATAATAAAGCCTCGTTTTTCAAAAAGTGTTCTCAAATCTTTAAATATTAACTCAAGATCTGAAAATTTTAGGTCCATTTTTGTTTCAGTTAAGTCATTATAAAAATTTTCATAATTAATTTTACATTCTCTGTATTTTTTATTTGATTTTATTTCTTGCAATATTTGGAATCTTATTAAACCCTTAATTTCAATGAGAAATCTTTTATCTTCAGTTTCTTTAAAATTAACTATTTTCCCAAGACACCCAATTTCGTGTAAGTCTGGAGAATAATCATCTTGATTTTTTAAAGTTTTGGGCTGAATCATTCCAATAAGTTTGTTTGATTTCATACTATCATTTATCATTTCTATATATCTAGGTTCAAAGATATTCAATGGAACACTCGTTTTAGGAAAAATTATAAAGTTACTTAGAGGAAAAACAGGCACTAATTTGGGTAAATCTTCTTTTTTCATAATTTAGAGTTATATCATAATTATTATTGCTTGAATTAAAAAAAACGACTGACTATATTGTTTCATGTGCGGGCATAGCTCAGTGGTAGAGCGTCTCGTTGCCAACGAGAAGGTCGAGGGTTCGACCCCCTTTGCCCGCTCCAAATATTATGAGTGATTTAATAGAGAAAAAATGTGTACCGTGCGAGGGCGGAGTAACCCCATTTGATATTTCTGAAATCCATAAATATCAAAAAAAAGTAGATGGTTGGGAAATAGTTAAAGGTGAAAAAGAAATTTTTTTTTTAGAAAAAAAATTTAATTTTAAAAATTTTTTAGAAAGTCAAAATTTTATTAATAAAGTTGGTGAAATATCGGAGGATGAGGGACATCACCCAGAAATTTTGTTTGGATGGGGATATGCTAAAATTAGTATCACAACTCATGCAATTGAAGGTTTATCTGAAAATGATTTTATATTGGCAGCAAAAATTGACAAAATAACTAATGTTTGAAATGCCTTGTTTTTGAAAAAACGAGAATAGTTTTTGTTGCATTAGCAAAGTTTATAATTTCTTTATCTCTAATTGATCCCTCTGGCTGAATTACAGCAGAAATGCCATTTTGAATAAGTTTTTCAACACCATCCACAAACGGAAAAAAGGCATCTGAAGCAGCTACCACATCTTTTTTTGATTTTATATATTTTTGCATTTTAGAAACAGCTATTCTACAACTGTCAAGTCTGCTGGGTTGTCCTGATCCAATGCCAACTGTTGACATATCACTTGCTAAAACTATTCCATTTGATTTCACGTGACGACAAACATTAAAAGCAAAAATAAGATTTTCTAATTGAGATTTACTTGGTTTTTTTTTAGATACAATTTTTAAATTTTTTTTTGAAAAAACAGTTTTGTCCTCTGTTTGTGTTAAAAAGTTATTATCTACAGAATTGAATTTTAAAAACGAATTTTGAAGATAATTAGATGAGTCTACTAATCTTAAATTTTTTTTAGATTTCAATATTTTCAAAGCACTTAAATCAAAACCTTTTGCTATAATTACCTCTAAAAATGTTTTATTCAGTTCAAGAGCTAAATTCTTGTTTATTTTAAAATTACACAAAACTATACCTCCAAAAGCACTTACGGGATCACATTCAAGCGCTGACTGATAACTTTTTAAGTTATTCTTAATTATCGATACTCCACATGGATTTGCGTGCTTTACAATCACTGTTCCAGTATTTCGAGGTAGAGTTTTAGAGATTGTTAAAGCTGAAAATATGTCATTATAATTATTGTAGCTTAGTGGTTTACCATGAATTTTATTTACTTTAAAATTTTTATTTTCTGAATATATGGCGCCTAGTTGATGAGGATTCTCTCCATATCTTAAAGTTTCTATCAGATTACCATAAATAGTTTTTTTCTTTGGAAAGAAAATTTTTGAACTATTATCAAAATAACTAGCTATAACAGAGTCATAATAAGCAGTTTCTGAGAAAGCTATTCTTGACATTTTTTTTCTAAAGTTAAGAGAAGTTTTTCCTTTATTTGTATTCAACTCATTTATTAATTCAGAGTAGTTTTCAATAGATGAAATTACTGTAACATCATTATAATTTTTAGCTGCAGCCCTCACTAATGATGGTCCCCCGATGTCAATATTTTCTATGATCTTTTCAGGATTTTTTGTTTTCTCTAAAATTTTTTCAAATGGATAAAAATTTACTATTACTAAGTCTATACTTTCGTAATTATTACTTTTGATTTCTTTTAAATGTTTCTTATTATTCCTTTTATGTAAAATTCCTGCATGAATTTTTGGATGTAATGTTTTTACTCTACCATCCAATATTTCATTTGTTCCTGTATATTTTGAAACTTCTAAACAATTAAAGCCATATTTTTGTATAGCTTTGTAAGTACCTCCTGAGCTTATTAATTTAATATTATTTTTTTTTAGTGAGTGTAAAAGAGATTTAAGATTTGTTTTGTCCGATAAAGAAATAATAGCTGATCGTATTCTTTTCATTATATTTTACTTATTTCCCATTTTATTTCCTCTATCTGATAATTTGAAATACCAGTTATAAAAAAATTTTGATTTTCTGTAAAAGAATTCTTATTACCGAAATAAAGACCATTATCAATATTTATATAATAATTATCACAAGTAAATTTCCAACCTTCATCTCTTAACTCTATTAGAATTGTTTTATTATCTTGTGTTTTCATAAGTTTTACTGTTGGCTCAACGTGAAAACGAATATCAAATTTATAATTGTGATTAAATTTTTTTTTTATTATTTTATCTAAACCAATAAATTTCATCTGTTCAGGTAGAAATTCAATTTTTCTTTCGTGAATCGACTTATACTTTTGAAAGTATCCATCGTGTGATGCATCAATTTTCCAATAATTTTTTTCAAATGTCAGATCTTTTCTTGTTACTTTTAATCCTTTTTTTATTAACCAATTTTTTTTTGAATGAAAAAATTTACAAGAAGAGTTATCGTCAATTATCAATGTATTGTGAGCTGCAGAAGATTTTGACAGTTGGTTTAGCTGATTTTTGGTTATTTTATAATAACCACAATTACTAATTAATTTTTTTCCGTTAGAAATTATCTCAAAAGATAATGCTCCTGATTGATAATCTTTTGAATATTTAACATTTGGAGACGATCCTGCATCCATAGTTAGACAAATCTTTTTATTTTGAAGTTTTATATAACCACCAAGCTCACATTGATCATTTTTGAATATATAACCTAATCTTTTTAAATAATTTTCAAAATCAGTATGGTCATAATTGTTATTACCATTATATAGAAAACTTTTTGATGTGCCTTGCTGAGAAAAAGCATAACCTTGTCCGAGATAGTAAATCGTTTCATCTATTTGTTCTGGAACGATTGTTCCAGATTCTTTAAACCATTCTCTTATTAAAATAAAATATTTCAGATAAAAAATTAATTGTTTAATACTTCTTGACTTTGGAAAACCAAGATTGTCCAAAGCTTTTTTAGATATTTTTTTTAATAATGATGTACCAAATGACAGATAATTTTTTTCATTTCTATAACAAAGACCTACAAGTATAATTGAAGCACAACCAATCAATTTATCATTTATTTCTCTAGAATTGTTTATTTCATATATTAAATGATTAGTTTGCTTTTGGATTATTTTATTAAAATTTTTTCTGTAAATCTCCTGACTATTTTCATACGTAAGATTATAACATGATAACCATGCTATAATTCTTTTTGCTGTTAAATCAAATTCCCAACTCTTATCATCATACTTTTCATATTTTCTAATCCAACTAGAAATAATAGATTGTGTTGTTAATTTTGATGACTTCAAATCAAGACTAAAAAACCAATAAAAATTATGTAAGTTTTTAAATTCTTTATAGCTAAGGTTATTTTTCTCCCAGATTTCATTCAAGGAAAATTCCTCAATATTAAATTTTTTTTTTTGATATTTTATCAAAGATGAAAGTAAATGAGGGCTAGGTTTATAATTAAAATCTTCATAATCTATTTTGGAAATTTTTTTATCGTAAAAATTTGAATTTAGATAAAGTTTTCTTAATTGATTAAAAATACCAAAAAAAAAACGATTGATATAAATCATGAAATTACTTTGATTTTAATAATTCAATATTCTTTTTAATATCTCCATTATTACTTTTAAAAATTGTGGTACCAGAGACAAGGATATTTGCACCTGCTTCTATTGCTGACTTGCAGTTATCAAAATTTATTCCACCATCAATTTCAATATCAAAATCAATTTTTCTTTCACTCTGGATTCTTTTTAAATCTTTAATTTTTTTTAAAACATCGGGCATAAATTTTTGCCCTCCAAATCCTGGATTGACACTCATTATTAACACGAGATCGATATCTTTTAAAAAATCAGTAATGATATCTATCTGAGTTGCAGGATTCAAAGATACGCCAACTTTTTTTTTTAAATTTTTTATTTTTAAAATTGAGGATCCAAGATCTTTTGTTGCTTCAGGGTGAATTGTAATGATGTCAGCTCCTGCATCTGAGTAAGCTTCAATATATTTATGCACTGGAGAAATCATTAAATGAACATCGAAAATTAGTTTAGAGTTTTTTTTTAACGATTTAATTACAGGTGGTCCTATAGTTAAATTAGGAACAAAATGACCATCCATTACATCCACATGTATCATGTCAGCTCCACCTTCTTCTAGTCTTTTTATTTCATTACCCAGCTGACTAAAATCAGCTGATAATATTGATGGTGAAATTTGTATTTTTTTCATTGAAAACTAGTTTAACTAGTATCAATTTTTAAAATTTAATTGAATTAAAAAATTGGTAAATTTGTCTCGAAATTTCACTTTCTAAAGGAAAAGACAACATACCCATTACAGAATAACCCAAAACCCATGGCATTAAGTAAAATCTTATCATAAAAAAAAACCAAGCAACATATAAAGGAACTAAAGGTTGAATAATAAATGAGGGTGTCAAAGGTTTGAAAATCCGAATTAAAGGGTTTGTGAATTTTACAAATACTTTCATAAAAAAAAATTGAGAATCCTCTCTTTGGAAGATATTCATTGCTACTCTACCTATTAAAGTCCACATCACTACTCCTAAAACATAATCGATTATATAGACTAATGGATGAAAGTTAGCGGACATTTAAAATTTATATTGGATAATAAAGTGAATTAAAAGGGGCGAAATTAATCGCCCCTTATAAAGTTTTTTTAGTGTTGTTTGCCAAGGATCGATTTACCTGATGGTACTCGAACCTCATCAACCATTTTTTGTGTAGCAGCGCTAGGTTCTGAAGTAATTAAACTTACCACAACCATAGATACTAAGCTTACTGCTGAACCAAAGATACCAAACGTTAACTGTGTAATACCTAAGAATCCACTTCCGCCGTTTCTTACCCAAATTAGGTAACCAGCACCAGAAATTAATCCTAAAGCCATACCAGCTATCGCACCTTCTCTATTAGCTCTCTTCCACCATACACCAAGTACCAGTGGGAAGAACAATCCAGACATCGCAAAGTCAAAAGCCCAAATTACTGAACCTAAGATACCCTGGATCTCCATTGCTGCAATAGTTGCTCCAGCAAAACCAATTACTACAAGTAATACCCTTGCAACAACTAGTCTCTTAGCAGTCTCAGCTTTTGGATCGATGATCTTATAGTAAACATCGTGTGAGATTGCGTTTGCAATTGCTAGAATCAAACCATCGGCTGTTGACATGGCAGCAGCCATACCTCCAGCAGCAACCAGACCTGAGATTACATATGGTAATCCAGCTATTTCTGGAGTTGCTAACACAACGGCTTTACCACCCATGAAAAACTCATTCAATTCAAGAGTTCCATTTCCGTTAAAGTCGCTTACAAACATTAAGTTTGCTTGGTTCCAGTTTTGATACCAATCTATTGATTGAACTTCTGCAATTGATTTACCGATAATACCTGTTGGTAATGACGGATCAATCAATGACAATTTAGATAGTGTCGCTAACATTGGAGCAGAAGAATAAAGTAGGAAGATAAAGAATAATGACCAACCTACTGATTTTCTAGCTGCTTTTACACTTGGAGTAGTGAAATATCTCATCATTACGTGAGGCAATGAAGCTGTTCCCATCATCATCGCTAGTGCTAATGAAATAAATGCCCAAGGTGTAGCATTAACCGCTGAGTGAGCTTTAGTTATTCCAGCTAAGCCTTTTGGCACCAATGCAAGATTCTCTTTTGAGTTTGCAACAAAACCAAATTGCTGTTCAAGTTCACCAATTCTAGCTACTTCATCAGCTAACATGAAGTGCGGGAAGAAACCTGCACCCATTTTGTTACTGATCCAGAATACTGGTAATAAGTAAGCTATGATTAGTACGATATATTGAGCTACCTGTGTCCAAGTTACTCCTCTCATACCACCTAACATTGAACATAATAAGATACTTACTAATCCAACGTATACAGCGTATTGAAATGGAATATCAAGTGCAACAGATGCAATTGTACCTGTAGCGTTAATTTGTGCAGTCACATAGGTAAATGAAGCAACAGTTAAAACTACTACTGCAAGAAACCTAGTTAAATTACCACCATATCTTGTACCAATAAAATCTGGGACTGTGTAACAGCCAAATTTTCTTAGGTAAGGTGCTAATAAAGATGCAACTAATACATACCCACCAGTCCAACCTACAAGTAACGCCATATACCCGTAACCTTTAAAGTAAATACCACCTGCCATTGCAACGAATGATGCACCAGACATCCAGTCTGCTGCAGTCGCCATTCCATTGAACACGGTTGGTACTTGTCTTCCAGCTACGTAGTAAGCATCAGCTTGAGCTGTACGTGATAGATAACCAATTATAGCATAGATGGCTACTGTGAAGGCAACGAAACAAATACCGATTGTTTTCGCTGTCATACCCATCTGCTCGGCAATTGACATAATGATTATGAAACCCAAAAAACCACCTGTATAGATTCCATAAACCTTAGGTAAATTGTCTATAAAATTACCTTTAATCATTAGTCATCTCCTCTTTCACTAAAGCCGAACTCTTCATCAATCTTTTCTTGTCTATTCGCAAACCAGAAAATTAGGATTACGAAAATTCCAAGAGAACCTTGACAAGTGAACCAATAAGTTAACGGATAACCAAACGGTCCCGTAACTTCGTTCATTTCAGCCCCGAATAGGAAGATGCCAATTGAGAAAACAAACCAAATTGCTAACGTCATAATTAGCAAAGCTTTAGATTTCCCCCAATGTTGTTCTTGTTTTGACATTTATACCTCTCTCTTTTTAGTTATAACTGGCCAAAACCATAACCATTATGAAATAGATTTAAAGTGTTAAAATTGGTACATTTACTAGCGTTTTCTAGTTATAAGTGTCAAAAATAGGGTTTTTTATGGGGAAATATAAATTAACATGGAGAGATTTAACTTGGCACGATTTCAAAACTTATCTTTTCGCCATGTTCAAAGCTTTTGTTCCAAAAGGGAAAATTAGTAACTTAGATCAACTTGAAAGCTTCATTCAAACAAAATCTGCATGGGTGTGTCAGGTTACTCTTTATGGCTATCTTAAAACAAGAATGGGGACAAGGTATGTCCTTCACTTCGAAAACGATACATTTATGGACTCAGTTAACTTAGCAAAGTGGAATATTTATGCTGTTGCCCTTCAGGATTTAACATTTTTTACATTTTCAAAATTGAAATCGAATTTTAATTACCAAGAGACTGAAAAGGCAAAAGAAATTTTTTTAAAGATTTTGGATGATGAAACTTCAAATAAAATGCCAATTGAAATTATAGAAAAAGCGAAAAAAAGCTTTGATGATAGATTACAGAATATTGATTGGGATAATTATCATATTGATTTACCATTTAATCCTAGTGCTTTATCATTATATCAGTGGGCACCAATTGCTGAAGATTTAAAAAATTTAGATCGTAAGATAGTTCTCAACTCTGTGATTTTAAAATGGAATGTTGTAATAAAAGAATTTAATGAAAGAATAAAATTTTAGATATTTTTTCTGTTTTCAACCAAACTATCAACTACACTAGGATCTGCCAATGTTGTTGTATCACCTAATTGATCATGCTCATTTGCAGCAATCTTTCTTAATATTCTTCTCATAATTTTTCCAGATCTTGTTTTTGGAAGACCAGGAGAAAAATGAATCAAATCAGGTGTTGCCAAAGGCCCTATTTGTTTTCTTACCCAAAGTTTTAATTCTCTCTCTAAGTCTCCTGTTCCAGACTCTCCTGCATTCAGAGTAACATAACAATATAATCCGTTACCTTTAATGTCATGTGGATACCCTACAACTGCTGCTTCAGCTACTTTTGGATGTGCTACAAAAGCACTTTCAATTTCAGCTGTTCCTAAATTATGACCAGAAACTATTATAACATCATCAACTCTACCAGTAATCCAATAATATCCATCCTTATCTCTTCTACATCCATCGCCAGTAAAATATTTTCCATCAAATTGAGAAAAATACGTATCTATAAATCTTTGATGATCACCGTAAACTGTTCTCATTTGTCCTGGCCAAGATTGTGAAATACATAGTCTTCCTTCTCCCGCTCCTTTAATCTCATTTCCATCTTTATCAATAATAGCTGGTTTAATACCATAAAACGGTTTTGTAGCAGACCCAGGCTTTAAAGCTATAGCTCCTGTTTGCGGAGAGATGAGAATGCCACCAGTTTCTGTTTGCCACCAAGTGTCAACTATGGGGCATTTTGAATTACCGATAGTTTTAAAATACCACATCCACGCCTCAGGATTTATTGGTTCACCAACAGTGCCTAACAATTTAAGAGACTTTCTTGATGTTTTTTTAACTGGATCGTCACCCTCTCTCATTAGTGCTCTAATTGCAGTAGGCGCAGTATAAAAAGTATTTACTTTAAATTTATCAACTATTTGCCACCATCTTGAACTATCAGGGTAATTTGGAACACCCTCAAACATGATTGTTGTTGCTCCATTTGAAAGTGGTCCATAAATTATATAACTATGTCCAGTTACCCATCCAATGTCAGCTGTACACCAATAAATATCTTTTGGTTTATAATTAAATATATATTGATGGGTCATTGATGCGTAAACCATATATCCACCAGTTGTGTGTAATACTCCTTTTGGCTTTCCAGTAGAGCCTGATGTGTAAAGAATAAAAAGAGGATCCTCTGCATTCATTTCCTCAGGTTCACAATAATTTGAAACATCTTTAATTAAATCGTGGTACCAAACATCTCTTTCATTATTCCAAAAAATATAATTTCCAGTTCTTTTTACGACAATGCATTTTTTGACATTAGGACAGTTTGTTAGAGCTTCATCAGTTGTGGCTTTTAATGGAATTGTTTTTCCACCTCTTACTCCCTCATCTGCAGTAATGATATATTCAGACTCGCAGTCATTTACTCTTCCAGAAATTGACTCTGCAGAAAATCCTCCAAATATTATCGAGTGAATTGCACCAATTCTAGCACATGCTAACATTAAAATCGCAAGTTCAGGTATCATTGTTAAATAAATTGTGACGCGATCACCTTTTTTGATACCAAGTTTCTTTAATCCATTTGCTGCTTTAGAAACTTTTTGATGAAGTTGTTTGTAAGAAATTTTTTGAGTATCTTTGGGGTCATCACCTACCCAAATTATTGCGGTTTTATCTTTTTTATCTTTTAAATGCCTATCAATACAATTTGCTGAAGCATTTAGTGTTCCATCTTCATACCACTTTATTCTCACCTCATCTTTGCTGTATTTTACATCTTTAATTTTTTTATATGGTTTGATCCAAGTAATTCTTTTTCCTTCTTTTTTCCAAAAGGAG
>CACPCD010000022.1 GCA_902632315.1 uncultured Pelagibacteraceae bacterium
ATTCTTCAATATATATTAAAAAAAGTTTTGATATTGCTTTTAAAATCTTAGAAAAAAAATATACCAATAAATTCATAAATGGTCCTGTTGATAAAACAAAGTTTTTAAATAAAAAATTTTTAGGTATTACAGAGTATATATCTAAAAAATTTAAAATTAAAAAAAATGCTATGCTCATTTTTAATAAAGATTTTTCTGTTTGTCCGGTAACTACTCATTTGCCATTAAAATTAGTTTCAAAAAGTATTAATAAAAAAATAATTGAGCAAAAGATTTTACTTATTGATGAATTTTATAAAAAAAACTTAGGTTTTAAACCTAAAATAGCTGTTACAGGACTAAATCCTCATTGTGAGAGTATATTGCGATTTAACGAAGATAGTATGATTATTTTTCCAGCTATTCAAAAATTAAAAAGTAAAGGAATTAAAGTTTTTGGACCCTTTCCTGCTGATACTATTTTTTTAAAACAAAATAGAATAAAATATAATGTTATACTAGGAATGTATCACGATCAAGTTCTAACCCCCATGAAAACTCTAAAAGAATATGATGCTATAAATATAACATTAGGTTTACCTTTTTACAGAATTTCACCAGATCATGGTCCAAATAAAAAAATGACTAATAAAAATTTATCTTCACCATTAAGTTTAATAAATGCAATTAAGTTTTTAGACAAAAAGTGATTAAACCAAAAAAAAGTTTGGGACAAAATTTTTTAATTGATAAAAATATTATCAATAAGATATCTGAAATAATTGACATTAAAGATAAGTCTATTCTTGAAGTAGGTCCTGGTACGGGAAACTTAACAGTATCTCTTTTAAAAAAAAAACCAAAAAAATTTTTTGTAGTAGAAAAAGATAACAAACTTGCACTATTACTTAACAAAAAATTTAAGAAACAAATTCAAATTATTAATACTGATATTTTAAGTTTAGATGAAAACTCTATATGTGAAGATCCATTGTTTGTTTTTGGAAACTTGCCATATAATATTTCAACAGAAATTTTATGTAAGTGGATACTAAATATTGATAGTAAAAATGTGTGGTTTAAAAGTTTGATTCTTATGTTTCAAAAAGAGGTAGCTGACAGAATCATATCTGACTTTGATAAATCAACATATGGAAGATTATCAATATTATCTAACTGGAGATTGGATATAAAAAAAATACTTGATATCAAATCAGGAAGTTTTTTTCCAAAACCAAAAGTAGAGAGTACACTTCTTTTTTTTTCACCTAAAAAAAACTTTTATAAAATTGAGAATCCTCATAATCTAGAGAAAATAACGAGGCTTTTTTTTAAACATCGAAGAAAAATGATTAAAAAACCTTTTAATCAATTATTTTCTAAAAAATCTGGATTAATAGACCAACTTGATATTAAATTAAATTTAAGACCTCAAAATTTAAATTTCGATACTTACTACAAATTAACAAGTGAATATGAAAAATTAAGAAGTTAGTTTTTCTACATGAGATCTTATAAAATTTGAGTCATAATCTCTATAACCATTTGTAATCTCAGCTTGAATCAGACTTAATATCTTAGAGTAACATTTTTCTAGGTTTTCATTGATTACAACATAATCATAATTAATCCAATGCAAAACGTCATGACTAAATTGTTTCATTCTCTCTTCAACGATAAGTTTATCCTTCATATCTCTGTTTGAAAGTCTTTCAAACAAAACATGTTTGCTTGGAGGTAAAATAAAAAAAGTTATTAACTTGTAATCTAGCTTTTTATTTTTGATTTGGTCAGCACCTTGCCAATCTATATCAAATAAAATATTCTTACCTTTATTTAATTTATCTATAACAGGAGTTCTTGTGGTTCCATAAAAATTATTAAATACTTTGGCGTATTCTAAAAATTCCTCATTCTTTATAAGTCTTTTAAATTCATCTTCACTAACAAAATAATAGTCTTTATCAGGTTTTTCTGTGGGTCTTGGTTTTCTTGTTGTGTGTGAAATTGAAACTTCAAAATTTTCTAATTTTGAGAGTAAACTTACTAAAGTTGTTTTTCCTGCTCCAGAGGGAGAGGACAAAATAATCATTACCCCATCTTTATCTGTGGGCATTTAAAAATTAGTTTGCTTTTCCTTCTATAAACTTAACAGCATCACCAACTGTTAAAATTTTCTCAGCTTCGCTATCAGAAATTTCTGAACCAAACTCTTCTTCAAAAGCCATTACTAATTCAACTGTATCTAAACTGTCTGCCCCCAAATCATCTATGAAACTTGACTCTTCTGTTACTTTTGCTTCATCTATACCAAGGTGATCAGCTACTATTTTTTTTACTTTGCTTGAAACATCTTCTGACATATTGATCCTTTTTTGTTTTAAATTCTTCTTAGTTTAAAAACTTGTTTTGTCAAGCCATATACATGCCTCCATTTACATGTAATGTCTCCCCATTTATGTAATCTGACTGATTAGATGCAAGAAAAAGAACTGCATTTGCAATATCTTCAGGCTCTCCTAATCTGGCTGATGGAATTTTTCCTAAAATTATATCTTTAAATTTTTCATCTATTTTATCTGTCATAGCAGTTTTTATAAATCCTGGAGAAATGCAGTTTATATTGATATTTTTTTTAGCATATTCAATTGCTAAACTTTTTGACATAGCAACAATACCTGCTTTTGATGCTGTGTAATTAGCTTGTCCTAAATTACCAGTATGACCTACCACAGAAGTAATATTTATAATTTTACCTGATTTATTCTTTAACATTTTTTTTATTGCAAATTTGCTTAATAAAAATGTTGATGACAAATTTATATCGATAACTTTTTTCCATTCTTCAAAACTCATCCGTATGGCTAAATTATCCTGGGTAACACCCGCATTATTTATAAGACAGTCTAAATTTCCACCAAGTTCATTAGTTGCGTTTTCAATAAATTCCTCAATTTTGTCACTCTGTGAAATATCGAATTTCAATATCTTAACATTTTTAAATTTTGATTTAATACTTTCTAATTTTTCAATTTTTGTACCTGAGGCTAATATCTGCGCTCCAAAATCATCTAATCTTTTTACTATTGAATTTCCTATGCCTCCTGATGCACCTGTAATAATAATTTTTTTATTTTTTAAATCAATCATATTCTTAACTCTTTTATATCACTCTCATTGTTAATTGAATTAATTTTTACATTTTTATTTATTCTTTTAATAAGTCCTGATAACACTTTACCTGGTCCCACTTCGATGAAATGATTTACACCATTTTCAATCATATTTATTACACTTTCTCGCCATCTTACTCTACTTTCAATTTGGTCAATTAATAATTTTTTTAACTCATCTTTATTAGAAATTTCTTTTGCTGTTACATTTGAAATTAATATGTTTTCCGAATCAAAAAAATTGATTTTTTCAATTTCTTCTCTCATAATTTTTGTTGCATCACTCATTAAACTACAGTGAAATGGAGCACTTACTGGTAATTTGATATTTTTAATTGTATTTGATTTAAGTGTCTTAATTAAACTTTCTAAATCAGAATTTTTACCACTTAAAACAATCTGGCCGTCAGAATTGTCATTAGCAATTTGAGCCTTAAAGTTATTTTGATTATCTTTTAAAATTTTTTCTATTTTATCAACAGTAGAGCCTAGAACTGCTACCATTCCACCTACTCCATTTGGAACAGCATTTTGCATTGCGTCACCTCTTATTCTTAGAATTTTTATAGTTTCAGAAAAACTTAAATATCCTGCAGATGATAAAGCTGAATATTCACCCAAGGAGTGTCCAGCAAAATATTTAGCTTTATTTAAATCAATATTAAATTCTTTTTTTATTACTTGAAATATAGAGTAGCTTATTAAAAAAATTGCTGGTTGTGTATTAGTTGTAAGATCTAGTTTCTCTTTTGGACCCTCCAAAATAATTTTTGATAAAGGAAAATCTAAAACTTCGTCAGCCTCCTTAAATAATGCTTTCACTAAATCATATTTTTCAAAAAATTCTTTTCCCATTCCAACTATTTGTGAACCTTGTCCTGGAAAAATTACTGAAAACATATAAAAAAAACCTATTTTTAACCTATTTTGCTATTGTAATTGAAGATTTATAATAGTATATCCTCATTTTTTATTAAAGAACTTAAATGAATTTATACGAGCATACAATTATAGCAAGACAAGACACATCACCAAGTGAAATAAAGCAATTAACAGATAAATATTCTAAAATTGTAGAAAAAAATGACGGTGAAATAATAAAAACTGAAAATTGGGGATTACTAAACCTCTCATACTTAATAAAAAAAAATAAAAAAGGTAGCTATATCCACTTCAAGATAAAAGGTGGTGGAAAAGTAATAAATGAACTAGAGAAAAATGAAGCAATTGATAAAAAGTTATTAAGATATCTAACAGTTAGAGTTAAAGAATTTGATCTAAACACAAATTATTTTTCAAAAAAAGATGAAGTTGAAAAAAAAGAAAAAATTAAGAATTAATTATGCCTAAAAGACAAAGTGGAAATAAAAAAAATAAACAAAGTAATTTTGCAAAATTAAGCATATTTCAACCTAATAAATATAAATTTAAGAAAAACTGTCCTTTGTCAATAAAAGGTGCGCCTAAAATAGACTATAAAAACATTAAACTTTTGAAAAAATATGTATCAGAGAATGGAAAAATTTTACCTTCAAGAATAACAAATATAAGTCAAAAAAAACAAAGAGAATTATCTTTGTCAATTAAAAGAGCAAGAAACTTGGCATTAATATAGATATAGAATTTAGATGAAAGTAATTTTACTCGAAAACCTGAAAAAAATTGGATCAATTGGGGAAATTATTGATGTTAAGAGAGGTTTTGCTCGTAATTTTCTTATTGCTAACAAGAAAGCTTTATATGCCTCTAAAGAAAATATTTCTGCGGTAGAAAAAATAAAATCTGAATTGTCCAAAAAAGATAACGAGAAAAAAAAGGTAGCAAAAGAAACTCAGGAAAAACTAAATAAAAAAGAATATACTATAAAAAAACTTAGTACTGAAAATAATGAATTATATGGTTCTGTTAAACCAACTGAAATATCTAAACTAATTTTTGATAAGGATAAACTAGATATAAAGCCTTCTATGATCCAGCCAATACAAGAGATAAAATCATTAGGAAAATTTAAGGTGAAAATTTCTTTACACTCAGAAGTTGATGCTGAGATATTTATTAAAGTAGAGTCAGCTGAAAGTATTCAATAATTAATTATACAATTTTTTCCCCAACCATTTTTTATAATTTTTTCTCTATATGATTGTTGTAGGATCAAGATATGGAAAATAATTTAAGTATAGTAAAAGACAACTTTAAAGAACTTCCAAACAATATTGAGGCAGAACAATCAGTAATTGGTTCTATACTTGTAACAAATGAAATCTTTGATGAAATAAATACAATTATTTCGAGTAATAATTTTTATGATCCGATGCATCAAAAAATTTTTGGAGCAATAGAAAGTCTTATCTATAAAGGTTTGCTTGCTAACCCAATTACTCTTAAAAATCACTTTGAGGACGAAAAAGATGATTTAAATGTGCCTGAATATTTAGTCAAGATAACTAAATTTTCAACATCAACAAGACAAGCAACTGAATATTCAAAAATTATTTATGATATGTTTGTAAGACGTGAGCTTATCAAAATTTCTGAGCAAACAATTGATAATGCCAAGATTAATGATTTGAATATAAATGGACAAAATATAATTGAAAACTCTGAAAGATTACTATTTGATCTTGCTGAAAAGGGTTCATTTAATTCTTCCTTAATAAAATTTGATGATGCTATGAAGCAGACTATAGAAATGGCTTCAGCAGCTTACAAAAATGAAGAAGGAATTGTTGGTGTACCAACCGGATTAAGAGATTTAGATGATAGGCTTGGTGGCCTTCATCAGTCTGACTTGATTATAATTGCTGGAAGACCTGGAATGGGTAAAACAGCTTTAGCAACGAACATTGCCTTTAATGCAGCTCAGAAGTTACAAGATAATGGAAAAAAATCCTCAATAGCTTTTTTTTCTTTAGAAATGTCTTCTGAGCAATTATCGACTAGAATTTTAGCAGAACAATCCAGAATTAAATCTAATGATATAAGAAGAGGTAAAATTTCAGATGAACAATTTGATAAATTTATTGAAACTTCGAAAAATATTTCTGAATTACCATTATATATTGATGAAACTCCAGCAATAAGTATAGCTGCCTTAAGTAATAGAGCGAGACGTATAAAAAGACTTTTTGGACTTGATATGATTGTTGTTGATTATATCCAACTAATGAAAGGTTCTTTCAACTATAAAGATGGAAGAGTACAGGAAATTTCAGAAATTACACAAGGACTCAAGGCAATTGCCAAAGAACTGGCCATACCTGTTGTAGCGCTGTCACAATTATCAAGAGCAGTTGAACAAAGAGATGATAAAAAACCTTTGTTATCTGATTTAAGAGAATCAGGATCTATAGAACAAGATGCTGATGTTGTTATTTTTGTCTACAGACAATCATATTATTTAAAATCGAAAGAACCAAGGCCCGCTACCGTCGAACATGCTGAATGGCAAGCAAAAATGAATGAAGTCTCACATTTGGCCGAATTAATTATTAGTAAACAGAGGCATGGGCCTACAGGAAATATAATGTTAGAGTTTGAGGAAATGTTTACTAAATTTAAAGATCTACAAAATAACTAAATTACAATATAAAGGGTTAAATGTTTGCCCAATTTTATCAAAATAAAGTAATTAAAAATCCAAAAATTACCTTAGTTGTTTTATTGCTCGCTCTCTTGAGTTTTGGTTATTATTCAAAGGATTTTAGGCTAGATGCATCATCTGAAACTTTATTAATAGAGGGCGACCCAGATCTTAAATATTTACAAGAAATAACGAAAAGATATGGTTCTAAAGAATTTCTCATATTAACTTATACACCTACTGAGGGAATGATTTCAGATACATCAGTAAACAATCTTTTAAGTCTAAAATATAAGATTCAAAGCTTGAACTGGGTTGATAATGTAGTCACTTTTTTAGATGTTCCATTATTAAATAGTTCAGATGAACCATTACAAGAAAGATTAAAAAATTTTAAAACTTTAAAAGATGAAGATGTCGACAGAAATCGTGGTTTTAATGAAATTAAAAATAGTCCAGTTTTTAGAAACTTTGTAATTAGTGAGGATGGCAAAACAAGCGGTATTATCGTCTATTTAAAAAAAAATGACGAGCTTGGAAATATAACTAAAAAGTCTATTCAAGAAATTAAAGCATACAAAGATAAAGTAAAGAAACAAAACCACCAAAATATTCTTGAGATAAGAGATGTAATCAAAAGTTATGAGGACATTGGAAAGATTCATCTGGGCGGTATACCTATGATAGCTGACGATATGATGACTTTTATTAAAAGTGATATAGTTGTATTTGGAATAGGAGTTTTTTTATTTATTATTGGAACACTTTGGTTTGTTTTTAGAAAACTAATATGGATTTTAGTACCAATAAGTAGTTGTTTTTTTTCAGTTATTATAATGATTGGAATTTTAGGATTGTTAGGATGGAAAGTAACCATAATTTCATCCAACTTCATCGCTTTAATGCTTATTCTTACTATGGCAATGAATATTCATATGAGCACTAGATTTTTACAACTCAGGGAAAATCTGCCTGATAAAAACATTTTAGAATTAATAACTTTAACAACAGATAAAATGTTTTGGCCAATTTTATATACAGTCTTAACAACAATAATAGCTTTCTTGTCTTTAATTTTTAGTGAAATAAAACCCATTATAGATTTTGGTTGGATGATGACTTTTGGATTGATTACGTCTTTTATAATAACTTTTACATTACTTCCTTCGCTTATAAGTTTAATGCCAGAGGAAAATATTTATCTCAAAAAATATAAGAATTCAACAATCACCAATTTTTTTTCAAAAATTTCACAGAAAAATCAAAAATCAATTTTTTTTATAACTATAGTCGTTGTTTGTTTAAGTCTAATTGGAATTAGTCGTCTCGAGGTAGAAAATAGTTTCATAAATTATTTTAGTAAAAAAACTGAAATTTATAAAGGTATGAAATTAATAGATGAAAAGCTTGGAGGAACAACCCCATTAGAGGTTATTCTCAAATTTCCAAAAAAAAAGAAAGTTAATGAGGAAGATGAATTTGATGACTGGGAAGATGATGATAAAAATAATGAGGAAAAGTACTGGTTTACAAAAGATAAGATAGATAAGATATCAGCAGTTCATAATTATTTGGAGAGCTTACCTCAGGTTGGAAAAGTTTTATCTTTCTCATCAATTATAGACGTAGCAACATTACTTAATAATAATAAGCCTCTTGAATCACTCGAAATGGGAGTTTTATACTCGAAAATACCAGAGAGTATTAAAACAGAAATAATTGATCCTTATATCTCTATTGAAGATAATGAGGCAAGAATTAATCTTAGAATAATAGACTCTCAAGAAGATTTAAGAAGAAATGATTTGATAAAAAAGATTAATAAAGATTTAAAAAATGAGATTGGACTTAAAGATAATGAATTCAAACTTGCCGGAGTTTTAATTTTATTCAATAATCTTCTTCAAAGTTTATTCAAATCTCAAATACTGACATTAGGTTTGGTGATGGTTGGTATATTTGGAATGTTTTTTATTCTTTTCAAGAATATAAAATTATCTTTAATTGGCGTGGTTCCAAATTTTATAGCTGCTTTTTTTATTTTGGGTATTATTGGGCTGCTTAGCATACCTTTAGACATGATGACAATTACCATAGCTGCAATTACAATAGGTATCGCAGTAGATAATAGTATTCATTATATTTACAGATTTAAAGAGGAATTTTCCAATTCAAATGACTACAATCAAACAATTGATTTATGTCATTCAACGGTCGGTCGAGCAATCTTAAATACCTCAATTACTATTGTTTTTGGTTTTTCTATTTTAGTCTTATCAAAATTTATACCAACAATTTATTTTGGGGTTTTTACTGGTTTAGCAATGTTATTTGCAATGGTGTCTGTCTTAACTTTACTGCCATCCTTAATATTACTGATTAAACCATTTGGAAAATAAGTAAATGCCAGACGTAATAACAGAATTCTTAGATTTCTTTTCATTAATTGATATCGTTTACATGGTTATAACAATTTTTTCATTAATTAAGTGTTATAAAAAAGGTTTTGTTTTAAGTATTTTATCTATGGCAAAATGGTTAGTAGCGTACGTGATTACTTTATTAATTTTTCCGAAAATAAAACCTTATTTAAAAGATGTTATAGATAACGAATATGTATTAGACATAGGTCTTGGAATTTCAATATTTGTCGTTGTAATTTTTTTAATATTAATGATTAATAAAGGCATAAGTAAAGCCGTAAGTTATTCAGGTATAGGAAGTTTAGATACAATATTCGGATTCTTTTTTGGGTTTTTAAGAGCATATATTATCTCAATATGTATTTTTTCAGGTGTTCATATTGTGTATAATTCTGATAAATGGCCAATAAATTCGGATAAATCATTCGTCTTTCCATATTTAGAAAAAGGTAGTAATTATTTATTAAAAGAATTTCCTAATGAAAAAACATATAAAGACTCTAAAGAAAAAATTGAGGAACTTTAGTCCAAAGTTTAAGGAAGAATGTGGCGTTTTTGGAATAAGCAATGCTAAAGATGCATCGGCATTAGTGGCACTTGGACTTCATGCGCTTCAACATAGAGGACAAGAGGGTTGTGGTATTGTTACATTTAACGGGGAACAATATTTTTCTGAAAAAAGATTTGGACTTGTTGGTGATAATTTTAATAAAGAAAAAGTTTTAAATAAACTTCCTGGAGATCATGCAATTGGTCATAATAGGTATAGCACTACAGGAGAAAATACTTTAAGAAATATTCAGCCTTTTTTTGCAGATACAAATGCAGGAGGCATAGGAGTTGCTCATAACGGGAACTTAACAAATTCAATATCTCTTAGAAAAAAACTGGTGTCTGACGGGGCAATTTTTTACACTACCTCAGATACAGAGACTATTGTCCAATTAATTGCAAAATCAAAAAGAGTAAATACAATAGATAAAATTG
>CACPCD010000023.1 GCA_902632315.1 uncultured Pelagibacteraceae bacterium
TTCAAAAAAATCTTTTTAATTTACCTTTAAGAAATTAATTTAAATTGAAATTGTCTCTTTTTTAAAAACTTTCATGCCTCTAGCAATGTAATTACTAAGCGCATTTTTGTGATCTAATGAGCATGTATGAACCCAAACTCTCTTGATTTCATTTAAAAATGAATTTTTAATTGCTGATGTCAATAAAAAAGAACCTAATTTTTGATTCTGGTATTCTTCAAGTAAACCTAGGTAAGCTATTTCAACTTCATTTAGATCTTCATGAATTATCAGTTCAAAATAGCCCGCTAGTTCATTATTTTTTTTTAAAACGAAAGTTTTCACTTTTTTATCAGATGTGTACTCAATCCATTGTTTTTCAGACCAGACTAACCGGTCTACCCAATGGTGTTTCTTCCCCACTTGTTTATAAAAAAACTTATTGAGTTGAAAATCAGCTGGTTCTACATTTTCAACAGTATAAATCTGTGATATAGCTTTATGCTCCCTCAAATCTTTAAGAGAACTAATTTCTAAATAGTTTCTTATAATTTGTTTGCTCATACGACCATTTTACCAACTCTCTCACCCCCAAATAAATGAAAATGTAAATGAGGAACCTCTTGCCCTCCATATTCGTTGATATTAGCTAAAGCTCTATACCCTTTTCCTATATCTGATGACATGCCAAGTTTCTTTGCAACGTAATTTATTCCTTTTATTAATCCAACTATTTCCTCTGCTGACGCATTTGCACTAAAGTCATCTAGATCAATATATTTACCTTTTGGTATTACCAACGCATGTATTTTTTTTTGAGGATTTATATCATGAAAAGATAATACGAAATCATCTTCATATATTTTTTTACAAGGAATTTCTCCTTTTAAAATTTTAGCGAAAATATTATTATCATCATAAGTCATAAACGATAATTATTATCTTAAAAATTAACATTATTTTTCTTCAACTCCAAACTTAATATAGTTATACCAAGCTCTTTCATGAAAATAATATAAAAACATTTTAGTAATTACTTCCATTCCTGCAATAGCTCCAGCCCAATTCCACTCACCAGTAATAAACCAAGCAATTAAAAATGTATCTGTTGTGGCAAGAATTCGCCAAGTCAAAGTTTTAGCTATATGCCTTTTTTTGGTTACATGTTTCATGCGTCATCCTCTCTATTTTCTCCTCTTTTTAAGTTCATCCAATACATCTTCGATTTTAATACCGTTTGCCTCAAGGTAAACGATGAGATGATAAAGGACGTCCGCACTCTCATGTATCTTATTGGTATCTTTTTCCACTGACTCAATAAGTTCATTAATTTCCTCTAATACTTTAGCTTTACTTAAAGATTTATCATTTAATAATCTATTTGTGTATGAGCCTTCAATAGGTTTTTCTTTTCTTTCTCTAACAAGTTTTATTAAATCATCTAAAACATTCATAACTACTCATCTTTTAACAGCATCTTCTCAAGTTTTTCTTCAGTTTTTGCCATTGCCATATAGTCTGTAAATACCATCATTCCCTCGGCTTCGTGCTTATGATGAGCCTTCAAATTTGCATTTGTATACAATCCAAATTTAAAATAACATTTGTTTCTGTGTTTTCCTTTGTGCTTTTTTTTTCCCCAATTTGTAGGGCCTTCATAATCATAAGCAAGTTTTCCATCAATCCAAACTTTTAATTTACCATCTGGATTTTTTGAATTTTTGAAATTTAATCTGACTACTGTCCATTTATCAGTTCCATGATTTTCATTTACTTCAAACTTTTTAAGAACCCTTCTTTTTTCCATACTACTTGGTTTCCATTCACCATTATTTTTAAAACTTGCAAATTCATGTTTTAAAATTAATTTTCCTCCTATAATACTCACCATCCAAGTAATCTTGTGACCATCTGGATGACATTGGCCTACGTGGAATTGTCTAATTCCGTTTTTTGGAAATAATATATTTCGAGCAGGCATAAATGCATAATTTATCCATTTCTCTGTTCCCTCCGTAAATGTCCAGTCAGACTTTGATGTTAACTCTGTACGAACACTGCCATAATGATGTGTACAATCATTTTGTTTTCCTTTTTTTTTACATTTAGAATAATCAGCAGTAAATGAATAAAAAGAATTTCCATGATAAGCAAAATTTTCAGCACCTTTGACTTTAGCCATAGCACCACTACTTACGTTTACATTCATCGATAAACTGTTCTTCCAACCTGGAAACGGGATTTTCCCTGGTACTAATTCAACATCTTTGCCGATTATTGCTTTATGAATTTTTGTATATCTCTCTTTATCACTCACTTTATGGTAAGTTTTAGCCCATTCCTTATGAAGTTTTGCTGCAGTTTTATACCAACTTTCTTCTGCCAATAGTGGGTTAAAAATAAAAAAAATTATTAATAAGTATAATAATTTGAATTTGGTATTAATCATAATTAAAACCTAAATCCTAACAGGAATTCCTTTTGAGTCCAAATATTCTTTAGCTTCTTTTAATGAATGTTTGCCGTAATGAAATATAGATGCAGCTAAAACAGCACTTGCATTGCCTAATTTAATTCCATCTACAAGGTGATCCAAATTACCTACACCTCCTGATGCAATAACTGGAATATTAACTTTTGATGAAATTTTTGACATTAAATCAATGTCATAACCAACTTGCGTTCCATCTCTATCCATTGAGGTTACTAATAATTCCCCAGCCCCATTTTCTTCCATTTGTTTTGCATACTCCAATGCATCAATACCGCTATTATTTCTTCCTCCGTGAGTAAATACTTCCCACTTATCTCCATTTTTTTTAGCATCAATTGCTACCACAATACATTGAGATCCAAATTTTTTTGAACTATCCATAACTACTTTTGAATTTTCAACTGCAGCAGTATTAATTGAAACTTTATCTGCACCACAATTAAGCAATTTATTTATATCCTCTACGCTTCTAATTCCACCGCCTACAGTTAAAGGAACAAAGCATCTCTTTGAAGTTTTTTCTACAACATCATAAATAATATCTCTGTTTTCATTAGATGCAGTAATATCTAAAAAACAAATTTCATCTGCCCCACCATCACTGTAAATTTTAGCTTGTTCCACAGGATCACCTGCGTCTTTTAAATCAACAAAGTTTATACCTTTAACGACACGACCATTTTTGACGTCTAAACAAGGAATTATTCTATTTTTAAGCATCTTCTTTAACTAATTCTTCTAATTTAATGTCACCATCATATATAGCTTTACCAACTACTATACCTTCAACATTTTTTAAATTCTTTGCCTTTTTAATATCTTCTATTGAGGAAACACCACCAGATATAATTACATGGCAATTTGAAATATCGGCAACTTTTGATGTCTCATCAAAATTTGGACTTTGTTTCATGCCATCTCGATTTATATCAGTATAAATCAATCTACTAACGCCATAATTGTTAACTTCTTTTAAATAGTCTAAAGTCAATTGATTAGAATTTTCCTTCCACCCAGATACTGACAAATACCCATCTTTAGCGTCTAAACCTAGAGCAATTTTATTTGGAAATTTTTCACATGCTTCTTTTAAAAAATTTTTATCTTTTATAGCAGCACTTCCCAAAATTACTTTCTCAACACCAGTATCTATATATTTTTTGACACTATCAAGATTTCTAATACCACCACCTATCTCAACGTTTAGATCAAATTTACCTACTATATCTTGAATAATATCTAAATTCACAGTTTCACCAGTTAAAGCCCCATCTAAATCAACTATGTGTAAATTTTTAAATCCATGATCTTTATATTTCCCAGCTTGTTCAACTGGAGACATATCGTACTCAGTTTTATTATCAAAATCTCCTTTTACTAACCTCACACACTTTTTATCTTTAATATCTATGGCTGGAAATATTTTCATTTACAAACTTATAAAATTATTAATTATTTTTAGACCTATCTTATCACTTTTTTCGGGGTGAAATTGAGTTCCAAAAATGTTTTCTTTTTCAACAGAGCAAACAATATTTGAAGAATAATCTGTTGTTGCAGAAATCACATTTTTATCTTTAGGAATAAATTCATAGCTGTGAACAAAATACATATGAGAATTATTTTCTATATTGCGAAAAATTTTGCTATCCTTAACAATATTAATTTGGTTCCAGCCTATGTGAGGAAGCTTATATTTTCCATTTTGATTATCTATTTTTGAGACTTTACCTGAAATCCAACCTAAACCTTTTGTTTCAGTTTCTTCATAACCAATATCAGCAAACATTTGCAAACCAACACAAATTCCAAGAAGAGGTTTTTTTTTAGACATCGCAAATTCATTAAGTGTATCTATAAGACCATCAATGTTGTTTAAGGCATCTACACAGCTCTTAAATGAACCCTGCCCAGGTAAAACGACTTTATCGCTAGATTTTATCTTATTTAAATCCGGCGTTACTTCAATATTTACTTTATCTTGAGCGACTTCTTTAAAAGAATTTATTACCGAGCTTATATTGCCCGAACTATAATCAACAATTGTGACATTCATTTAATTTTATAAGGAACCTTTTGTAGATGGAATTGTTTTTTTATTCCTTGGGTCTATTTCTAACGCAGTTCTTAATGATCTTGCTAATCCTTTGAAACAAGATTCAATAATGTGATGACTATTATCACCATAAATATTTTCAACGTGTAAAGTAATTCCAGCTGCTTGGGAGAAAGCTTGAAACCACTCTTTAAAAAGTTCTGTATCCATCTCTCCAAGCTTTTCGACTTTTAAGTTTACTTTCCAAATTAGGTAAGGTCTGTTTGATATATCAATTGCAACACGTGATAAAGTTTCATCCATAGGTATCATTGCATGAGCATATCTTCTAATACCAACAGATTTTTTTAATGCTTTTTTCAAAGCCTCGCCAATAGCAATTCCTGTATCTTCAGTTGTGTGATGCAAATCAATATGCGTGTCACCTTTAGCTTTGATGCTCATATCTATTGATGAATGCTTAGACAATTGTTCAAGCATATGATTCAAAAATCCTATACCTGTATCAATTTTGTACTTCCCTTTGCCATCAATATTTAGATCAACACTAATACTGGTTTCTTTTGTTTTCCTGCTAATTTTACCTTTACGTGCCATAATTAAAAAGAGGTATACATATATTATCCAAATATGGCAATAATACTAAACCTAGCCTTGAACTATAAGATTTAATATCCATTTATAACCCATGACAACGATAGTTTTAGTGAGAAAAAATAATGAGGTAGTAGTTGCTGGAGACGGACAGGTAAGTATGGGTAACACTGTAGTCAAAAAAACTGCTGCGAAAGTTAGAAAAATTGAAAAAAGAGGTGTGGTTGCAGGTTTTGCAGGATCAACTGCTGACGCACTAACGTTATTTGAGAGACTAGAAGCAAAACTAGAAAAGCACGCTGGAAATTTATCACGAGCAGCTGTTGAATTAGCAAAAGATTGGAGAACAGATAAATATTTAAGGAGATTAGAGGCTCTTATGGCTATAGGAGATAAAGAAAATAGTTATATCATTTCTGGCACTGGTGATGTTCTTGAACCAGAGGGTGACGTGATTGGAATAGGATCAGGTGGAAATTATGCATTAGCTGCAGGGAAAGTTTTAATGGATACTGATATGAATGCTGAAGAAGTTGCAAAAAAATCAATTAATGTTGCTTCTGAAATATGTGTTTTTACAAACAACAACATAAAAGTTGAAAAAATATAATGGATAAATCTAACGTAACACAACTTCATCCTAAAGATAAAGATGCTAGTAAAGATGCTTCTTTAGGAAGCTCACTTTCGCCAAGAGAAATAGTGTCTGAATTAGATCGATTTGTAGTTGGTCAAAACAAAGCCAAAAGAGCTGTTGCAGTTGCACTAAGAAATAGATGGAGAAGACAAGCTCTTAAAGGTGAAATGAAAAATGAAGTTTTACCAAAAAATATTTTGATGATTGGTCCAACTGGTGTTGGAAAAACTGAAATATCTAGAAGACTGTCTAAATTAGCTGAGGCTCCTTTTGTAAAAGTTGAGGCTACAAGATTTACAGAAGTTGGTTATGTTGGAAGAGATGTTGAACAAATCGTAAGAGACTTAGTTGAAATAGCTATATCAATGGAAAAGGTCAAAAAAAGAAAAGAAGTATATGCAAAAGCGCAAAAGCTTGCTGAAGAAAAAGTATTAGATGCACTTGTTGGTAAAAAAGCTAGTTTAGCCACAAGAGAAAGTTTTAGAAAAAGATTAAGAAATGGCGACCTTGATGATAATGAAATAGAAATTGCAGTTAGTGAATCTGGAGGAAATAGTACATCTTTTGAAATTCCAGGAATGCCAGGTGCAAATGTTGGAATGATTAACATTGGGGAAATGTTAGGCAAATCAATGGGCGCGAAAGAAAAAAAGAAAAAAATGACTGTAAAAGAATCCCATGAAATTTTAATTAATGATGAGTCTGATAAACTTATTGAACAAGATAAAATTGTAAAAGCTGCAAAAATTTCTACAGAAAATAATGGAATAGTTTTTTTAGATGAGATTGATAAGATTTCAGGTAGAACAGATAGAGTAGGTGGTGATGTGTCTAGAGAAGGGGTTCAAAGAGATTTATTACCTCTAATTGAAGGAACCACTGTAAATACCAAATATGGTCCGATCAAAACTGATCACATTTTATTTATTGCTTCAGGTGCTTTCCAATTGGCAAAGCCATCAGACTTATTACCTGAGCTTCAAGGTAGATTGCCAATAAGAGTTGAGCTTGAAGCTTTATCTAGTGATGATTTTAGAAGAATTTTAAAAGAACCTGACTATAGCTTAATAAAACAATATGTTGCTTTACTTAAAACAGAAAATGTTGATCTTGAATTTTCAGATGATGGAATTGACGCTATCGCGAATATTGCCTCAGAGGTAAATACTTCTGTAGAAAATATTGGTGCAAGAAGATTACATACAATTATTGAAAAAATTTTAGATGAAATTAGTTTTACAGCTACTGATAGATCGGGTGAAAAAATAATTATAGATAAAGAGTATATTAATAAGAATTTAGATAATTTAGTTAAAGATACTGATCTTTCAAAATTTATTTTATAATTTTTTTTTTAAAAAAATATAGAATGCACCACTCCCACCATCCTCGATATTAGCATCACCTATTGAATTTATCATTTTGAGAAGATTGTTATTATTTTTAATAAATTCAGGTAAAGAATTTTTTAATATTCCTAAATCAATAGATTTGTATGGATCTTTACTATTTTCAGAATGAAGTCCTTTTCCAGTAACAATTATTAATTTACATACTCCATCTTTATAGGCTTCACTAATAATCTCTTCAATTTTTTTGTTTGCCTGATCTAAAGAGTATCCGTGAAAATCGAATGTTCTGGAATTTATTCTTTTTTTAATTTTTAAATGATCATCCTTATCAGGTAGTTTTTCTTTGTTCTGTAAAAAACTTTCCCAATCTTTTTTATCTTTATCTGAAATTCTTCTTATCAATTAAGTTAGGATATCTACTAATTGCCAATTTGGATTGTTTGATCTGGTATCTCTAGAAAATACCCATGTATCATAGATTTTTTTTATTTTTTCTGGGTCACCAGATATTATTTTTTTATTTTTATCTTTAATACAAGTTATAACTTCGCTTACAAAGTCTACAGTTACACTAAGAACACTATTTGTATTTTTGTGTTCTTTTATGTTTGCTGAGTTTACTCCAATAAACGTAATTTCAGCAAAATGACCTCTATCATGTCTTTGATTTAGAGCATCATTAAATTGAGCACGTATTTTTTCACTTAAAAGTGGTTTACTTTTTGTAAGTTTATTATCGTCATCACTAAAATCAGTAATAATAGTTTCATATGCTATTTTTGCCCCCTTTAAAAATTCTTTTTGGGCATCTTCATCAAAACTTTCTTGTTTTTTAATCTTCTGCTCTGATCTTACATTTTTTAAAACTTCCTCGAATTGCGGAGCTGTCTTACCTTCAAAACCTGTTCTTTTGCCCAAAACACCTCTTAATCTTAGGAAGATAAATCCAACAATCATTGCTAGCAAAATGATGTCGATATACTCAAAACTGTAATTCATGGTCTTAATCTAATTACTATGTTGAATAATTTCAACTAACAATTACATTAAAGACAAATGAACACAGTACTTTTAACTATTATTTTAGTTCCTGTTATTGAGATTTATCTATTTATTGAGATTGGGTCTCAAATAGGAGCATTTAATACAATTTCCCTAATATTTATTACAGCAATAATTGGTGTTATATACGCAAGATATGAGGGTTTAAATAATTTGAGATCAGGAATACCACAACTTATTAAAAATGAATTACCAGCATATGAAATAATTTCTGGAGCCGCTATTGCTTTTGCTGCATTACTTTTGATCATACCAGGTTTTGCAACTGACGTTTTGGGATTCCTATTGATTTTTCCATTAACAAGAAAATTAATTTTTGGAAAATTTTTAAAAAAATATAAAAATGAAAGTCCTGAAAAGAAACCATTTATAGAAGGTGAATTTGAAGATATCAAGGATGACGATGACCGAAAAATTTAAAATATTAGGTAAATATATCAAAGACATGTCCAGTGAAACACCAGATGTTGAAACCTTTTTATTTGTTAAGGATAACATCTCTAAGTACCAGTTAAGTATTGATATAACGTCAAAACCACTAAAAGATAAAGTCGTTGAAGTAACCACAACCATTAAGTACCAAGACAATGATAATAATGAAAAAAAAGCTTTTTTTGAAATTATATTTGCAACAATCATAAAAGTCACGGATGAAATAAAAGACAAAAAAATAATAGAAAAAATTATATTGTGTGACGTGCAGCAAGAAATCTATTCAGATATTGAAAAATCATTATTAAATTTACTTCACAATTCAGGCTATCCAGGTATCAAATTTGAAAAGAAAGTAGATTTTGAAAAACTATACAATCAGAAATTTAACTAAAATAATTTTTTTTAAGATTTGTTTTAAGATATTTAATATGATTGTTTTTTTCCTCATCAGAAATCTCTACAACTTTTTTAAAATATAAAACATTCTTGTTTAATTCTTTATCTTTATCTTTTTCTTGAGTATGAAAATTTAAAGTAGGTTCTTTTTGATCAATTAAATTTATATAGACTTTTGCAAGTAAATCACAATCAACAAGAGCTGTATGTTTTGTTCTTTTTGAATTATCTATTCTATATCTTTTACATAAAGAATCTAAACTAATAGATGAACCAGGAAATTTTTCCCTTGCTAAAATCAATGTATCAATTACCTCATTTTGGATTTTGTTTTTACCCAATATTTTAAGTTCATTATTTAAATGAGATAAATCGAATTCTGCATTGTGAATTATTAGTCTTTTATTTTTTATAAATTCTAAAAATTCCTCTGAAATCTCACTAAATTTTTTTTTATCTGACAAAAATTTGTCTGAGTAACCATGAACTTCAAATGCTTTTTCCGAAACTT
>CACPCD010000024.1 GCA_902632315.1 uncultured Pelagibacteraceae bacterium
TAGTATTAAAGTTCTTTTTTAATTGAAACATCTTTATTTGCTTTATCTTCTTTAATTTTTTCACATAAATTCTTGCAAGTTCTTTTCTTTTTTTTAAAACTTTCTTATAATGTTTGAGTTTAATTCTTAAAATAGCTGCCTGAATTGAGTCTAGTCTTGAATTATACCCTGAAAATTTATGATCATATTTTCCTTTAGCCCCGTGATTTCTCAATCTAGTTAGTTTATCAAAATAGGTCTTGTCATTTGTAATCACTGCCCCACCATCACCAAAACATCCTAGATTTTTGCCTGGAAAAAAACTAAAAGTACCTATGTCACCAAATGTTCCTACATGTTTTTTATTTATTGTTGAACCATGAGCTTGCGCACAATCTTCTATAATCTTAATATTTCTTTTTTTTATGATCTTTTTTATTGTATTCATATCTGTAGGGTTTCCATAAAGATGAACTGGAAGTATTAGTCTAGTTTTTTTAGTAATCTTTTTTTTTAGATCATCCAAATTCATTGAATAATCCTCTAAATTAATATCACAAAAAACTAGCTTAAGTCCGCTATTTACTACAGCCTCAGCAGTAGAGATCCATGTATTAACTGGGACAATTGCCTCAGAATTTTCTTTGAGGTTTAATGCTTTAATAGATAAAAACAATGCATCAGTTCCATTAGCTACTGAAACACAATATCTACAGCCTATAAATTTTGAGAATTCTCTTTCAAAATTAACAACTTCTTGACCTCCAATAAATTGACTATTTTTAATAAGAAAATTAATCTTTTTAAATATAGTTTTTTTATCAGGAGCAAGTTTATATAAATCTGTAAATTTGATCATTAATTTAGATTATATATTAATTAAAGTATTTTAAAGCAAAGAATACAACGATTGGAATAGTTATAAAGGACATTAGTGTTGACACAACAATAGTACTAGCAACACTATCAACAATTTTTTTAGGTGAATAAATTGAAGCAACTAAATAATTTAGAACAGCACTAGGCATTGAACATTGAATTAATAAAACACCAGCAGCAAAACCTTCCAAATTAAAATATAGAATTAATAAATAGCCAATTATAGGTCCAACTATTACACGTACAATTGAAGAGAATATAGCTTTATTAAGAGAAAAAATCTTTAGTCTTGTTAATGCAATTCCTAAAGACATCAGAATAAGAAATATAGTTGCATACATCAATAAGAAAGTAGTATTTTCAACAAATCCAGGAAGTTTTAGATCATAATAAAGTAAAAATACTGAAATTATTATTGCATAAAAAGGAGGACTTTTAACTATAACGTTTATACTAAATTTTCTGTCTGCTAAAAAAACACCTAAAGTAAAGTGACATAAAATAATTAAAGCAGATATCGCCGCTGAAACACCAAGACCTTGAGAACCATAGGCAAATAAACAAATTGGTAAACCCATGTTTCCTGTATTAGGCATTGTTAATGGAGGAAGCTCTCTAATAATATCTTTAGTGTTCAAAAGATATAGAATTATAATTCCAGTAATCATAAATCCAATAATAGCTAGTGCATAATACCAAAAGTAATTTATAAAAATATCAAATGAAATATTTACGGGATTTAAAGCGTAAATAATCATTGCAGGAGTTCCTACATTCGCTGCGAAATTTGTAATAAATGCTGTATCTATTTTTGGGTTTTTCTTGCCTAAATAATAACCAATACCAACGACAAAAAATACAGGAAACAAAACCTCAAAAAGTTTTATGTAGATATCCATTAATTATATAGTCTAATTAATGTTGGAAATTTAAGAATATTCTTATTCTTTTTAAATACTGATAAGCAGTTTCTTGCGTTAATTTCTGTTGTTTTATGGGTAATAATTACGATTGTTGCTTTTTTATTTTTCTTATCAGGTGTTTGAATTATTCTTTTAACTGAAATTTTATATTTGGCTAATCTATTTGTAATTGATGAAAGAACCCCCTGTTTATCTTTCACTTCAAACCTTAAATATAATGAGTTAGTATATTTATCATTACTAAATGGCCTAATAGATTTTCTTTTCTTAGAAGAAATACCGAAAGGATATTTAGTATTTCCTCTTAAAATTGATAATAAATCTGATAATAATGAAGAGGAAGTTGGCCCAGGTCCAGCACCCTCTCCTTGCAAAACACTTTCTCCTACAGGTTTACCTTCAGTAATAACTGCATTCATTACACCATTAACATTTCCTATATATGTCTTTTTACTAACTAAACATGGATGAACTGTCTCAAATAGTTGCCCATTGATGATTTCAGAAATTCCAAGTAATTTAACTCTAAGACCCAATTGGTTAGCTATTTTAATATCTTCTAATTTAATATTTTCAATTCCTTCCATTATACACTTATTTTTAGAAATTTTCGTATTGAAAGAAAGAGCTGATAATATTCTTATTTTTGCAAAAGCATCAAAGCCATTTAGATCTAACTTAGGATTGCCTGGTTCAGCATAACCAAGTTTTTGTGCTTTTTGCAAAACTTTATCAAAAGTTTCATTACTATTTTCCATTTCAGATAAAATATAATTTGTTGTTCCATTAAGTATTCCATAAACTTTACTAATCTTATTTGTTGCCAAACCTTCTTTGATTGTTCTTAAAATAGGAATTCCACCAGCAACGGATGCTTCAAACTCTAAATTTACTCTATTTTTTTCAGCAAGTTCAGCAAGGTGATCTCCATGTTTGGCTATCAAAGCTTTATTAGGTGTAATAACATTAACTCTATTCTTTAAAGCTAGCTCAACAACTTTCCTAGAAATTCCATCTGCTTGTCCAATTGACTCAAACAAGATGTCTATTCTTTTTGATTTAAGTATTTTTAATGGATTAGAGTAAAAAATTTTTTTGTTAATTTTAAAGCGTCTTTTTTTATTTCTATTTTTAGCCGATATAGCAACTATTTCTATTTTTTTTCCTGTTTTATTTTCTATTTCTTTTTTTTTTGAATTAAGCTCATTATATAAATAAATGCCGATTTGACCAAGTCCGACTAGAGCAATATTGATATTTTTTTTCATTTTTCGTTGTTTAAATTAGGATAATTGCTTTCATCCGCATATACGTTAAGTTGGTTAATAAATTGCTTCATATTCATTTCTGTAGAAAAAATTATATTTTCATTTGAATTACTTGTTCTTGAATTTGATTTGCAACCATAAGCAAAAATAATTAAAAAAATTAATAAATATCTCATTTCAATCCCTCATCTATTTTAAAACCAAATTTTAAATTCATATTTTGTATAGCCTGACCTGCTCCACCTTTAATTAAATTATCTATAGCAGATAAAATTATTATTTTATTACTAAATTTTGTTTTGCATACTGAAATAAAACAATAATTTGTATTTATTACATCATTAGTACTGATATGTTTATTTGTTTTTAAAATTTTAATAAACTTATTTTTTTTGTAGTATTCAATTAAATGTTCATTTATTTTTTTTAAAGATGAATTTTTTTTAATTTCCAAATAAATTGTACTCAAAATACCTCTAAACATAGGAGATAAGTGTGGTGTAAAAGTAAAATTAGTATTTTTTTTTGTACATTTACTTAACTCTTGTTCAATTTCAGAATTATGTCTATGAAAACCTACACCGTAAGCACTTAAAGATTCGTATAAATTTCTTTTCTTATATTTTTTATGTACAGTTCTACCTGCACCGGAGTATCCAGATTTAGAATCTATTATAATATTTTTTGTATTAATAAATTTTTTATTCACTAAAGGTATAAGTGGAAGCAAAATTGAAGTTGGATAACACCCCGGGCAACTAATTATTTGATGATCCTTAACTTTTTTTCCTGCTATTTCAGGTATTGAATATATACTCTTTTTTATATTTTGAGTTGCCTTATGTTTTTGTTTATACCACTTAAGATATTCAGAACTTTTTTCAAGTCTGAAATCAGCAGCTAAGTCTATCAATGTATTTTTTTTTAAAAGAAATTTTGAAATGATTTGAGCTTCACCGTTAGGTAATGCTGTAAATATTATGTCTACATCTTTAAGAAATTTTTTATCAAACTTTACAATTTTTGGTAATTTCTTTTTAACTAGCGTATTATCATAATCAGACACTTTTTTTCCAATTGATGAATTTCCACAAAGATATTTAATCTTAACATTTTTATGATTAACCAATAATTTGATTAATTGGATTCCTATATATCCAGTTGATCCGGCAATTAATATACTCAGCTTTGACATTACTTATAATACAACAATTTAAAGAAAAAAAATTATCTTTTAGAAAATTGAAAGCTTCTTCGAGCTTTTTTTCTTCCAGGTTTTTTTCTTTCAACAGCCCTGGAATCTCTTGTGGTTAGTTTTTCAGATTTAAGAGTAGATTTAAAATTTTCATCGAACATCACTAAAGCTTTTGATATACCATGAACCATAGCTCCAGCCTGACCAGTTGGGCCCCCTCCTTTTACACTACATCTTACATCATAATCCGTAGGCTGTTTTATAATTTCAAAAGGTCTTGTTATCAACATTCTATGAGTGTCACTTGAAAAATATCTATCAAATAATTTACCATTGACATAAATCTTACCTGAACCTTTTTTGACCCATACTTTTGCAATTGATGTTTTTCTTCTACCAGTAGCATATTTGCTATTTTTAAAATCTAATTTTATTTTTTCAGATTTATTTTCTGGTTGAGTGTTTTCCATATTAATTTCTTAGAAGATTTTTACTATTTAATTTTTCCAAATCTATAATTTTTGGATTTTGGGATGAATGAGGATGTTCGTTTCCAGAGTAGATTTTTAGTTTAGTCAGTTGCTTTCTTCCCAACACACCGCCTGGCAACATTCTTTTTACGGCTAATTTTAAAACCTCACCTGGTTTTTTTTCATGTAATTTTTCTGGTGTGGTTTCCTTGATACCACCAGGATGGCCAGTGTGTTTAAAATATTTCTTATCATGAAATTTTTTACCTGTAAATTTCACTTGTTCGATGTTTTTTACCACAACAAAATCACCATGATCCATATGCGGAGTAAAAGTGTTTTTATTTTTTCCTCTGATTATTTTAGATATAACTGTTGCTAATCTTCCAACTACTGCATTTTTAGCATCAATTTCATACCATGATGAGGTAATTTGATCTTTTTTAACAAATTTTGTCATTGTGCGAGGATTAATACTAATAATAAATTCAATGTCAAATTGATATTTTAGTTGTTTTATATATCAAATTTGATAGAAATTAGTTGCCGATTTGATCCTATTGCGGGCAACAACAGCTAAAGAGGAATTTTCATTAAATCGGTAGGTATTTGAACTATATTGTACACCTTGCATGAAGCAAAAGTACTAAAAAAGGAGTAGTATGAATAAAAAAAGAAATAATCCCGAAACCATCGCTTTACATGGTGGTGATTATAGAAGTGATCCTACAACAAATGCTGTAGCAGTTCCAATATATAGAACCACATCCTATCAATTTAAAAACACTGAACACGCCGCCAATCTTTTTGCATTAAAAGAATTTGGAAATATTTATACAAGAATTATGAATCCTACTAACGATGTTCTTGAAAAAAGAGTAGCAGCTTTAGAGGGAGGATTAGCTTGTGTAACTGTTTCTTCCGGACAAACAGCCTCATCATTTGCTGTGTTAAATGTAGCTCAAGCTGGAGATAACATTGTTAGCTCAACTGATCTATATGGTGGAACTGTTTCTTTATTTACTCACACTTTAAGTAAACTTGGTATTGAAATTAGGTATGCCGATCCTAAAGATCCAAAAAATTTTGAAAAATTGATAGATAATAAAACGAGAGCTTTTTATGGAGAAACCTTACCTAATCCGTATTTAAGAGTTTTTCCAATCAAAGAAGTTTCTGATATTGGTAGAAAATATAATATTCCTTTAATTATGGATAACACTGCTGCACCAGTTATTTGTAAGCCAATTGAGCATGGAGCTGCAGTTGTAATACATTCCCTAACAAAATATATAGGTGGTCATGGTACTGCAATTGCTGGAAGCATTGTTGATAGTGGTAATTTTGATTGGACAGCAGATCCTAAAAGACAACCTTTATTTAATGAACCAGACGCTAGTTATGGTGGAGTTATTTGGGGGAAAGCAGTGCCAGAATTAACAGGTGCAAATATTCCTTTTGCGGTACGAGCTAGAGTTTGTTTATTAAGAGACCTAGGCTCTGCTCTATCTCCTGATAATGCATTTGCAATCATTCAAGGTCTTGAAACTGTTGCTTTAAGAATGAAACAGCACTGTAATAATGCAGAAAAAACTGTAAATTTTTTAAAGAAACATAAAGAAATTGTAAAAGTTATTTATTCTACAGAACATGATAAGCCTATAGCTGATAGAGCAAAAAAATACTTGATAGGAGGCATGGGCCCTATGATTGGTATTGAATTAAAAGGTGGAATAGAAGCTGGTAAAAAATTTATTGAATCTTTGAAAATGTTTTATCATGTAGCTAATATTGGAGATGCCAGAAGTCTAGCTATTCATCCTGCCAGTACAACACATAGTCAACTTAATGAAAAAGAACTAGCAGCTGCAGGAGTAACACAAAGCTATGTAAGACTATGCATTGGATTAGAACATATAGATGATATAATTGACGATTTAGATCAAGCTTTAAATAAATCATCAAAAGGAAATCTTAAAGCTGTTAGTTAGAATTAGTATTTAGATAAAAAAAGTAAATACATGAACTTACTAAGAATATTGAGCTTAATTGATGCATTGAGGCAACATAAATATGGGCTCCGTATATAATTGTAAGTATACCTAAAAGAATTTGTAAAATTATAAAATATCCTACAATATTTATAGATTTATATAATTCATATTTTTTATTTATGTAAACTTTAAAGAGCATATATAAATAAAAAATTCCTATTAAATAAGCTAAATTTCTATGCATGAATTGTACTAATGAAGGATCACTTAAAGCTGATAATTTAAATAAATTCAGAACATCATTATCATCTGGAAAAAAAGTATTTCCCATCAATGGCCAAGAATTATAGATTTTTCCTGCATCCATTCCTGATACAAAAGCCCCAATTACTATTTGTAAGAAAACTAAAATTAAGAATAAAAATGGTATTAATGGACCGATATTGTTATAAATAATTTTTTCATTAGTAATTTTTAAATAATTCCAAAAAATTAAAGACATTATTATAAAGGCTAAAAGTAAATGAATAGAAAGTCTAAAATGGCTTACATCTACCCTGTCTACCAATCCACTGCTTACCATATACCATCCAATAAATCCTTGAAAACATATTAGAAAAAAAATTAAATAAAAATTATATAATTTAGATATTTTTATTTTAAATGAAAAATAGATTAAAGGTATTAAAAAACTAATACCAATTAATCTACCAAGAAACCGATGGGCCCATTCCCACCAAAAAATTACTTTAAATTCATGCAAGTCCATATTGTAATTTTGTAATTTAAACTCTGGAATCTCCTTATAAAGATCAAAATATAATATCCATTCACTATTTGAAAAAGGCGGAATGAGACCTGAAAATAATTGCCATTTGGTAATTGATAGACCTGAATCTGTTAATCTCGTTAAGCCTCCAACCAAAATCATGATTGCTATTATTACAAACATGGCCATAAGCCAAATAGATAACTGATTTTTAATTTTAGGATTAACTGTGTACATAACCGGATAAATATAATAATTTTTTATTTA
>CACPCD010000025.1 GCA_902632315.1 uncultured Pelagibacteraceae bacterium
TAGCGTCTATCGGCATTACAGATAATCTGCTTTGTTTAATTAATAATAAATGGCTTAATTGCTTGTTTTTTTTTATTTCTACCAGTGTTACTGGTTTATCTAATTTCCTTAAAAACTTCACTGTTACAGCAACAAAACGTCCAGATTGGTCTGTTTTATCAATATAATGTTCTTTAATAACCTGAACAATTCCAACTATTTCTTTACCTATATTAGAATGATAAAAAAAACACTGATCTCCTTTTTTCATACTTTTTAAATTTTTGGCTGCTTGATAATTTCTTACTCCATCCCATTCAGCACCTTTGTTTCCAGTTTTTTTTTGCTGGTCAATAGACCATACATCTGGTTCAGATTTTAATAACCAGTACCTCATCTCTATTCTATTATGTTTTTTATAAGATTTATTTTTCCTTGCTTAAGATCAAATACTTCACAATTCTCTATCTCTTTAAGAATTTCTTTTTTATTTAATAAATTAAAATTACCCTCTCTATCTTTTGATTCTTTTATATTACAATCAGTAAACATATTTAAATCATCGATCTTTGGAGGAGTTAACTTTATTTTATCAATATACTTATTTGATATAAAAAAAGCATTTTGATTAACATCATTTGTTCCATAAAAAGTATAATTTTTTTTTATCATTAGATTTATTAGAGATCTAATAGACATTCCAAAACATAAATTTGAATAATGATACTTTGTTCTATTAAAATTATTATCATCTGGAACAGTCACTTCAATATCTGGACCAAAAAAAGGATTGTATTCTGCTATAAATATTTTGGAAATATCTCCAGGTAATTCATTAATTACCCAGTAGTCAACACCATCTATATCAATCGAAAAAATATCTAAATTATTATCAAAATTGTATTTTTTTAATATTTCATTTATATTTTTGCTACTAGCATAGTCATTGTGAATAGTTAAATTATTTTTTAATAAACTGATATGTTTTTGTATTTGATTTTTTAAGTTTTTATAAGGATCTATTATTAAGCCATCAGCTTTAATAGTTTCGTATAAATATCTTGTATTTGACTCGCTATAGTCTTCAGTACCGATTTCTACAAATTTGATTTTACTTAATTTCAAACTTTTGACAAAATATTGGATAATTCCGTCCTCACCATTTTGTGAAAAAACTTTATAATCCAAAGAATTTATATTTGATATTTGATCTAATTTAGACTCTAAGTTAAAAAAAAAATTTTTAGCTATCTGAATTTTTATTTCATCCAGTTTTCGGATAAAACGTATGTAATAAGGGCCTAAAACTTTTTTAATAATTTTTTTTATAATTTCCATTATTTATTTAAATACAGATTAAAACTTTTTCAATTAAATTTTAATATGCTACTAATTTCAACATCATATTGTTACTTTACAATTTAATACACATTTATAATTATCATATTGTGTCACCTAACACTGCACTATAATTTAACCCCAGCACCTTTTAAAAAGATGGCTTTTTCATCTAATGCCCATCTTGGTTTTGCTGAATAATCTAATTCACTGAATTGCTTTTGTTTGAACTTCTCAAGACCGACCATTGCTATCATGGCAGCGTTATCGCCACAAAAATTAATCGGTGGGAAAATACTTTTATATCTTTTTTCTTTACAAAGATTAATAAGCATAGACCTAATTTTTTTGTTAGCCGCTACACCACCGGCAACTACAAAAACTTTATCTTTAAATCGATTCTTTTTTTCAAACTGTTTAAAAGCCTCAAGAGTTTTTTTTCTTAAAATTATTTCAATAGTTTTTTGAAACGAAGCAGCCAAATCAAACTTTTCTTGCTCAGTTTTTATTTCTTTCGCAATTTTTAAGACTGCAGTTTTTAAACCTGCAAATGATAAATTACAGCCACCTCTATCAAAAATTGGTTTTGGTAAGTCATATTTATCAGGATTTCCTTTTTTTGACAAAATTTCAATTTGTGGACCTCCAGGAAAATCTATTCCTAAAACTTTTGCAGTTTTATCGAAAGCCTCGCCTAGCGCATCATCAATAGTTGTTCCCAATCTCTCGTACTGCCCAAGTTTTTTTACATTAAGAAATTGTGAATGTCCTCCAGAAATTAATAATAATAAATAAGGGTAATCTAAATTTGAATTTAGTCGTGGACTGAGTGCATGGCCTTCTAGATGATTTATAGCTATGAACGGTTTATCTAAACTTAGAGCAATTGCTTTTCCAAAACTAAGCCCTACAGATAAGCAAACTATGAGACCAGGACCTGCAGTAGATGCTACTGCATCAATATCTGATAATTTTATTCCACTATCACTAATCGCTTTTTTTACAATAAGGTCAATTTTCTCCAAATGAGATCTTGCTGCTAATTCTGGGACCACACCACCAAATTCCTTATGAACATCTATTTGACTTGATATTACATTGGAAAGAACTATCGGAATTCCATTTCCATCTTCAGTTATAACAGAGGCAGCAGTTTCATCACAACTAGTCTCTATTCCAATTATTAAAGGTTTTTTAGTCATTAAAATTGTTTTTAATAATAGTACAATCTTTATACAAATAAGAAATAAATTTTATGAAAAACAAAATTATAATTGGTTCTAGAGGTAGTAAATTGGCAATTAATTATGCTAAGAATGCAAAAAATAAGATATTAGAAAATTCGGACTTAAATTCTAATGATATTTTGATTAAAGAAATTTCTACTCAAGGAGATCAATTCCAAAACAAAAGGTTGTCTGATGTAGGAGGAAAAGGATTATTTTCATCTAATATTGAGAAAGAACTTTTGAAAAAAGAAATTGATATTGCTGTCCATGCACTAAAAGATTTACCCACAATTGAGACAAAAGGTCTTGCTACAAATACTTTTTTAAAAAGAAATGATCCCAGAGAAATACTTATTGCTAGAAACCAAAAAAAAATAAAAGACCTAAAAAAAAATCCTATAATTGGAACTTCATCATTTAGAAGAGAATTTCAAATTAAAAAGATTAGATCTGATGCAAATTGTCAATTAATTAGAGGTAATGTTGAAACTAGAATAAAAAAACTTAATGATGGATTATATGATGCTATAATGCTTGCTTACGCAGGATTAAAATCATTGAAATTAGAAAATAAAATTACACAATTTTTCTCAACTTCAGAAATAATTCCGTGTGCTGGTCAGGGGATAATTGCACTTCAATGTAGAAATGATGATGACCACATCAACTCTATACTTAAAAAAATAAATCATCAGGAAACTTATCAAATAGCTCAGGCAGAAAGAAGTGTTTTAAAAATTTTAGAAGGTGATTGTGAAACAGCTGTCGGTGTCCATGCAGTGATAGATAAAAACAAGCTTATACTTGAGGCCGAACTTTTTTCATTAGATGGAGCAAAAAGGTTTTATGAAAAAAAAACAGCACCCTTAGAGAATGCAAAAATGATTGGAGAAGAAGTAGGAAAAAAACTAAAAGACAAATCTAAAAATTCTTATAAAAAATAGAAAATGCATATTTTGTTAACTAGACCGCTTGAAGATTCATTAGAAATGATTTCAAAATTTAAGTCGCTTGGTCATCAAGTATCACATTTACCATTATTAGAAATTGAGTCAGTTAATCATGAAATAATAAATTTTGCAGATTATAAAGCAATTGTATTTACGAGTGCTAACGCGATTAAATTTTTAAATTTAAGAGATATTGATAAAAAAATTTTGTGTTTTTGTGTTGGAGCCAGTACGGAAAAAAAAGCGAAAACTGTTGGTTTTCAAAATATTATTTCTGCAGAGGGAAATGTGAGAAATCTCAAAGAATTGATTTTACAAAACTTTGATAAAAAAAACGGAAAGATGATTTATGTAAGTGGAGATACAATTTCGACCGAACTTGATCGTGAGCTTTTACATGAGGGGATAAATATTAATAGGCTTATAAATTATAAAACTACTCATATCAAAAATTTTGATGCAACATTTGTATCTGAACTTAGGATAAAAATACCGGACATAGTGTATATTTATTCACAGAATAGTGCTTTGAGTTTTTTGAAATTTATAAAGTTGAATAAAATTGAAAATCTTTGGATGAATACAAATTTAATGTGTATAAGCGAAAAAACCTCTTCAATTTTGAATGAAATTAAGTGGAAAAAAATTTTTCTATTTCATCCTGGTGAAGAAGAATTTTTGTTATATAAGATTTAATTATGGAATTATTTGATAACTTTTTTGAAATATTTTTGTCAGTATGGAACAAAGGAATACTTGGTGTTGATATTTTCCAAATTTTAATTGGTTTAGGAATTTTCCTAATATTTCTAATATTTAGAGGAATTATAAGCAAATTAATCATCAAAAAATTAGAGATAATTTCAAAAAGAACTACAAACAAACTTGATGATACTTTCGTTTCTGCCCTAATTGGACCAGCAAGATTTTTACCAATTGTCTTAGGTTTCTTTATTGCCAGTTACTACATGACATTTTCTTTAGAAGGTCGAGAGGTAGTAGACACAATTAATAGAACGTTAATAACAATACTAATCTTTTGGATTATTCATCAAGTAATTGAACCAGTGTCTTATATCTTAAGCGGACTGGATAAACTTTTAACTAGAGAGTTAATTGGATGGATTATCAAGTCACTCAAAATTTTAATATTTATTTTAGGGCTTGCGGCTGTACTTGAATTATGGGGTATTAAAATTGGTCCAATTATTGCTGGACTAGGTTTATTTGGAGTTGCAGTAGCATTAGGGGCACAGGATTTATTTAAAAATTTAATTTCTGGAATTTTAGTACTTGTTGAAAAAAGGTTTAAGATAGGTGATTGGATTTTAGTTGACGGAATTATTGAGGGTATAGTTGAGAAAATTGGATTTCGATCAACAACAATAAGAAAATTTGACAAGTCATTGGCAATAATTCCTAACTTTCAATTTGCAGAAAATGCAGTCGTTAATGTAAGCGAAACGTCAAACTGGTTGATAAGTTGGGTAATTACACTTCAATATGATACTACTGTAGAGCAACTTAAAACAATACGAAATGATATTGAAGCGCACATTAAAAAAAGTGAAGATTTTAATACAAGCATAGGAATCGCAGTCAGAGTAGATAAATTTTCAGATAGTTCGATAGATATGTATGTACGATGTTTTACTAATTCAAGCAGTTGGAACGAGTGGTTATCTGTAAAAGAAAAACTTGCTATTGAAATAAAACAAATTGTAGAAAATAATAAAGCTTCATTCGCCTTTCCAAGTTCTTCAATTTATATTGAAAAAAAATGATTATTATTTACATAGTGGCATGGACAATATTAAAATATTACTCTTATGTAGTTATTGCTAATGTAATAATTAGTTGGTTAATTGCATTCAATGTTCTAAATACTGGAAATAGGTTTGTTTATATGGTTTTAGACTTTACATATAGAATGACAGAGCCTTTTTTGAATAGAATTAGAAGATTTTTACCAAATTTAGGAGCATTGGATATTTCTCCTATTATATTACTTATGTTGATATGGATAATACAAATGTGTATGGAGTATTATATAAGACCAATTTTATAAAAATTCATGATATTAATAGATGGTAAAAAAGCAGCTGCAGAATTAAGAGAAGAACTTAAAAAAGAAGTTTCTGAACTAAAAACTAAATATAATAAAGTTCCTGGATTAACTGTAATTTTGATTGGAGATTTAACTCCAAGTCAAATTTACGTTCGAAATAAAGAAAAATCTGCAAATGAAGTTGGTCTAAAATCTGAGGTTATTAAATATCCAGATAGTGTAGAAGAAAAAATTGTTTTAGATAAAATAGGGGAACTGAATAAAGATATAACTGTTTCTGGTATTTTAGTACAGTTGCCACTTCCAAAACATATTGATAAACAAAAAGTTATTGAAGCTATTGATCCTTCAAAAGATGTAGATGGGTTTCATCCAATGAATGTGGGAAATCTATCTTCAGGTTATGAAAGTTCAGTGCCATGTACTCCTCTAGGATGTTATTTATTAATTAAAAAAATAGAGCCTAATTTAAGTGGAAAAAAAGCAGTAGTTGTTGGTAGATCAAATTTAAATGGTAAACCTATGACGCAACTTCTTTTAAAAGAAAATTGCACTGTGACGATCACTCACTCAAGAACCAAAGACCTTAAAGCAGAATGTTTAGAAGCTGATATTATAGTTGCAGCAGTTGGTATTCCAGAACTTGTAAAAGGAGACTGGGTTAAAAAAGATGCAATAGTAATAGATGTTGGGATTAATAAAACCGACAAAGGAATTGTAGGGGATGTGGCCTTTGATGAAGTATCAAAAAATGCAAAAGCACTTACACCAGTACCTGGTGGCGTTGGACCAATGACTATCGCTTGTTTGTTAAAAAACACAATCGACTGTTTCAAAAGATCGCAAATTTAACGTTTAAACTAGCAAATAATTTTTGGTAGATTGGGATATGAAAAAACCTAAATATCCATTTAGAATAGCTATACTTATGGCAATTCTTACAATCCCTCCGATTGGAGCTACTCAATTAGGTTGGTATTTATATGATCAACAAACTGGATTTGATTATGGTATGATTGTTGGAACATTCTCAGTTATATTTGCAGCATGGTTAATGTATGAAAAAAATTGGAGAGAAGAGGACGAAGATTAGTTATGGAAAAAATAATTTTCTTTAGTTTAGTGATACCTATTTTAGGCTTTGTTCTCTACTTAGGTGGCTCAGCGATAATGAATGGTTTTAGTGCAAAAAAAGCCAATAAGTCAGATGAAAATATGAGTAACGATTTGAACGAAACACATGAGAATTTGTCCGATAATGATCAGCTAAGTAGTGAATTAACAAAACTTAATGAGCTTTATAAAAGTGGTGTTCTAAATCAAGAAGAATTCGAAAAGGCAAAAAAAAAATTGTTAGATAGCTAAGATTGGTTATCTTTACATACATTAATTAGTGTATCTTGAAATGATTTAAGAGCTTTTTTGTTTTCAAATAAATTTTTATCTGCACATTTTTCATAATATTTCTTTTTTTCTAACATTTTTTTTGGATTTAAATTTGCAACTTCAATTGCTGAATAAACATAATCGTCAATAGTTTTAACGATTGGTGGATCAATAATTTCTAATTGTTTATAAGAGCCTTCTACGATTTTACTTCTTAAAAAATTTGTAGGCATAGTTACGGTAGCAGTTCCATAAAACATTGACTCATGAAAACTATTTCCTGCTCCAAAATAAAGAGGATCTAGCAAGACTGAAGCTCTGCCACAATGATGGATATAATCCTCACCTGATAAACTATTAATAAAAGTTACTTGATCTATAAAGTTTGGCATTTTTTCTTTGAGTCTTTCGTAAATTTTTTTTGAGAAAATCTCCTCTTTACTTTTTATGAAATAAATTTTTGCTTTTTTATCTTCTTTACAAATTCTTAAAATTATTTCATCAAAATCTGGATGTAATTTAAACATTGTCTGTGGACATGAATAAATATTAT
>CACPCD010000026.1 GCA_902632315.1 uncultured Pelagibacteraceae bacterium
TTCATTTCATTTCGTATTTGCTTGTAACATTTATTAAGATCAGAATTTGTTATGTCAATCATGTGTAAAAGAGATTTACATCTTTCAATATGTTTTAAAAATTGAATACCCAAACCGGTGCCTTTATGTGCTCCTTCAACTAAACCTGGAATATCTGCAATAGTTATCTCTTTATTGTCATATCTAGCAACGCCTAGATTTGGATTTAGAGTTGTAAATTGGTAATTTGCAATTTTAGGATTCGCATTAGTTATTGCCGCTAATAAACTTGACTTTCCTGCATTCGGTAATCCAACTATTCCAATGTCAGCTATTGTTTTTAGTTGAAGCCAAATTGTGAATTCCTCACCACTATTACCCTTTGTAAATTTTCTTGGTGCTCTGTTTGTAGAACTTTTAAATCTAGTATTTCCAAAACCACCCTTACCCCCAGAAGCTACAACAAACTCTTCACCTATTTTTAAAAAGTCGTAAATTAAAGTTTTATTATCTTCCTCAAAAACCTGAGTGCCGAGAGGAACTTTTAGAATTAAATCTATACCGCTTTTACCTGTTCGATTCTGACCTGAACCATTTTCTCCTCTTTTTGCCTTATGATGTTGTTGATATCTATAATCAATTAATGTATTTAAGTTTCGTTCAGCTTTTAAAATTACAGAACCACCTTTTCCTCCATCACCGCCATCTGGTCCGCCGAATTCTATGAATTTTTCTCTTCTAAAACTTGGAGATCCATCTCCACCGTTTCCAGCTTTAACATAAATTTTTACTTGATCTAAGAATTTCATAATACAACAATATTATTAGGTCGTACTATTAATTGGGTTTTACTGAAACAAAAGTTCTATCTGATTTAGTTTTTTTAAAAACTACTTTCCCTTTTACAACAGAAAAGATGGAATGGTCTTTGCCCATACCTACGTTTTCACCAGGAAAAATCTTTGTTCCTCTTTGTCTAACAATAATATTTCCAGGGATTACATTTTCACCTGCATATTTTTTTACTCCTAGTCTTCTACCTGCGCTATCTCGGCCGTTTCTAGATGATCCACCTGCTTTTTTTGTTGCCATAATAAATCCTAATTATTTTTTAGCCGTTTGTTTTGGCAAATCTTTCTCTGTTTGTTTTGAAATTTTCGTTGCTGTAGATAAAACTTTACCATCTTTAGAAAAAATTTTGCTTATTCTTATCATTGAAAACTTTTGTCTATGACCATTTTTTCTTCTTGAATTTTGTCTTCTTCTTTTCTTAAAAATTAATACTGTTCTGTTTTTACTATTTTTGATTAAATCAGCTTCAACTTTGGCACCGTTTACAACTGGTGCTCCTACTTCAATCATCTTGTCATCACCATAGGCTAAGATGTCTTTAAACTCTACTTTTGAGTTATCTTTAGAGTCTGGAAGCTTTTCAATTTTAAGTATTTGGCCAGACTCAACTTTATATTGTTTTCCACCTGTTTTTATTACTGCGTAAGACATTTGTAGATATATTTTTTAACTAAGGCAATATAGTCTTAGCTATATGTTAGTCAAGCTCAATTAATTAGAAATTATCCTTTAAATCTCTCAGTTTTGAAAAACTATTAACATCTTTCGCTTTAAGAAATATGTTGCATTCAATCTCATCACTTAGAACAGTTGGAATTGATGGCAAACCTTTTTTGAGTCTTGTTTTTATTTCAGTTATCTTGTTTTTCAATTTTAAATTTTTACTATCATTAGCTTCACAAAATATAGAATTTTGCAAAGTATACTCATGGCCACAATATATTTTTGTATCAGGTGGCAAATTTTTTAATCTACTTAAAGAGTCAAACATTTGTTTGTGTGTTCCCTCAAAAACTTTTCCACAACCTAATGAAAACAATGTATCTCCAGTAAAAATTAATTTTTCTTTATAAAAATAAAAACAGATATGACCGGAAGTATGACCGGGTACATGAAAAATTTCAAATTCAAAATTTTCTTCTACCCATTTTTGATTATTATCAACAAAGATATCAATTCCTGGAATTCTATCTTTATCTCCTCTAAAACCAATTATTTTTGAGTTGAATCTCTCCTTAAGCTCTTTATTGCCCCCTACATGGTCGTAATGATGATGAGTATTCAAAATATATTGTAATTTAATATTATTTTTTTCAATTTCTTTAATAACTGGATCTGCTTCACCTGGATCAACAACACTCCCTATCTTTTTATTTTCATCAAATATCAAATAAGAGTAATTATCATTTAAGCAAGAAATAATTTCTATTCTCATTTTTATCTTTCAATTAAAAAAATACCTAAATTTGAACTTAGATTTTTAATACCAAGGTTTTTGTCTTTAATAAGTGATGGCCTATTGTGTCTTAGTGCTAATGATTTTGACAATTTAAATCTATTTTTTTTACTAAAAAAAACAAAGTCTTTAATGGTACAAAGATGAATATTAGGTGTATTATACCATTCGTCTGGTAAAGTTCTGGTAACAGGCATAGTACCTTTTAACAATAAGTGTAATCTAATCTTCCAGTAACCAAAATTTGGTATAGTAACTATCGCTTGTTTTCCAATTCTTAAAAGTTCATTAATTACTTTTTCTGGATTAAAAAATGCCTGAAGAGTTTGACTTAACACAACATAATCAAATGACTTGTCTGGAAATTGCTCAAGATCTTTCTCAGCATTACCTTCAATTATAGTTAATCCTTTTGAAATACAATTTTGTGCTTTGGATTTTGAAATTTCAATTCCCCTGACATCAACATTTTTTTCTTTTATAAGAAATTCCATTAAAATTCCATCACCACAACCAACATCTAAGACACGAGACTCCTCGCTAATTAAATCAGAAATAATTTTAAATTCTGGCTTCATAATTATATCTCTGCATATGACTTATCTAAAAAATTTTTAAGGGTTTTTAAAAAATCAGGAACATCTAAAAGAAAAGAGTCATGTCCTTTATCTGACTCAATTTCAACAAACCCAACATTTGCTCCAATGGCATTTAACGCTATAACTATATCTTTATTTTCCTGTGTTGGATAAAGCCAATCCGAGGTAAAAGAAATAATAAAAAATTTTGCTTTTGTTTTTTTAAAAGCATTAGATAAATTTCCATTACATTGTTTTGCTAAATCAAAATAATCCATTGCTCTAGTAATATAAAGATAACTATTTGCATCAAATCTATCTACAAAAACTGATCCTTGATATCTCAAATAGCTCTCTATTTGAAAATCTGCATCAAATCCAAATTTGAGATCGTCTCTTTCTTGAAGTTTTCTTCCAAATTTTTCTTGAAGACCTTTTTTAGATAAATAAGTGATGTGTGCAGCCATTCTAGCTACTGCCAAACCTTTATCAGGAACAATGTTTTTGGAAGTATATTTACCATCCAGCCAATTATGATCTGCTGCGATAGCCTGTCTGCCTAATTCATTAAAAGCAATATTTTGAGCTGAATGACTTGAGGTACAGGCAATAGGAACAGCAGTTTTAGTTCTGTCAGGAAAATTACTTACAAATTGTAAAACTTGCATTCCACCCATAGATCCACCAACTACTGAAAAAAGTTTTTTTATTTCAAAAAAATCTAACAAATTTATTTGAGCATTAACCATGTCATTAATTGTAATTACGGGAAAATCTGTGCCATAAATTTTTTTTGTTTTAGGATTTTCGTGACTTGGACCAAAGGACCCCATACAACCACCAATAACATTTGCACACATTACAAAATATTTATTTGTATCTATTGCTTTATTTGGACCTACAGCAAAAGACCACCATCCATCTTTATTTGTCACTGGATTAGTTCCAGTAACAAATTGGTCTCCAGTCAAAGCATGAAAAATTAAAATTCCATTATCTTTGCTCTCATTTAGTGAACCATAAGTTTCGTAGGCCAGAGAAAAATCTTTGATTGTTTGTCCACAATCAAGTTTTAGTGGTTTATCAATTAATAAAGTCTTTATTTTTTCTTTAGTATTCATAGTGAATATTTACTGATTGAATTGTGAGAAAAAAAACTTTTTTAGCGGTTTTTTTAAAGCGCTCGCAATTCAGTTAAATCAGCGCATTAATTTTGTACTAGAAGTTATTTATTATGTCAAATTTTAAAAATATTTTAATTAATATTATATAAAAAATTGTTATTTTAATTATAAAGAGCCTAAAATTTAAAACATGACAATTGTGAGATTTAAAAAAATTAATATAGAGGCATATAAACCAGGCAAATCCTCTATCAAAAAATTTAAGAGAGTTATTAAACTTTCCGCAAATGAGTCTGCGCTTGGTGTAAGCCAAAAAGTAAAAAAGATTTTGACTTCTAAAAATATGAATATTTCTAAGTACCCCGATGGTAGATCAAATAAACTAAGGGATCAAATATCAAAAAAGTTTAGATGTGATAAAAAGAAGATAATATGTGGTGCTGGTTCTGATGAAGTGATTCAAATGATCTGCCAATTATTTTTAAAACCTTACGATGAAGTTATTGTTCCTCAATTTAGTTTTTTAATGTACAGAATTTACTCAAAAATAGTTGGAGCAAAAGTAGTATATGCTAGAGAAAAAAATTTTAAAATATCTGTTTTAGAAATATTAAAGAAAGTAACAAATAAAACAAAGATAGTTTTTTTAGCAAATCCAAACAATCCAACTGGCACTTACCTTAATTCAAATGAACTTCTGGAGTTAAGAAAAAGGTTAAAAAAAAATGTATTATTAGTCGTTGATGATGCTTATGCTGAATATATGAAAAGTAAAGATTACTCCTCTGGGTTAGAGTTATTTAAGAATAAAAAAAATGTATTTATTTTAAGAACATTCTCCAAAATTTATGGACTTTCTTCCTTAAGAGTGGGATGGGGATATGGGCCAAAATATATTATAGATGGTTTAATGGCTATAAAGCCTCCTTTTAATGTAAATGAGATTGCTCAAATGGCAGCTGTGGAATCTTTAAATGATTCAAATTTTATTAAACGATCTATAAAACATAATATAGTTCAAGCAAATAAATTAAAAAAATTTTTAGAAAATTATAATATTTATTCTAATGGAGTCTCGGCGAACTTCTTATTACTTAATTTTTCTAAATCTAAAACGAATGCTAAATATTTATATAATAAGCTCAAATCAAGAGGAATTATTTTGAGACAAACCGAGGAAGGTTATAAGATAAAAAACATGTTAAGATTAACCATTGGTACTAAAACTGAAAACCTAAAGTTTATGAAAGCAGTAGAGAGTGTTTTAAAAAAATGAAAAATATATTAATAATTGGCTGCGGATTATTAGGCTCATCTTTATTAAAAAGAATTTCTAAAAAAAAAATAGCAAAAAAAATTTTTGTGTTTGAAAAGTCTAAAAAAAATTTTTCCAAGATTAAAAAATTAAAGCTACCAGGAATTTTAGTAAATCGCCTTGAAGATGCAGTACCACTATCTGAAATGATAATTTTTTGCACTCCTATGAGTCAGTATCAAAAAATCATATTAAGGATAAATAAATTTCTCACTTCAAAACACATCATCACAGATGTGGGATCATCAAAAATAAGGTCATTAGAAGTTATAGATAGGAATCTTAAAAAAAATATTTCTTGGATATCTTCTCACCCAATAGCGGGGTCAGAAGTGAGTGGACCTGAATATGGTAAACAGAATTTATTTGAGAATAAATGGTGTGTTCTAATTAAAACAAAAAAAACTAACAATAAACATTTAAAAATTTTAATCGATTTTTGGAAAAAAATAGGCTCAAGAACTGTTGTCATGAGTCCAGTTAAACATGATAAAATTTTTTCGATCACGAGTCATTTACCACATTTGATTGCATACAATTTAGTGAAGTCAGCACAAGATTTTGAAAAAAAACAGAGAAATAATTTATTAAAATATAGCGCAGGAGGTTTAAGAGATTTTTCTAGAATAGCTGCCTCAAATGAAATTATGTGGAGAGATATTCTTTTTGATAATAAAAGCAATGTAATATCTGCCATAAATTTGTTCATTAGAAATCTTAATAATTTTAAAAAAGATATTAATTCTAAAAATCATAAATCTATTTTGAGAAAACTAAGGCAAACTAAAAAAGTAAGATCAAAAATAATAAAACTCAAACAAGATATAGATAAACCAGATTTTGGACGTAATTAGTAATTATTGATATTGCTAATTTTTTTTAAGATCAATTTAGCAGTTTTTTTAATTAAATTAATAGTAAATTTGATATTCATGATAACAACTTTTTTTTTTGGACCATAGGCATGAATGATTTTTGATTTATTGATACAGACGCCCACGTGACCTTTCCAAAAAATAATGTCGCCTTTAGTAAATTTTTTGAAATCCTTTTTTTTACAAAATTTCATTTGATCACCTGAATCTCTTGGAAAAAAAACTCTATTATAATAAAAAAAAATTTGGATTAAAGCTGAACAATCAATACCATCCGATGTTTTTCCTCCCCATAAGTATTTGCTATTTAAAAACATTTTTGAAACTTTAATAAAGTTTTTTTCTACATGATCAATTTTTTTTGTA
>CACPCD010000027.1 GCA_902632315.1 uncultured Pelagibacteraceae bacterium
AAAAAAGGAAGCAGGGTGTTGATTATTTGTTTATTTCGCCTTTATTTAAGATTAAAAAAAAAAATTATTTTCTTGGTCCTTCAAAATATAATATTTTAGCAAAGCATTTTAATAGAAAGACAATTGCTTTAGGTGGAATTAATAAAAAAAATATAAATTTTATTGAAAAAATAAATTGTTTTGGTTTTGCATCAATATCTTATATAGAAAATCACAAAATTAATGGACAAAGAAATATTAAATAAAAAGATACAAAGATTGGTTAATCACTTTCATGCTGGCGATTATGCATATGCATTAAGAGAGTCACATACATTGTTAAAAAAATTGCCAAATAATATTTTTTTAATGAATCTGATAGGATCTTGTTACCAAAATCTTGGAAATTTGAAAACAGCATCTGATACATTTGTTCATATCATTAACTTAGACAATAAAAATTTTGCTGCATATAATAACTTAGGAAATATTTTTAAAGCACAAAAAAAATTTGAAGATGCCGAAAGAAACTATAACAAAGCTCTAGAAATTAACCCCAAATACGAAAATGCGATGGTTAATTTAGGTAACCTTTATTTCGAAATAAACGACTATCAAAAGGCAATTGATTATTACTTAAAATCTTTGAAAATTAATAATCAAAATGCACTAGCTTATTATAATTTAGGACTCGTATATCAAAGTATTGGAGAATTTAATGATTCGCATAAAGCATTTAAAGAAGCATTAAAAATAAATCCAACAAATACAAACGCAGATAAAATGATTAGTCGTTCAACAAAATACACAAAAGACAATTCTCATTTAGAGAAAATGAGAGAAAAACTAAAAAAATTAAAGTTAAATGAACCTCAGAAGACTAATCTTTATTTTTCCCTAGGAAAGGCATATGAAGATTTAGAAGATTTTGAAGAATCTTTTAAATACTTAAAGCTTGCAAACGATACAAAAAAGAAGTTTATTCAAAGAAATTTTGAAAATGAGTATAAAACATTTAAAAATCTAAAAACTTTTTTTAAAGAAAATGAGATACACAATAGAGAAACTTCCAAAAAAAAAATAATATTCATTTTGGGTTTACCAAGGTCAGGAACTAGTCTTGTTGAACAGATTATTTCGTCACACTCAGAAGTTTATGGTTGTGGTGAATTGGATTATATAAATAAAATTATAAGAAATAATTTATACAAAAATAATATTCTTGATAAATCTAAACTCAAAAATATTGATCAAAATAAAATCAATAATATGTCTAAAGAATATTTAGACTTAGTCGAAAAATTTGATTCTACTTCAACAGTTTTTACAGATAAAGCACCACTTAATTTTGCTTGGATCGGAATTATAAAACTCATACTACCAAATTCAAAAATTATTCATTGTTCTAGAAATCCAAAAGATAATATTTTATCTCTTTATAAAAATGATTTTGATGATCGTTTAAATTTTACATACGATTTAAACGATTTAGTTCAATTTTATAAGGAATATCGTGATCTAATGACTTTTTGGACACAGAAATTTCAAAATGAAATTTATAATGCTAATTACGAGAAAATTCTGACAAACCCTCACGATGAAATAAAAAGTTTATTAAATTTTTGTGATTTAAATTTTGAAAATAATTGTTTAGATTTTTATAAAACAAAAAGACCCATCAAAACTGTCAGTTCAGCTCAGGCAAGACAACCGATATATAAATCCTCTATGGCTTCATATAAAAAATATGAAAAATATATGAAGGAATTTTTCGATTTTATAGATTAGATAAAAAAAAGGCCCCAATAAATGGGGCCCTTTTAAATTTTAAACTTTATTTAGATTAGAATGATAATACTAAACTTAGTTCAACGTGCTCGTCATTTTCACCTGTTGTTCCACCATCGTTCGAAGACTCAGAGAACGTAGCTCTAACAGAAGCTGCACCCATAGTGTAAGAAGCGTTAACCGCATCAACACTTTCTGTTACGTTTGTTCCAGATGGAACATCGTACTCAGTATCTTGTGTAGCTAATGAAACTGACATTTCGTCATTTAGGTTGAACGCAACTGCATAAGCTTCTACGTTTAGACCGTTTGAACCATCAGATCCATCTTGTTGCTCAGCATGTCTGTAACCAACTGACATTGGTCCCATACTGTATAAGATGTGAGCCACAGTAGATGTATCATCGTTTTCATCTTGGATTGCGAACTCAGTTTTAGACTGACCGTAAGCAAGAGTTAAACCTTCTACATAAGGAATTGGCATTTTAACGTGCCAGTCAGAAATAGAAGAAGTAACACCTTCACCTTCGTTAACACCATCAGATGAACCAGCAGTACCACCTTGAGTTCTAGCTAATGAAATAGTAGCTCCCATAATTGTGTTACTGTAACCAAGTGTATCATTTGATGCTGCACCTAGTACACCTGTACCAGATACTTGGTTCCATACTTCCTCGTAAGCAGTTGGAAGTATATCGTCATGAGCTGAAGTACCTTCTAATCCACCGCCAACAGCGTCGAATGAAAGTTTACCCATGTCACCCATGTCTATAGTTTGCCATGCAGATAACCAGTTACCAGCATTACTATCGTTAATTGTTCTTACGATAGTTGCAGTACCAAATCCTACATCACCAGAACCAGAGAATTTAACTGAGTTGTTAGATCCCCAAGGGTTACCAGAGTTTGCGTTAGTACCACTGTTTGTTGTGTAAGTTACTTCTGCAGTACCTGATACACTCATTTCAACAGCGTTAGCTGAGAAAGCAACAAGTGATCCAGCTAATGCTGAAAGACCTACTTTTTTTAAGTTTTTCATATTTACTCCTTTTATATTATTAATAATATGAACAGGCCGGTTATAGTTGATATGCTTTCGTACAAGTGAAAAAAGCCAGTTTTAAAGCAATTTTTTCTGATTGTGTTGCAATTATACAACACATATATGCCTAAATGCCATTATTGGTGGTATTCTTGATAAATAGCATAATGAAAAGTTTTTATTTAAAAAAATTCTAAGCAAATTATATATTTCTAATGATTTTAAATAAATTTCACCTTTTTTTATCAAAAATTATCTTAATTTTTAGCATCTTAATTCTTACTCAATCTTGTGGCCCTTTTAAATTAGAAAGAGCTGATGTTAAAGATAGTCCTATAAATGATGCAGATAAAAGAGAGAGGAATATTAAGGAAGGCAGAGGAGTAACTCTTGGTGGGAATAAAAGTAAGTCGGGAACTTTCGATTTTGCTACTTCTAATGAAATGTGGAGAGCAACTATAGAAGTTCTTGATTTTGTTCCTTTAACTACAGCTGATTATGGTGGTGGAATTATAATAACAGATTGGTATTCTGATAACTTAGATTCAAAAGAGTCCATTAAAATTATGATAAATTTTTTATCAAATGAAATTAGAGCCGATGGTTTAAAAGTTAAAGTTTACAAAAAAATGTGTAATGAAAAACTTGTTTGTAATACTCAATTAATGACCTCTGAACTAAATAATGAAATTAAACTAGCTGTCCTTAAGAAAGCTGCACAACTTAAAAATGAAGGCAGAAAAAAAAGAGCTGAAGAGAGTGATTACAAAGTAACTCCAAGTCTGGAACAATAAACTTGAGCAGATACAACTTTAAGATTGTTGAGGAAAACTGGCAAAAATTCTGGGCTAAAAATAAGTCATATTCAGCTAAAATAGACACTAAAAAAAAAAAGTTTTATTGTCTTGAAATGTTTCCATATCCCTCTGGAAAAATTCATATGGGGCATGTTAGAAATTACACGATTGGGGATGTTCTCGCTCGATATAAAAGTTTATCTGGATTCAATGTTTTGCATCCAATGGGTTGGGATTCTTTTGGAATGCCAGCAGAAAATGCTGCAAAGCAAAATAATCTAGATCCAAAAAAATGGACAGAAGAAAATATTAAAGTTATGAAAACTCAATTAAAAAAACTTGGGTTATCAATAGATTGGGATAGAGAAATCTCAACTTGTTCACCTGATTATTACAAACACCAACAAAAAATTTTTCTTCAACTATACGATAAAGGTTTGGTTTATAGAAAAGAAAGCTATGTAAATTGGGATCCTGTAGACAAAACAGTTTTAGCAAATGAACAAGTTATTAATGGAAAAGGTTGGAGGTCAGGAGCAGTCGTAGAAAGAAAAAAACTTAATCAGTGGTTTTTTAATATTTCAAAGTTTGCTGAAGAATTAGGAGAAGATCTAAATAACTTAGATCAATGGCCGGACAAAGTCAAAATAATGCAAAAAAATTGGATAGGTAAATCTTTTGGATGTGAAATAGATTTTAAAATTGAGGGTCAGAAAGAAATAGATAAAATTAAATGTTATACAACAAGGCCGGACACTCTTTTTGGGTTTTCATTTCTAGCACTTTCAGTTGATCATCCTATTTCAAGGTTTTATGAAAAAAATAATCAATTTATTAAATTTAAAGAAGAATGTTCTAAAACTGGAACAACTGAAGAGTCGATAGCTCAAGCAGAAAAGATAGGTTTTAAAACAAATCTTCTAGCAATAAATCCATTAGATTCAGATAAAAAAGTTCCTGTTTATTTTGCTAACTTTGTGCTCATGGATTATGGTTTTGGTGCAGTTTTTGGTTGTCCAGCACATGATCAAAGAGATTTTGATTTTGCAAAAAAATACAATTTAGAAATTAAAACTGTTGTTAGACCTTCAGAGGAGAGCGATCAATTCAAAGTTAAAGATGAGGCCTATAGTGGACCAGGTATTATTATTAATTCTGAATTTTTAAACGGAATAAGTGCACCAGAAAAATCCGTATTAAAGACAATAGAAATATTGCAAGAAAAAAAAATTGGAAAACAGAAAACAAATTTCAGATTAAAAGATTGGGGAATTTCTAGACAAAGATATTGGGGTTGCCCTATTCCAATTGCTTATGATGAAAATAATAATATTTATAAAATTCCTGAAAAAAATTTGCCTGTTCTTTTACCTGAAAATGTAGATTTAAAAACAAAAGGTAATCCTCTTGACTTGGCTGATAAATGGAAAAATATTTCAATCAATGGAAAAAAATATACACGAGAAACTGATACTTTAGATACTTTTGTAGACTCATCCTGGTATTTTCTTAGATTTTGTTCATCAAATAATGATCTAGATCCTTTTGACAAAGACGAAATAAAATATTGGATGCCTGTAGACCAATATATAGGTGGTGTGGAACATGCAATTTTACACTTACTTTATTCAAGATTTTTTTCGAGAGCTATTAATTTAAACAATAAAGAATTTGAAATTAAAGAACCATTTCAAGGTTTATTTACTCAAGGTATGGTTTGTCATAAAACATTCAAGGATCAGAAAAATAATTGGCTTAATCCTGAAGAAGTATCTTCTGAAGATGGATTAAATTTTTTCATGAAAAATGATAGCTCAGAGAAAGTTTTAGTTGGACCATCAGAATCAATGTCTAAATCAAAAAAGAATACTATAGATCCTGAAAAAATGATTAACGAATATGGGGCAGATGCTGTTAGATTATTTATATTATCTGATAGTCCTCCTGAAAAAGATATTCAATGGTCGGATAGTGGAATGTCCGCAGCCCATAAATTCGTTCAAAAATTTTGGTTAATGAGTGAAAATATCCTTAATCTTACAAAAAAAAACAACGTTAGTGAAAAAGATGAGAAAATTGATATTTTCACAAATCAAGTAATTGAAAAAATCAATGTTGCCTTAGAAAAATTTAGATACAATGTTATCATAGCTGTATTTCATGATATATATAATTTTTATATTAAAATTTTAAAAAATAAAAAAAATCTAAAAGAAAATTTTGAAAAAATTTTATTAGTTATAATGCCAGTTATGCCACACTTAGCGAATGAATGTTTAAAAAAAATAAATCCAAATGCAAAACTTATTTGGCCAACTGTAAAAAAAGAATTATTAGAAACAAAAGAAAAGGAGATTGTAATCCAAGTTAATGGTAAGAAAAGAGGCACCATTTTAATAGATAAAAATGATGAAGAATCTCAAATTTTAGAAAAAATAAAAAAAATGGACTTATTTCATAAATATATTGATTCTAAGAAAATAAATAAGACAATCTATGTAAAAGAAAGACTTATAAATATTATCCTATAATAATGAAAAAACTTCTTATAATATTTTTTTTGATTTCTGCATGTGGTTATCAACCATTATATATTAAAAAAAACGAGATTTTTTTTAAAGAAATTACGCTTTTAGGTGACAAAAAAATTAATAGAAAAATAATTTCATCTACGCAAATAAAAAAGGATGAAAACATAT
>CACPCD010000028.1 GCA_902632315.1 uncultured Pelagibacteraceae bacterium
TGATTGGAAAATAATTGCTATGATAATTGCAGTCCATTCTATCACATTCATGCCCATAAAAAATATCAAAAATATTTCTTGATCCAATATAGAAGGTTCAAAATAAAATAAGACTATTCTTAGTAAATAACCAATCCCTTTTGATAAAAAATAAGTCTGAATACCAAATAAAAAAATTCCAACTATACTTCTTATTAGACCAAAAAATTTTGCTCCTTTAAAACCTAGGCTAGATCTTAGCAATACAACAAATGGTAAGCCCAATTTTTGTGAAGGTTTACCAATTAAGTTTGAGAATAAGTAAACTAAAAGAGATCCTAAAACCGTTCCAAATAAAACTACAAATGAGTTTAAATCATAAATTAAATAAAGAGATGTAATTAGAGAAAAACCTATCACACTTTGAATGTTTATTCCCCAAAAGCAGAATAAAGTTTTCCAGTCCCAGTTCTTATTATTTGGATTTACTGTTACTAAATCCCAATTAAGAGGGTTTTTTTTTAATTTTTCTTGACTCACTTAAGTAATATAAGACTTATATATTCTACTGTCCATACAAGAGAGTGGGCAACCAAAGTGCTATTTTAGGAAAAATAATAATTAGAATTAATCCAATAACTTGGAGTACCATAAATTGCATCATTCCATAGTAAATATCTTTTAAATCCCACTCAGGTACAACTCCTTTTAAAAAATATGCTGAGAGGGCAACAGGTGGTGATAACCAGGCAGTTTGTAAATTGACAGCAACTAGTATCGCAAACCAAGTTAAATTAAATCCTAATGCTTCAATCAATGGTAATATTATTGGAACGATAATCATTACTATAGGTACCCATTCTAAAGGCCAGCCTAATAAAAATATCATCACCATAACCATTGCAAGTATTAGATATTTATTCATTTCAAGACCTAATAAAAATTCAGTTAACAAAGTTGGTGTTCCTAGTCTTGCGAAAACAGCGCCAAAAAAATTTGAGGCTGCAACTAAAACCATTATTAATGCTGTTATCTCAAGTGTTTTTACCAATGCTTCTTGTAGCTTTGATAGTGTTAATTTTTTATAGGCTAATGAAAGAAGCAAAGCACCCATTGCCCCACATCCTGCTGCTTCGGTTGGGGTTGCAAAACCAAACAAAATACTTCCTAATGCAGCAAATACTAAAGCTGCTGGTGGCACCAGCCCTAAAAAAAATTCAATCCATACATCCTTCATACTAGCAGCTCTCATGTCCTCAGGTATCACTGGTCCTAATTTAGGATTAATCATACATCTAATCGTTGTGTAACCTGCGTATAAACTTGCAAGAAGAATTCCTGGTAAAATTGCAGCGGCAAATAAATCTATTACTGGAATTTCCATTATTGGTCCCATAACGACCAACATAATACTTGGCGGAATTAAAATTCCCAAAGTTCCTCCGGCTGTAATAGTCCCAGCTGCAAGTCTAACATCATAACCAGATCTGTTCATAGATTTAGCGGCCATGATTCCTAAAATTGTCACGGATGCACCAACAATTCCTGTTGCAGCAGCAAATATCACTGAAACAAATAAAACTGCGTAATATAAAGATCCTTTTACTTTAGCCAACATCATTTGAAATGCTGAGAATAATCTTTCCATTAATCCAGCTTGCTCCATCATTATTCCCATAAAGACAAAGAGTGGAACAGCGGCGAGAGTTTGCTCCGTCATAACCATAGAAAATTGGAGTGTCATTAAATAAAAGACTAATTTTCCAAATCCTAAATATCCAAATACGAAACCTAAAAAAATTAATGTAAATGAAATTGGGAAACCTATAAAAATTGCAAATAACATTACTCCAACAAGAATAAAACCTAAGATTGCTGGATCTATAAACTCGGCTATCATTTATTTTCTCCTGGCCACTCACCCTTTTTAGCTGCCCAATAACTTTTGAGTAACTCAGAAACTCCTTGAACTAGTAAAAATATTATACCAATTAGTAAACAAGTTTTGATTGGCCACATATAAGGCATCCAAGTTGTATCCATGCCTCTCTCTCCTCTTTGAATTGACTCTCCTACAAATCCAATTGTCATATAAAGAAAAACAATTAGACCTGGAAAATAAAACAATAGATATAACCAAAAATCTATTAGACCTTGGTTTTTAGTTTTAAAATTTCTATATAAAAAATCTGCTCTAATATGAACCCCTCTTGATAGAGCATAACCAGCACCTAACATAAAAAGTGCTCCATATAAAAAACGGCTTATATCGTAAGCCCAAATAGTTGGTGCTAAAAATAATTTTCTTGCAAGAACTTCATAAGTCATTGCAAAAATTAGTGGCATCAAAATCCAACAAACAATATTACCAATCCACTTACTAAATTTGTCAATGTTTGTGATTGATTTAGCCATCCATAACGGCATGTCTTCAGGCATTTTTCCCGAACCGCCTCGCCTTTCGGCAATCATTTCATCTGATATATCTAGTTTGCCTGGTTCGTCTGCCATAAAATTCTACTATAAAAAGTTAGAGCGGACTGTAAAAGTCCGCTCTAATTAAATCAAGATTAATTACTGATTACTTTAATGTTGCTGCGTGAGCCATTCCTAGCTTCGCATTAGACATTTGAGCACCACTCCAGAATGGAACAGCAATGTCAGCAAAATTTTTCATTGAAGTATAAACTTCGTTAAAAAATTTATTTTCAGCAGCATTCTTGTTTAAAGAAGCCTTAGCTGCAGCCATATATTCTGTGAAATAATCTGAAGGTGTATCCTCTAAAATTACTCCATGTTTAGTAGTAAGCTCTCTTAAAGCTTTTCCATTTTCATAGATTCTGTAACTTAAAGATTTAGCTAATGAAGCATTAGCTGCTACTTCAAGAGACTTCTTCTCATGATCAGTCATAGCATTGTAAGTTTTTCCAGTAATGTAAAAGTCAGCATTTACGACTACTTGGTGTAAACCTTGTAGGTAATAATGCTTTAATACTTTTTGGAAACCAAAAGTTAAATCTGGCTTTGGACAACACCACTCAGCAGCATCAATCGTACCTGCTTCTAAAGCTGGAAGAATATCTCCACCACCCATAGCTACAGATGCTATACCAATGTCTTTATATGTTTGTCCTGGAATTCCTGGAGGAGTTCTGAATTTATACTTTCTAAAGTCAGCCATATCTTTAATTGGCTTTGGAAACCAACCTAAAGCCTCTGGACCAACTGGTTGAATCATAAATCCTTTGATGTCTCTTCCCATTTCTTTCCATAATTGGTCGTATAATTCTTTACCACCACCATATTGGAACCAAGATAAGAATGCGATATTGTCAATTCCTACACCACCACCAGCTACTGGTGAACCGAATAACATAGCAGCAGGATGATCACCTGACCAATAGTGCGTCCATGCGAAACCACAATCGATCAATCCTTTATCGACAGCATCTAGAGTTTCTTTTACTCCAACAACAGCTCCAGCAGGTAAAATTTCAAATTTTAGAGAACCAGCTGTAAGTGTAGTTACTGTATCAGTAAAGTCCTTTAACATCTTAACTTCATCCGCCTTGGTGTTAAGAACAGTCTGACATTTTAGTGTCTTTGCAGCATTAGCACTTGATGTAAAACCAAGTACCAAAATCGTTGCAAATAACATTGAAATGATTTTTTTCATTATTTTTCCTCTTGTTGATTAAATTTAACAAAAGCATACAATCAGAAAAACAAACCTGACACAAGTGACAATTGATTAATATGAGTGTAAAGATGATTAAAGAGATAAATTAAAAAAAACTATTCAACTAGAGATGGAAAATTTTGATTTTATAATTATTGGAGCTGGTTCTGCAGGATGTGTTCTTGCAAATAGACTTTCGGAAAAATCTCAAAATAAAGTTTTATTAATTGAGGCTGGGGGAAAAGATAATTATCCATGGATTCATATCCCAGTTGGATACTTTAAGACAATGCACAATCCATCAGTTGATTGGTGTTATAAAACTGAACCAGATAAAACCATGAACAATCGTTCAATTCGTTATCCTAGAGGAAAAACTTTAGGAGGAAGTTCGGCTATTAACGGCTTATTATACATTAGAGGTCAAAGCAGAGATTATGATATTTGGCGTCAATTAGGAAATACTGGCTGGGGTTGGGACGATGTTCTTCCCTACTTTATCAAAGCAGAAAATCAAGAACGTGGAAAAGATGATTATCACGGTGTTGGAGGTCCTTTGTCTGTATCTGACCAGAGGATACAATTACCATTATTAAATGAGTTTCAAAATGCTGCTGAAGAATTTGGTATTCCAAAAACAAGAGATTTTAATACTGGTGACAATTATGGGTGTGGATATTTTCAAGTAACAGAAAAAGATGGTTTTAGATGTAGCACAGCGGTTGGATACTTGAACCCTGTTAAGAATAGATCCAACTTAAAGATAATTACAAAAGCCCACGTTAAGAAAATCAACTTCGAGAATAAAACAGCTAAAAGTGTTGAATTCTGGCAGGACAATGCTCTTAAAAAAGTTTCAGCGAATAAAGAGATAATTCTTTCATCAGGATCTATAGGGTCTCCCCAAATTTTACAAACCTCTGGTATAGGTAATTCAAAAAAATTAAAGAATTTAGGTGTAGACATTGTTCATGATTTAAAAGGTGTTGGAGAAAATCTTCAAGATCATCTCATGTTTAGACCTATTTATAAAGTGCATGGACTAAAATCCCTTAATAAAAAAATCAATAGTTTATTTGGTAAATTGATGATTGGCT
>CACPCD010000029.1 GCA_902632315.1 uncultured Pelagibacteraceae bacterium
TTTGCAAGATTGGCTTTTTTTTGAGCATCATACTTAAATTTTCCCATGTCCATTATTTTACAAACTGGAGGATTAGCATTCGGTGCAATTTCTATTAAATCAAGGCCTTGATTTTTTGCCATGGAAATTGCCTCGTTCGTATTTATCACACCTAAATTTTCTCCATCGCTTGCTATAACTTGAACTTCTGGTGATGAAATTCTATTATTAGATCGAGGGCCACGATCTTTTGTTCTTCTTTGAAAATAATTTTGTTTAAAATCTGCCACTTAATTTTGAGAAGATGCTTTGTTCAAAGCAGAGAATTTTTTTAGAAATATTTTTAGTTCCATATTTTCTTGTTTTTTAGAATCCAATCTTCTAATGGTTACTGAGTTAGTGTCAACTTCTTTTTTACCACAAATTAATAAAAGGGGGACTTTTGCCAGTGAATGTTCTCTAATTTTATAATTCAAATTATGATTTTTTAAATCAACCATGGAACTCATCCCAGCTTCTTTAATTTTTTTAGAAACTTTGCTAGCATAATCTTCAAAATCTTCTGAAATTGGTATCACAACTGTTTGAAGTGGAGATATCCAAAATGGAAATTTTCCTGCGTAATTTTCAATCAAAATTCCAATAAATCTTTCAAGTGATCCAAATAATGCTCTATGTAACATCACAGGAACTTTTTTTGTTCCATCTTTAGCAACATATGAGGCATCTAATCTTTTAGGTAAGTTTAAATCAACTTGAACTGTTCCACATTGCCAGTCTCTTCCGATTGCATCTCTTAAAACGAATTCTATTTTTGGTCCGTAAAAAGCACCCTCGCCCTTGTTGATACTATATTCTAACTTTGAAGCTTTGACCGCTTCTAATAATGATGCTTCTGCCTTATCCCAAATTTTATCTTCACCCACTCTTACTTCTGGTCTATCAGCATATTTTAAAACCACATTTTCAAAACCTAAATCTTTATAGATGTCTAAAATTAAATTTGTTACATTTAAACATTCGCTAGTAATTTGCTCTTCAGAACAGAAAATATGTGCATCATCTTGAGTGAACGCCCTTACTCTTAAAAGTCCATGTAAAGCTCCTGAAGGTTCATAACGGTGTACTTTACCAAATTCTGTTATTCTTAATGGTAAATCTCTATAACTCTTTAAACCTTGGTTAAAGACTTGGATATGGCCAGGACAATTCATAGGTTTAATCGCAAAAACTTTTTCATCAGGGGTTTCTGATGTATACATATTTTCTCCATATTTTTCCCAATGTCCTGATTTTTCCCATAATAATCTATCCAATACCTCTGGAGTATTTACTTCTCGATATCCTGCAGCATCTTGGCGCGCTCTCATATAATTAATTAATTTTTGAAATAAAGCCCATCCTTTTTCATGCCAAAAAACAGATCCTGGACTTTCTTCTCTAAAGTGGAATAGATCCATTTCTTTACCAAGTTTCCTATGGTCTCTTTTCTCTGCCTCTTCAATTCTTTTTAAATAATCATCTAAATCTTTTTGAGATGCCCAACCAGTCCCATAAATTCTTTGTAACATCTCATTTTGAGAGTCACCACGCCAATAAGCCCCTGCAACTTTCGTAAGCTTAAATGCTTTGCCTATTTTACCTGAGGATAAAAGGTGTGGACCTCTACACAAATCGTGCCAAGTATCACCATGATGATAAATAGTTAATTCCTCATTTTCTGGAATACTTTCGATTATTTCAGCTTTGTATTTTTCACCAATTTTTTTAAAATGACTAATTGCTTTATCTCTTTGCCAAACTTCTCTTCTTGTTTTTACATCTTTGTCAATTATTTCTGACATTCTTTTTTCTATTTTTTTTAAATCGTCTTGAGTGAAAGGCTCTTTTCGAGCAAAATCATAATAAAATCCATTTTCAATTACTGGTCCAATGGTCACCTGTGTACCAGGGTACAGTTCTTGGACAGCCATAGCCATAATGTGTGCAGCATCATGTCTAATTACCTCTAATCCTTCAGGATCTTTTGCTGTAAAAATTTTTACTGAGCAATCTTTTTCAATTGGAAAGTATAAATCTTTTAATTCTCCATCGACACTCATTATTAAGGCTTGCTTTAAAAGAGATTTGCTTATTTTTTCAGCGATATCTAATCCTGTAACTTCATTAGGAAATTTAAGATTTTTTCCATCAGGTAGTGTAATTTTCGGCATTTAATTTAATAATCTTTTATACTCTGAATAAGTAGAAAAACACATTTTTTCAACATTAAATTTTTTTATGATGTTTTTTCTTCCCTCTTTTCCTATCAATTTTAAGGAATGATCATCCATTGTAATGGCTCTAATAATTTGTTTGCTTAAAGATACTGCATCTCCAGACTCGAATAGAAAGCCAGTTTTCCCATTTATAATAGTCTCATTTGAGCCCCCTATATTGCTTGCTATAATAAGTTTTTCCATTGATTGCGTCTCAACTGCAATACGACCGAAAGCTTCGGGTTCTATTGAAGCTGAAATAACTATATCTGAAACCTTGTAAGCCAAAGCCATATTCTTACAATTATCTATCATTTTAATTTGCTTGGTTAATCTGTATTGCTCAATCAATCTGACTAATTTTTTTTTATATAATTTTCTACCTTGATCACTTCCTAAAATCACGACATTGAAAGCCTCGTAGCCTAATTCAATTTTGACTAAATTTATTGCCTCTATCAATAATTCTTGACCTTTCCATGAAGTTAATCTTCCAGGCATTAAAATAATTTTTTTTTCTTTTGTTATTTCCCATTTTTGAAGGAGTTTATTTTCATCAGTTTCAAGTATTGTAGATTGGTCAAAGTAATCAACATTTATACCTCTAAAGATAACTAGAAATTTTTTTTTTGGTTTAAAATATTCAGAATAATTTTCTTTAATGTGTGAAAAAATAAAATTAGATCCTGCTATTATAAGATCAGATCTTACCATAACAGAATTATAAATTTTTTTTAGTTTACCAATGAAGTTGTAGGTCCCATGAAACGTTGTAACAAACTTTCTTCCTGTTAACTTTGTAGCAATTAAGCACGACCAGGCCGGTGCTCTACTTCGCGCATGAACTATTGAAATTTTATAAAATAAGATTATCCCAACTAAAATTATTGCATTAGCAAATATTAAAAGGGGATTTTTGCTGTGCACTGGTAGTCTTATTAACTTTACCTTTTTCTTATCAATAAATTTTATTAGCTCTCCACCACTAGTAACTATAAAGGATTGACAGTTATTTTCTGGCAAATAATGAGCGATGTCATAACAGCCGGTTTCTGCTCCTCCAAAACCTAATTTAGGGATGACTTGTAAAACTTTAATATTAGACGACATAAAATAAGATTATATAATAATAGATAAAACTAATAAACTTTTATGAATAAATTCAAATATTTAAAATTTTCAAGCACAAAAAAAATAAGGTATTTAAATTTTGTCCAAAAAAATAGTGTGTATATTGTTTTTTTACACGGTTTTATGTCAAATTTAGAGGGCAAAAAACCAAAAAGTCTTCTAAGTTTTGCTAAAAAAAATAAACTCGGCTTTCTAGCTCTCGAATATTCAGGTCATGGTAAATCATCAGGTAAATTTGTTAATGGTAATATTTCAAAATGGACAAGAGATACAAAGGTATTAATCACAAAAATAGTCAAAAAAAATAATTTCATACTAGTGGGTTCAAGCATGGGTTCGTGGATAAGTTTAAACTTATTCAAATACTTTAAAAGTCAAATTATAGGATTTTTAGGAATTGGTTCTGCTCCAGATTTTTTAGAAAATCTCATGTGGAAAAAATTTTCTAAAAAAATAAAAGTAGAGTTAACTAAAAAAGGTATCTATAATTTAAATTATGGAGATTATGTATATCCGATAACTCTTCAATTAATAAAAGATGGAAGGAAGAATAAAGTATTAAATAAAAAAATAAAATCAAAGATAAATGTCACAATGATACACGGTGAAAAGGATGAAGCTGTTCCAATCTCATACTCAAAAAAAACCTTAAAAATTTTTAAAGCTGCAAAAAAAAAATTAATCCTTATTAAAAATGGTGATCACAGTTTATCTTCACCTAAATGGCTTAAATTAATTAAAAAAGAGCTAATTATTATGATTAAATAGCTTCTTTTGTTTTTGATTTTAAAGAGATTGGATTTTTAAGCTTATCTAGCATTTCTTTTGGACACACTTGAACTAAATTTTTTATTTCCTCGTCAAAATTAGAAATTATTTTTTCGGATATTGTTGATTGTGTTTCAAAGTAGTGTTCATGTATCAAGTTTTTTAAGAAGTTTTTCCAATATTCTGTTTCAACGTTTTGCCAAACAACTGATTCTGGATTTATTTTTTTTTCAAATTCTAAAGATTTGTCATAAATAAAAGCCATTCCACCTGTCATACCTGCAGCAAAATTATCTCCAACGTTTCCAAGAATTACAACTGTTCCTCCAGTCATATATTCACATCCATTGGAATCACATCCTTCTACTACTGAAACTGCCCCTGAATTTCTAACAGCAAATCGATCCCCAGCTTGGCCAGCAGCAAATAATTTACCTGAGGTTGCACCATAAAGTACAGTATTTCCAATAATAGTATTTTCATTTGAGATTAAATT
>CACPCD010000030.1 GCA_902632315.1 uncultured Pelagibacteraceae bacterium
GCTCTTGGTTCAGCTACATACCCATCAAATTCACCAGCCGCAATAGCACAAAATTTTAAAGAGCTTTTCATTCTGAAAAATTTTTTTACATTTAATCTTTTATGAATTTTTTCTATTTCAGGCTTAATTTTATTAGAATAGGAAACAAATTTTATACACTTCTTATCAAAATTTTTTGAACTATCTAATTTTATATTTCGACCATTTATATATTCGAAAGAAGAATTTTTTTCATATGAAAAAAACATTCTTTTTTTTGCAGGTGCACAAATAAGTCCTGCAACAGGTTTTCGGTCAATAATTAAACCTGCATTAATTGTAAATTCTTCTAAACCATTTATATAATCATAAGTACCATCAATAGGATCTATTAACCAAAAATCCTTTAGATTACTTATTGATTTATTATCAGAGACCTCTTCAGAAACTAATGGAATTTTTGGTGTTAACTCTAAAATTTTTTCTGAAATGAATTTATTTACTTCTAAATCTCCATTACTAACCGGAGTATTGTCAGATTTAATCTCTTTTGTTAATCCCTTGTCTCTTAGATCTAAAGAAATTTTTCCAGCATCTAAAAAAGTTTTAATTAAATTTTCAATAATATTTTTTACATTGATGTTAGTCATTAATTTTCTCTAATTGAATATTTTGAGCATTTATGACTTTTTTTCCAACATTTTCAAAATTAACAGTTATTTTATCCTTAATAATTGACTGAATCTGCCCAATGCCCCAGTCTGTATTATTAGGGTTAATCACTTTGTCGCCTGGCTCAAAATCATAAATCATTTAATTTACCTTATATTAGAAATCAGTATAAATACCATCAAATGAATAATGAATTAAACTCTTTAGGTATAAATAAAAAACCATCTGAGACTAAGGTAGTTGTTGCTATGTCTGGAGGGGTTGACTCATCTACAGTTGCGGGAATGATGAAGAATGAAGGTTATAAAGTAATTGGTATTACCTTAAAACTTTACGATGAAGGAAATGAAGTTACAAAATCTAAGCAATGTTGTTCAGGCCAGGATATAATGGATGCAAAAAGAGTTGCTCAAAAACTAGGCATAGAACATAAAATTTTATACTACCAAAATAAATTTAAGCAAGGTGTAATTGATAATTTTACTGAAAGTTATCTGAGAGGTGAAACACCCATACCATGTGTGCAGTGCAATCAAACAGTGAAATTTAAAGATCTTTTTGAAGTATCAAAAGATTTAAAAGCGGATGCACTTGTTACTGGACATTATGTAAAAAGTGTAACCTCTAATAATCGAACTGATATGTATAAAGCAATAGATGACAATAGAGATCAAAGTTATTTTTTATTTAGCACTACTAAAGAACAATTAAACTATCTAAGGTTTCCCTTAGGCAGCTTGATGAAAAGTGAAACGAGAGAAATTGCAAAAAAATTAGAAATTAATGTTGCAGACAAACCAGATAGCCAGGATATATGCTTCGTTCCTAATGGGGATTATGCATCGGTTATTCAAAAATTTAGACCAGATTCATTTAAAAGGGGTAATATTAAAAATTTAAATGGTAAGGTGGTTGGAACGCATGATGGCATAATAAATTTTACAATTGGACAAAGAAAAGGAATTAAAGTTTCAGATAAACAAGCACTTTACGTTTTAAAAATAAATCCAGATAAAAATGAAATTATAGTAGGTCCTAAAGAAAAATTGGGTAAGACAATTATATTTTTAAAAGATATCAATATTCTTGGAAATGAGGAAGAATTAGCAAATGAAGTTTTTGTTAAGGTTAGATCAACAGGTAAACTTCTTAAAGCAAAAATAGAGTTAAAAAATCATGACTCAGCTGAAGTAAAATTAAAATTACCAGAGGACGGAATATCTCCTGGACAGGCTTGTGTTTTTTATAATAAGGATAATCTAGGATATAAGGTTTTAGGTGGTGGTTGGATAAGTAATTGATCTTTCTTTGATTATTAGCAATTTTAGTTTATTATCAACTTATGGATAACCAATTATTAGATAAAAGCTTAGAAAACTTTTTTTTAAATTCAAATATCCAAATTGATTTTGGTAATTTTTTTGTAGCAATTCTTTTGTCACTTATTTTAGCTTATGTTGTAAAGCTTACGTATATTAAAGTTGGCAGAGCTCTAAATGATAAAGACTATTTTTCTGATACCTTTATTCCTTTAGCAATAATTACCACATTAGTAATTACAGTTATAAAATTTTCACTCGCTCTATCATTGGGATTAGTAGGTGCTTTATCGATAGTAAGATTTAGAGCAGCCATTAAAGAACCAGAGGAATTGGTTTATCTATTTTTTATTATTGCAATTGGATTAGCAAATGGAGCTAATCAATTTTTATTATCAATCATAGCCACTACAATTATTCTTAGTTTTCTATTTATTAGAAATATCTATAAAAACAAAAAAGCTAATAACAGCAATTTGATTTCTGATTCAAATATTTTAAGTGTTAATGTTTTAAATAATGATGAAAAAAATATTGATGAAATTATTTCTCAATTAAAGACAAATTTTAAATACTTAAAATTAAAGTCAGCGAACATTGAAAAAACATCAGGTAATTATGTTTTTTGGTATGAAGCTGAAAGTGAAAATGTGGAGGAGATATTAAAGAATATTTCAAAAATAAGTGACGAAAATGTAAATATATCAATTTACTCAAAATCAGGAGCTTTTGAGTAAACCACTTAACCAAATAAAGTGATTATTAAAAAAAAATTAAATCAAATTCCTTTTTTAAATTTAGTTATTAGATTTATTAATAGACTAATTCAAATTCTTGGATCAATTTGTTTAATTATATTTATAGTTTTAGTAATTTACTATTTTAATAGTGGCATGTATGAGAGATATAAGCCAGTGGAGGTTTTAAAAAAAATAGACAAGATAATTATTGATAAATATCTTGGTTTCAGTTTTTTTGAAGTAGACGACTATATTTCCCATAATTTAAAATCCCTCAAATATGTTATTTTTAAAAATGATTTAGAAAATGTAACTCTCAAAATAAACCAAGAAAATCTTTATAATTTGGAATTGCAGAGAAAAAACAAATTAGAGGGTATATCTACAGAAGTCGCTAAATTTTCTAGAGCATCATTAAATTATAACCAAAAAGATTTTAAAATAAAACTTAGAGTAAAAGGAGACAGGGTTTTACATTGGTATGATAAAAATCAAACATCTTATAGAATTGATATTAGAGGGGATGAGAGAATTTGGGGACTTGAAGAATTTTCTGTCCAAAAACCAATTACAAGAAATTACATTTATGAATATATTTTTCATAAGTTAATAGAGAGAAATGATTTAATTGCTCTAAAATATTTTTTCATTAATCTGTCACTTAATGATAATAAACAAGGTATTTATGCTGTTGAGGAAGGTTTTTCCAAGGAATTAATTGAGAGAAATAAAAAAAGAAACGGACCAATTTTTGGTGTAGAGGAATCAAAAAGTCTTAATTATCCAAAAATTGAATATGATTTATATTCTAAAAATTATTGGCAATCAAATTATTCTGAACTTACTAAAAGTGCTTATGAAAAATTGGAGAAAATTAAAAATGAAAAAGAAAATATTGATCAGATATTTGATTTAGAAAAATGGGCAACTTATTTTGCAATAGTTGATTTAACGGGAAATTTTCACGGCTCAATTCCTAAAAGTGTAAAACTTTATTACAATCCTGTGATAGCTAAATTTGAACCTATAGGCTTTGATGGCCATTATAATCCAAATTTATTCCA
>CACPCD010000031.1 GCA_902632315.1 uncultured Pelagibacteraceae bacterium
ATCATGTAACAAGTGAAGGTAAAATAAGGAAATAAATTGGTCTTTAAAAAGAAAAATAATATTGGAATTTTAGGAGGATCTTTTGATCCCGCACATAAGGGACATTTGTCGATTTCAAAAGAAGCATTTAAAAGATTCCATTTAAAAGAGGTAATTTGGGCCATAACAAAAAAAAATCCTTTAAAAGAAAAAAGTAACTCATCTCTAAGCTCTAGAATCAAATTATGTAAAAAAGTTATTGGAAAAATTAAATTTATAAAAGTAATGTTTTTTGAAGATAAAATCAGATCAAATAAAACAGTAGATCTTATTAACTATTTTTTTAAAAATAAGAAGCTTAAAATTTATTTTTTAATGGGTGCTGATAATCTGATCAATTTTCACAAGTGGTATAAGTGGAGAATAATAGCTAAAAAGTGTACTATTGTTGTTTTCGATCGTCACGGGTATAAAAAAAGATCTCTAAATTCAATAACATTTAAAAGATTAAATAAGAAAAATTTGGATTTTGTTGAGTTTGATAAGGTCAATATTTCATCTTCTCAATTAAGAAAAATTTGATAGTCTAAATAATTAATGGATAAAAATTCAGATTTAAAACAAATCATTATTCAAACGTTAGACAATAATAAAGCTCAGGACATTGTAAGCATTGACCTAAAAGATAAAAGCTCAATGGCTGATTATATGATTATAGCTAGCGGAACATCTTCGAGACATATTCAATCTCTATCAGAACAAATTTTAGAAAAGTTCAAGGATAGCGGTTTGAAAGACTCAAAAATTGAAGGCAAAGATAGTAATGAATGGAAACTTGTAGATGGTATAGATTTAATTGTTCACATATTTCATCCAGAAAAAAGAAAGTTTTATGAACTTGAAAAAATGTGGGCTGAGTTAATTCCTAAAGAAAAGTTAATTATATGATTAAAAAAATTATTACCTTGGTTTTTATAATTTCAATTTTAACAATCCAAAAAGACGTTGTTGCTGAAAATGAGATTTATAAGAAAATTGATCTTTTTGGTGAAGTACTTGAAAAAATAAATAAAGATTATGTAGAAGAGATAAACCAATCAGAAAGTATGGACTCAGCTATAAACGGTCTTCTTCAGTCATTAGACCCCTACTCAGCTTATATGTCACCTGAAATATTTAATGAAATGCAAACTGAAACTAGTGGTGAGTTTGGGGGGCTTGGTATTGAGGTAAGCATGGAGTCAGGTGTTGTAAAAGTCATATCTCCTATCGATGATACGCCAGCGTCCAGAGCTGGCATTAAAGCAGGTGATTATATTGTTAAGATTAATGATATCCAAGTCCAAGGAAAATCTCTAAGTGAAGCTGTAGATCTTATGAGAGGACCGGTAGGATCAAGTATTGATTTAACTATTAGAAGAAGGGGAGTAAAAAAAGCACTGACTTTCGAAATAATTAGAGAAATTATACAAATTCAGTCTGTCAAAGCAGATCTTCTTGAAAAAAATATTGGGTATATAAGACTTACTTCATTTAACGAAAATAGTGGAAAACAAATAAAAAATAAAATTGAAAATTTAGAGAAAAATAAAAATATAAAAGCTTACATATTAGATTTGAGAAATAATCCAGGAGGTTTACTTTCGCAAGCAATAAAAATTTCTGATTTTTTTTTAGATAACGGTGAAATAGTTTCTACAAAAAGTAGAAAAGTTTCTGAAAATAGAAAATGGTTTGCAAAAGAGGGAGATATCACTAATGGTAAAACACTCATTGTATTAATAAATTATGGATCAGCATCAGCGTCTGAAATTGTTGCTGGTGCTTTGAAAGACCATAAAAGAGCAATACTTCTTGGTGAAAGTAGTTTTGGAAAAGGATCTGTTCAGTCAATAATACCTCTTAAAAATGATGGTGCCATTAGATTAACGGTGGCTAAGTATTATCTTCCTTCTGGAAAATCTATTTCAGAAGTTGGGGTTTCCCCAGATATTGAAATTATTGAAGATAGTGATGACTTTAGAATAAAAACGAAAACGGATAATCAATTAAATTACGCTATTAAGTTGATAAATGGTTAAAATGGAAGAAAGATTTAAAAATCTGCCTCTTAGAGATGGAGTTGGAATAGTCCTTCTTAATAATGAAAATAAAGTATTCGTTGCTAAAAGAATCGATAATCCTAAAAATTTTTGGCAAATGCCTCAAGGCGGAGTTGACAAAGGAGAAGACTTTTTAACTGCAGCCTATAGAGAGTTAGAGGAAGAAACAAGTATCAAAAAAGTAGAACTAGTACAGGAGATTGATGGCATTTTAACATATGAACTACCAGATCATTTATTAGGTATTATATGGAAAGGAAAATACAAAGGACAAAAGCAAAAGTGGTTTTTGATGAAATATTTGGGTAATAATGATGAGATTAATATCAAAACTAGTAAACCAGAATTCCTAGAGTGGAAATGGATTGATTTAGATATGATTACAGAGGTTGTAGTTGATTTTAAACATCATGTGTACAAAGAACTCCAGGAAAAAATAAAAAAAATTATTAATTAATTGATTTGAGAGTATCAATTTTTTGATCGACTAAGTATTTAGATTGATCATCAATATCTGATCTTTGGTTTTCTTTCTCTGCTAATGTGAGTAAATCTATTATTTTATTTTTTTGCATATCATTTAAGTTAAATATTGAGCTAGTCAAAATGGATAAATTATTATTTTTAAATTCAATTATTCCATCCTCTACATAAAATTTATCTTCACCTGATTTAGATTGAATTTTTATAATTCCTGGTTTTAAAAAGGAAATTATGGAAATATGATTTTTAAGTATGCCCATTTCACCCTCAAAAGCTGGAACAACTACCTCTGATACATCATCTTTTACTAAAAAAGATTTATCAGGATTAATAATTTCTACTTTAAATTCTTCACTCATTAGGCAGCAGTTTCTTTTTCCATTTTTTCAGCTTTTTCTATAGCTTCCTCGATTGTCCCCACCATATAAAATGCAGCTTCAGGTAAATGATCATACTCACCTTTACAAATGGCATCAAAACCTTTAATTGTTGATTCTAAATCAACTAATTTTCCAGGTGAACCTGTGAAAACTTCTGCAACAAAAAATGGTTGAGATAAAAATCTTTGAATTTTTCTCGCCCGTGCTACAACTAGTTTATCTTCTTCTGATAATTCATCCATACCCAGAATGGCAATTATATCTTGTAGTGATTTATAAGACTGTAATATTCTTTGTACATCTCTAGCTACTCTATAGTGTTCATCTCCAACTATTCTTGGATCTAAAATTCTTGATGTTGAGTCTAGGGGATCTACCGCTGGATAAATACCAATTTCAGCAATCTGTCTTGAAAGCACTGTTGTGGCATCTAAGTGTGCAAATGAAGTTGCTGGTGCAGGATCAGTTAAATCATCAGCTGGCACGTAAATTGCCTGAACAGATGTAATCGAACCTTTGTTCGTGGTGGTTATTCTCTCTTGTAGATTTCCCATATCAGTTGCTAATGTAGGCTGGTAACCTACAGCTGATGGTATTCTTCCTAAAAGAGCAGAAACCTCAGATCCCGCTTGAGTAAATCTAAAAATATTATCAACAAAAAAAAGTACATCTTGCCCTTCTTGATCTCTAAAATATTCTGCTACAGTTAATCCTGTAAGAGCCACTCTAGCTCTAGCCCCAGGCGGTTCGTTCATTTGTCCGTAAACTAGTGCTGCTTTAGAGCCTGA
>CACPCD010000032.1 GCA_902632315.1 uncultured Pelagibacteraceae bacterium
ATTTGGAATAGCAATTTAATGTTTTTACAATCTTTTGCCTGGATTATTGGAGCTTTAGTGTCAGGTTTTGTTTATTATTTATTAGCCAGAAAATAATCGAATGGAAAAAATTACTTATAATTTTAAAAATAGGACTGCTGTTGTAACAGGAGGTGCTCAAGGTTTCGGATTAGATATAGCTAAACGTTTTTTAAAATCAGAAGCTAAAGTGATAATTTGGGATTTAGATCCCAAGGCTATCGAGAATGCTATTAATGAAATAGATAATCCTAATTTAAGCTCAAAAATTGTTGATGTATCAAATTTTAAAGATGTTGAAAGTGCTTCAAAGGAAATAATCAAAACTTCAAACATAGACATTTTAATTAATAATGCTGGAATAACAGGTCCTACAGCACCATTATGGGAATACGATATTGAAATGTGGAAAAAAGTTGTAGATATAAACTTAATGGGAACTTTTAATTGTTGCAGGTCAGTTGTGCCTAATATGATTAAGAATAATTACGGAAGGATTGTTAATGTAGCATCAGTTGCTGGAAAAGATGGCAATGCTAATGCTAGTGCTTATAGCGTTGGAAAAGCTGGGGCTATAGGATTGACAAAATCCCTAGGAAAGGAGCTTGCTGATAAAAATATTGCTGTTAATGCGGTCACCCCAGCAGGAGCAAAAACTAGAATCTTAGATCAAATGACTAAAGAGCATGTACAGAGAATGCTTTCCAAAGTTCCAAGGGGTAGATTTCTAGAAGTTGAGGAATTTACTTCTTTAGTATGTTGGCTCGCATCTGAGGAGAATACCTTCTCAACTGCAGCTGTATTTGATATTAGTGGTGGTCGATCAACTTATTAACTGCGAGGTTTTTGGTCAGCTAATTTGATATTATTAATCTTAGCTCTACTAAATTTAATATCTTTAGACATAACTGGTGCAAAAATCATTATTGACCAGTAAATAAGCAGTAAAAAAACGGAAATTGTCTTCATAATTTAGATATAGAACTAAAAGTTGAATTTTGAATGTTTAAATTTTGTCAAAATAATGTATTAACGATTTTTTTTAATTTTATTCATGAAAATATTTATAAAAGTTTTACTAAGCTTATTTTTAGCTGTTAGCCAATTAGTAGCAAATGAGGTGAGAGTTTTTGAGTTTACTGAGATTGAGCTCTCAGAATTACAAGTAAGGAAAGTAAGAGGAGCAGATAACAACACTCTTTACTCTATTGGAAATAATGAAAATGGAAATTTTCTAAAATCTGTAGCTGATAATGCCGCATCCGGTCTTGGCAAAGAGATAAAAATTGATTTGAATAAAACGCCTTTTATTAACATTACTTGGAAAATTGAAAAAGATTTGTCCGGGATTAATGAGAATACAAAAAAAGCACACGATTATGCAGCTAGAGTTTTTGTGATAAAAAAAACAGGTGTTACCCCGCTCTCAAATAGAGCAATCAACTATGTATTTTCAAGTAATAATGATGTTGGATTTTATTCTCCAAGTCCTTATACAAAAAAATCAATCGATAATGTTTTGTCTACAACTAAGGATGATTTTGATAAATGGGTGACAGTTAAAGCAAATGTTAAGGAGGATTTTAAAAGATTCCATAACCTAAATGTTAATGAGTTAGATGGGTTAGCTATTATGTCTGATACAGATAACTCAAAATTAAAGACAATTGCTTATTTTCAGAATATCTATTTTTCATCTAAATAGTTTGATATAATTTAGCAATGCATGAAAATTTTTTCCATAAAGTAAAAGTTTATTATGAAGATACAGACTCAGGTGGTGTAGTTTATTATGCTAACTATTTAAGATATTTGGAGAGAGCAAGAACAGAGGCTCTATTTTCAATTGGGTACAGTAATAATAAGATTCAAAAAGAATTTGATGCATTAATTATAGTTAAGTCTTGCAATATTGAATATAAAAAATCTGCATTTCTAGAAGATGAATTAAATATAAGATCTTTTGTAAAATCTATTACCAAAACATCATTTTTTATGAATCAAATAATCACAAAAGGCGATGATACAATTGTTGAAGCCCAAGTTCATTTGGTATTTATAGATAAAAATGGAAAACCAATAAAAATACCTGATGAAATTTACTTAAAATTTAAACCCTACTTTTGTGACACAATTAAAACTTAGCAAGTTTTTTTGCTTTTTTAAATAAATCAATCATCATCTTATTTGATATTAGTTTCGTATTCACGTTTCTTGGGCTAGGATGATAACTTGATAGTATAATCAAACCATTGGGCAATAACTGTGTTTTACCATGCTCAAAAATAAATTTCTGCTTAATATCAAATTTTTGTTTATATAATTTAATACAATTATCAAAAGCTACTTTTCCTAATGTAACTATAACTTTTAGTTTTTTTAAAGATAATATTTCCTCATCAAAAAAATTAGAGCAATTTGAAATTTCATTACTTAAGGGTTTATCTTCAGGAGGGACACATTTAAGAATATTAGTAATATAAGTGGATTTTAATTTTAAATTATCATTTAAACTTCTTGAAATAGGAGAATTGGAAATTCCTACTTCATATAAGCATTGAAATAAAAAATCTCCAGATTTATCACCAGTAAAAGCTCTTCCTGTTCTTGTCCCTCCATGAGCTGCAGGAGCTAGACCGATGATAGCTAATTTTGAGTTTAAATTTCCAAATCCAGGAACTGGCTTACCCCAGTAAATTTCATTAATATTTTGTTTTCTTTTTATGGTACTTACTTTGTTAACAAATTTGACTAATCTTGGACATTTCTTACAATTAACTATTGTTTTATTTAAATTGTTTAATCTAATATCCATAAAATGAAATCTTTAAAATTCTTTTTAATTATATTTATATCTTTAACTACATCTATTAAAGCAGATTCAAATAAAAACTTAATAAATCAACTTGCAGATGGTGAAAAATTAATATTTATAAGACACGCTTATGCACCTGGGAGTGGTGATCCAAATAATTTCAATCTAAACGATTGTTCGACTCAAAGAAATTTAAGTGTAGAGGGTAGAAAACAAGCTCAATATATTGGTGCTTTTTTTAAAAGAAATAAGATTAAGATAGATAAAGTTCTATCTAGCGAATGGTGTAGGTGCAAAGAAACAGCGAAGATAGCATTTAATAACTATTCTACAAATAGTTTCCTGAATTCTTTTTATAGTTTAGAATATGCAAAAAATAAAGATAAACAAATTCATGCACTCAAAAAATATATTAAAGATTTTAAAAGTAAGAAAAATTTAATTTTTGTTACTCATTATGTATTAATATCTGAAGTTTTGAATTATGGCCCATCGTCAGGCGAAATAGTTGTTTCTGACAAAAATTTTAATATTATAGGAAGTATAGAAATAAATTACTAAATAATATGTCCTCTAAAAGAGCTATGAAACAAGCACAAAAACAAGCTTATGCAAAACATAGAAGTAATATTACAAATAGTAGATTTTCTTATAAAAAAAAGAACTCTTCAAAGAATAAGAAAAAAATCTAACTTTCTTTCTCAAATTTTTCAATTTTCTTACAATTTGAAATTTTAGTAATACCTTCCTCATCATTTAAAACAGTTTTCATATATACCTCAGGTTTTCCAATCTCAAATAGAATTTGAGTA
>CACPCD010000033.1 GCA_902632315.1 uncultured Pelagibacteraceae bacterium
GAATATAAAAATTCTTTAGATAGACTTTCAAAAAACCAAATAATAAAAGAATTAGAGAAATTTAAAGTGAGCGAAATACCTGAAAACTTAATTGATGAAGAAGTAAAGATTTTATCTCAAGGTATGTCTGAAGAGGATGCTAAAAAAAGTAGAAAAAATTTTGAAGAAATCGCAATTAAAAGAATTAAAGTTGGTTTGATCTTAAATGAGTTTGGTGAACAAAATAAAATTAAAGTAACTGAACAAGAATTACAAGCTGAAGTACAAAAACAAATAAGAATGATGCCTGGTCAAGAAAAAATGGTAATGGACTTTTATCAAAAAAATCCATCAGCAGTAGCAAGTCTAAGAGGTACTGTTTATGAGGAAAAAATAATGAATTTAATAAAGGAAAGAGCTAAGTCTAATAAAAAAGAAATTTCAAAAGAAGAGGCTGAAAAAATTTTAAAACAATCCCAAAAACAACAGCTCGATCAAGAACTTAAAGATCAAAGAAAACCTGAAAAAAAGGTTGAAGTAAAAAAATCTTCTGAGAACAAAACAAAGCCAAAACCGATGAAAACTAAATCTGCAGCTAAAAAGTCAAAAAAAGTTAGCAAAAAGTAATCCCAAGTTGTATAAGTAAAACGAATCAACTTATGACAAATAAAATTTTTGAACACATGAGTAATTTAGTTCCTATGGTTGTTGAACAATCAAGCAAGGGGGAAAGGGCTTATGATATTTATTCGCGGCTGTTGAAAGAAAGAATAATTTTTCTGACAGGTCAGATAAATGATAACGTAGCTTCATTGGTAACTGCTCAACTTTTGTTTTTAGAAGCTGAAGATCCAAAAAAAGAAATTTATTTATATATCAACAGTCCAGGAGGTTTAGTGACAGCAGGATTGGGAATTTATGATACTATACAATATATCAAACCTGAGATCTCAACCTTGTGTATTGGTCAAGCAGCATCAATGGGATCCTTTTTATTAGCAGCTGGCACAAAAGGAAAAAGATTTTCATTACCCAATTCTCGAATAATGGTTCACCAACCTTCTGCCGGATTTCAAGGACAAGCAACTGATATAGAAATTCATGCTAATGAAGTGTTATCTCTTAAAAAAAGACTCAATGAAATTTACTCAAAGCATACAGGTAAATCAGTTGAAGAGATTAAATCTGCACTAGAAAGAGATAATTTTATGACTGCTGAGTCTGCTAAATCATTTGGATTAATAGACCAAGTTGTAGAGAAAAGAACATAATACACTATATATTGGTATTTCATTAATAGAAACTTGATTAGTTGGAGTCTTCTATAATAAAGTGAATAAATTGATTCGTTTAAAATTTTATGAATACAAGTAATAAAAATATTCTTTACTGCTCTTTTTGTGGAAAGAGTCAACATGAAGTAAGAAAACTTATTGCCGGACCTACAGTATTTATATGTGATGAGTGTGTTGAATTATGTATGGATATTATCAAAGAAGAAAGCAAGGATACTTTTGTAAAACATCAAGATGGCCTTCCTTCTCCAAAAGAAATTTGTTCAGTTCTAGACGATTATGTAATTGGCCAGACACATGCCAAAAAGGTTTTATCAGTAGCAGTTCACAATCATTATAAAAGATTAAATTACGAGAATAAAACAAGTAAAAACGTTGAGTTAGCAAAATCAAATATTTTATTAGTAGGCCCAACTGGATGTGGAAAAACTTTATTAGCTCAGACTTTAGCTAGAATACTTGATGTCCCATTTACAATGGCTGATGCAACAACCCTTACAGAAGCTGGTTATGTAGGAGAAGATGTTGAAAACATAATTCTTAAATTGTTACAAGCTGCTGACTATAATGTAGAAAAAGCTCAGCGGGGAATTGTTTATATTGATGAAGTAGATAAGATAAGTAGAAAATCAGAAAATCCCTCAATTACTAGAGATGTATCTGGTGAAGGCGTACAACAAGCGTTATTAAAAATTATGGAAGGCACAATTGCAAGCGTTCCTCCTCAAGGTGGAAGAAAACATCCACAACAAGAATTTTTACAAGTTGATACAACAAATATATTATTTATATGTGGAGGGGCTTTTGCTGGTTTAGATAAGATTATTTCTCAAAGAGACAAAGGAACATCCATTGGTTTTGGAGCAGATGTGAAAAATACCCAAGATAAAAAAACAGGAGAATGGATGAAAGGTTTGGAACCAGAGGATTTATTAAAATATGGTTTGATTCCAGAATTCATTGGTCGACTACCAATGATTGCAACTTTAGAAGATTTAGACGAAAAATCATTAATCAAAATACTTCAAGAACCAAAAAATTCTCTAACTAAACAATACCAAGAATTATTTAAACTTGATGGTGCAAAACTAAGTTTTAAAGATAATGCTTTAAAAGAAATAGCACTTAAAGCAATAAGAAAAAAAACTGGAGCAAGAGGATTGAGATCAATTTTAGAAAATATTTTACTCAAAACCATGTATGATTTGCCTAGTCAAGATAATATAGAGGAGGTTATTATAGATGCATCAGCAGCAAAAGGGCAGTCACAGCCCATAATAGTTCATTCTAAAACAGACAATAAATCCAAGCAAGACAAGACATCAGCGGCTTAATATCCTTAATAAATACGAAAAAGATATTGCAAATTAATTTATAATATCCATATTAATAGTTATGGAAGTCAAGAGTTCATTACCGTTATTACCACTTAGAGATATTGTTGTATTTCCAAGTATGGTTATTCCACTTTTTGTTGGTAGGGATAAGTCTATCTTAGCCTTAAATGAAGTGATGAAGAAAGATAAAAAAATAATTCTTGTAACTCAAAAAAATTCAGAAATTGACGACCCAAAGAAAACAGACGTATTTATGTATGGGTGTGAGGGAAGTATTTTACAATTATTGAAATTACCTGATGGAACTGTAAAAATTTTGGTCGAGGGCATTAGACGAGTAAAAATCCAAGATTTTAAAGATAATGAAAAATACATTACTTGCGATTATTCTCCTTACAAAGATGTATTAGAAAATAATGAGGATTTGTATCCCTTGGCAGTAACTGCTGTGAGAAGATTAGAGAAACTCACTTCAATTAATAAAAAAATTTCAAGCGAAACAATAAATACAATTAAGCAGTTAAAAGATCCTTCACAAATTGCAGACAATATAGCATCCCATATAACAGCAACTATTTCTGAAAAGCAGCAAATTTTTGAAACTGTTGACGTAAAAAAACGACTAAATGCCATTATTAAGATTATGGAAAATGAAACAAGTATTATTGGTGTTGAGAAAAGAATAAGAGGCAGAGTTAAAACTCAAATGGAGAAAACACAAAGAGAATATTATTTAAACGAACAACTTAAAGCAATACAAAAAGAACTTGGTGAAATTGAAGATGGCAAAGATGAAAGTACAAGTTTAAACAAGGCAATCTTAAAGGCAAAAATGCCCAAAGATGTAGAAAAAAAATGTTTACAAGAACTCAAAAAACTTAAGAACATGAGTCCTATGTCAGCAGAGGCAACTGTTGTAAGAAATTATTTAGATTGGATGACAGATCTTCCAT
>CACPCD010000034.1 GCA_902632315.1 uncultured Pelagibacteraceae bacterium
CGAGGCATCACCTTTGATTTTCTCTAAATTTCTCATTGAAATTTCAAATCTAATCCTTTTATTTGGACAGACCTTTTTTCGTAATTTTTTTCATATTCGAATTTCAATTCTATCAAATTATATGGTTTTTCCTTAATAATTTCTGGCCACTCAACAATTGTAATTGAAGTTTCTCTATCTGAAAATAGATCCAAATTTTTTAATTCTTCGAATGATTTCAATCTAAATAAATCGTAATGATTGATCTTTATTTCTTTAATTAAATATTCGTTTAATAAACTAAAAGTAGGACTAGTAACTTCCGTTTCTTTCAAATTATTCTTTTTTTGGAGACTATTAATCAAATATCTCGTAAAAGTGGTTTTTCCTACTCCCATTTCTCCATATAAAAAAACTACATCATTGATTTTTAGATTAATTGAAATTTTTTTTGCTAATTCTTTTGTTTTATTTTCTGAAAATAAATCTATTCGATCACTGCTAGTAGCGATAAGCATTAGGTTTAAATGGACCTTCTATGCCAACACTAATATAGTCGGCTTGATCTTTTGATAATTTTGTCAATTTGGCACCTACTTTTTTAAGGTGTAAAGTTGCTACTTTTTCATCTAAGTGTTTAGGCAAAACATAAACTTTTTTTTCATATTTTTTATGGTTATTCCACAACTCTATTTGAGCGATGACTTGATTTGTGAACGATGCACTCATTACAAAGCTTGGATGACCAGTAGCACATCCTAAATTTACAAGTCTACCTTCTGCTAAAAGAATAATTCTTTTTTTACTAGGTAATTCTATTTCATGAACCTGGGGTTTTATTTCAGTCCATTTGTAATTTTTTAACGCTTCAACTTGAATTTCGTTATCGAAATGACCAATATTACACAAAATAGCTCTATCTTTCATTTCTCTCATATGATCAGCTGTAACAATATCCTTATTTCCTGTAGCCGTAACAACGATATCAGCTTTACTTATCGCTTCATCCATCAAAACTACCTCATAACCCTCCATAGCTGCTTGAAGTGCACAAATTGGATCTGCCTCTGTTACCAAAACTCTGGCTCCACTTTGTCTTAAAGAAGCAGCACTACCTTTTCCAACATCACCAAAACCCGCAACAATTGCAATTTTTCCAGACATCATTACATCCGTTGCTCTCCTAATTCCATCTACTAAACTTTCTCTACATCCATAAAGATTGTCAAATTTTGACTTAGTAACTGAGTCATTTACATTTATTGCAGGAATCAATAATGAATTATCCTTTTCCATTTTATTCAGAGCTTTAATACCAGTAGTCGTTTCTTCAGATACTCCTTTCACTTCTTTAAGGAGATCTTTGTATTCATTATGCATTATAGCTGTTAAATCTCCACCATCATCAAGCAACATATTAGGTTTCCAATTTTTTTTTCCAACTATTGTCTGTTTTATGCACCACAAATATTCCTCCTCTGTCTCTCCCTTCCAAGCATAAACTGGCACACCAGCCTTGGCTATAGCTGCAGCAGCATGATCCTGTGTTGAAAAAATATTACAAGACGACCATCTAACCTCAGCACCTAAATCAATCAATGTTTCAATTAAAACTGCAGTTTGGATTGTCATATGCAGACAACCAATTATTTTGGCACCTTTTAAAGGAGTCTTACCAGAATATTCTTCTCTTAATGCGATTAATCCAGGCATTTCGCTTTCTGCGATTGAAATTTCTTTACGTCCAAATTCAGCTTGGGATATATCTTTTACTTTGAAATCTTCCATGAAAAGTCTTCTAGCAATAAAGGATTAATTAATCAATAGAACTCTTTATACTTTTGGAAATATGATTTCCACATTAGCACCCTTTTGATCTGTCCTATTAGATGCTTTTATTGTAGCATTATGTAAATCAACCAAATTTTTTACAATATTCAAACCAAGACCAGAATGTTGTCCAAATTTATCAGGTCTATTGCTATAAAATCTTTTGAATATTTTGTTAGTATCACTTTCTTTAAAACCTTGTCCCTCATCTAAAATATTAATTATAACTTGTCTATCACTTGACTTTGAAACTTTAACCACAACATCTTTGTTATCATCACTGAATGATATTGCATTATCCAAAAGATTCGCAATAATTTGTTCTATTCTATTTTCAATTCCATTAATGAAATATCTATTTTTGCCATCAGTCTTGTAAGAAATCTTAATACCTTTTTTTAATTTATGAAGATTATTGAAATCTTCAACAACAGATTTTATAACAGGTTCGATATCAATCTTTTTAATTTTTTCTTTACTTAATGCAACTTCATCTTTTAACATTTGTGAATAATCAGTTATTAATCTTTCAATTCTTTGAACGTCATGACTTAAGATATCTATTAACTTTATTCTTTGACTAATATCTGTAGTATCATGTAGAATTTCAGAGGCGCTTTTTAAGGAAGCAAGAGGATTTCTGATTTCATGAACAAGATCGGTAGAAAAATTTTCTGCAAGGGTTATTCTTTTTTGCAATTCTAAGGTCATATCATCCAATGAATTTGATAAAAGTCCTAATTCATCATTTCTTAGTTTAAGATTTTCAATACTCGTAGTTTTAGGATCTTTATTTTTAATTGTTTTTGTATAACTTACTAAATTTTTAATAGGTTTAAGAAAGTATCTATTTAAAACAAATGAAAAAATTAAAATAACTATTCCAACAGCAAAAGCTGTTCTAATAATAAACGATTTCCTCTCATCTATTGCTGCTTTAACATCATTAGCATTTTCTGTTATAGCTAAATAACCTATATTTTCACCATTTTGCATCACATTTTTAATTGTCGTCAATTTGAACTTATTAAATTCTTCTTGTGTAAAAGTGAATGGAATTCCAAAATTTTTTGATCCAGCGTAATTATATAGAATATCTTTTAACGAGACAGAATTATCATTTCCAATATCAATATTTTTCTTTTCAACAATTTCTTTTGTCTTTTCGTCATTCAAAATTTCTAGTTCAACTGTGTCAAGTCTAGTTGAAAAAGATCTTGGATCAAGGTCAAGAGTATCAGTATCTCCGACAAGGTTTAATTTATTATCAAAAAATATCACCCTATCAAGATTTTGAAATAAAAATCTTGTTGAAAATAAAAAGCTTCTTATGTCTTCTTCAATGAATTTTACATTCAATCTAGTTAAATTATC
>CACPCD010000035.1 GCA_902632315.1 uncultured Pelagibacteraceae bacterium
TATAAAAAAAGTTAAATTAAAAATTCCTAATGCTAAATTTTTGATATGGAGCAATGATTTCTCTGGTTTAAGGGAATATTTTCCACAAAATGAATTTATCTTCATTGATAATAAAATAGACAAAATTCATAATGATTTCTATTTATTCTCATTATGTAAAAATTTTATTGTTGGTCCCACGTCTTTTCATTGGTGGGGAGCTTGGTTGAATAAAAATAATGATAAATTATGTTTTAGACCCAAAAATTTGAACCCATCAAATAATGATGATTTTTGGCCAGAAGACTGGATCAGTATTTAAAATTTAATTTTATTTAAAGCATTATTTTTAAACAGATTGGCTTCTTGAATATATCTTCTTACCATTTGTGTAGTCTTATGACCTGTCATGGCCATTATATTTCTTTCTTCCGCACCAAATTCTGCTGCTGTTGTTGCAAAACCTGATCTTAAACTATGACCTGCATATCTTGAGCCATCCAAACCAGCTTTTTCTGCATATCTCTTAATTATTAAAGCTACGGATTTATCTGAAATTTCAAAAACTCTTCCTATATTGTTGCCTGAAAATTTATGTTTAATGTATTCCTTAAGAGCTATTACTGGACAAAATTCATTATTATTAAAGTAGGGGATAGCTTTAATAGTTCCTTCCCCAGATTGATCTGTTTTAGACCTTTTTATTAATATTTTTACACCTTCATTAACAAATTCTATGTCATCATACTCAATGTTCACTAATTCCGATCTTCTAAAACCGCCAGCAAATCCTATTAATATTAATGCTTTATCTCTTAATTTATTTTGAGCCTTAACTTTGCTTTCAACAAGGTTTTTTGCATTAATTTTTTCCTCATTTAATACTTTAATAATCAATTTTAAATCATTGATTAATATTGGTTTTTTAGCTTTTTGTCTTGACCCTAGTGTTCTTTTAATCCCATGCAAATTCTCCATTATTATAGGATGTTTTGTATCCAAGTAATGCCCTTTTAGCTTATGAATAACACTTATTGATGCTATTCTACGTTTTAATGTACTGAATTTTGCTGATTTAGAGAGATTAGTTATATAAAAAGCAACAATTTTAGGCTGAGTTGGCAAACTAGAGAAGCTATTTTTAATACAAAAAGATGAGAAGTCCTTGAAGTCTGATTGATAAGCTCTAAGTGTGTTATTAGATTTAGAATTTTTTAAATTTTTTAAAGTCTCTAATTCAAGGCTTTTAACGTCTGTTATTAGATCACTCATATAAATTTCCGATAACCATTAATTATCGGAAGTTATATAATAGATGATTTTTAATGTCAATAGTTTAATTTAAAAAAATTATGGGTTCAATTGATGGAGAAATTCCTGCTGTATGGTTTTTAATTAGTTCGATTGGTTTTGTTATATTAACTTTTATTCAGTATCGAAACACTGGCAAGAGTTTTAACACGATATTCTTGTCTGTAATGGCTATTATTTTCTTTGTAAGTTACATAATTTTATTAATTCCACGCTAAATATCAGTGCAGGGAACAAAATTTCAATTAAAAGTTTGGAAATACCTTAAAACTATACCAAAAGGTAAGGTAAAAACCTATAAACAGGTGGCTATTGGCATAAAAAGCCCTAAATCAGCCCGTGCTGTAGCTAATGCTTGTGCCAAAAACCCATATGCCCCAAAAATACCTTGCCATAGAGTGATTAGATCTGATGGAACTCTTGGAGGCTATTCTGGTAGAGGTGGAATTAAGCAAAAGCTCAAATTACTAAGATCAGAAAAAGTAGTAATTTAGCTCTATTTTAAAGCTTTTTTAGGTTAAAAAAGTAAGTAATATAAACGTTTTTTTATCTTTTTACGTGATTTATCCCTAGATAGCACAATTCACCCTTCAGTTGTACCATGTATGACACTATACTTAAAATAGACCCCTCTATGGGCGTTTAAATGCTATATTCAATTAGTGCATCTCTCTACTATTCAACTATACCAATGCTTTTAGACTGCCCTATTTTTAGTGAATTTTTATAACCATAATCGGAAAAAAGCCCCTATTTTAAAGGATTATTTAAAGTTTTTAATAATTTGCCAAAAATTCAAATTCTTGCACAGCATATTAAGGTAATTTAATATTAAATAATTCAAATTATTATTTAATTTAGGGTTTTTATAATTTTTAATAAAATACAATAAAAACAATAGTTTAACTATTATAATTAATGTAATACTTTAAATATTGGTAAATAAATCATACCTATTATTATAATTTTTTAATCAAATTCTCTCTTCTTGATATGTAGATACCACTTAAAACGATAATGAATAATCCAAGGAAAGTCCAATTATCAGGGAAATCACTAAAAAAATAATAACCTATAATGATGTTTGTAATGATCTCAAAGTAGCTAAATGGAGCTAATTTAGAGGCATCAGCGTATTTTAGAGACAATATAAGAAATAAATGTCCTATACAGGCAAATATGCCTATTGCAGCCATCATAGACCATTGATTCAATGTAGGTTTAACCCACACGAAAGGCATTACAGTCGAAATTATTATGGCCCCTACTACTCCAGTTAACAATAAAGTTAATAGAGGATTATCTGAAGTGCTTAATTTACGAGTAATAATTAAATAAAATCCATACATTATACCTGTTCCAAGGGCGGCTATACTTGCTAAATTAATTTCAACAAATCCTGGCCTTATAACTACTAAAGAACCTATAAAACCGATAATTACTGCAGACCATCTTCTAAATCCTACCTTCTCACCTAAAAAAACTGGTGAAAAAGCTGTAACAATTAGAGGAGCAACAAAGGCTAGAGTTAATGCTTTTGCTAAAGAAATTACAGAAATTGCATAAAAAAAACAAATATTAGCGGTTAAAAGAATTAAACCTCTTATAAATTGTAGTTTAGGTTTATCAGTCCAAACAAGATTTTTTCTAAAAAAGAAAAACATGATAGGAAAAGTAAAAGTAACAGTAAAAAAATATCTTGCCCATGTAATTTGTAAAACTGGTAAATCTGAGCTTAAATATTTTGCAAACCCATCCATAATAGGAAGCATAACCCACGCTAATAGATTAAAAGTAATAGCCTTCATTAAAGGATAGATATAT
>CACPCD010000036.1 GCA_902632315.1 uncultured Pelagibacteraceae bacterium
ATGAGGGAGATTGTAGCTTTTCATAATAATCTTTTGTTACCAATTATAATTGCAATTAGTGTTTTTGTTTTATTTTTAATGTTATATGCTTGTGTAAGATTTAGAGCTTCAGCAAATCCCAATCCATCAAAAAGAACTCACAATGTTACAGTGGAAGTTTTATGGACATTAATACCATGCCTGATTTTAATAGTAATGGCAGTTCCCTCATTTAAAATTTTATATAAACAAGATACAATACCAAAAGCAGATCTGACCATTAAAGCTATTGGTTATCAGTGGTACTGGGGTTACGAATACCCGGATGAAAATATAATTTTTGACTCATATATGATTGAGGAAAAAGATTTAAAAGCAAACCAACCGAGACTGTTAGCAGTTGATAATGAAGTGGTGGTGCCAGTAAATAAAGTGGTAAAAGTTTTAATTACAGCTAACGATGTTCTACACGCATGGGCATTACCATCATTTGGCGTTAAAAGAGATGCAGTCCCAGGTAGAATAAATGAAACGTGGTTTAAAGCAGAAAAAGAGGGAACATATTATGGTCAATGCTCAGAACTTTGTGGAATAAAACATGCATTTATGCCTATAACAGTAAGAGTGGTTAGTGAAGAAGATTACCAAGAATGGTTGTCTGAAGCACGAGTTAAATTTGCAAAAGAAGAGATAAGAAATGATAAATTAAAGTTAGCGAGTAAATAAATTATGTACACACAAACAGCTTCACACGAAGATCATCATACTCCAACAGGTTGGAAACGTTGGGCATACTCAACTAATCACAAAGATATCGGAACAATGTATCTTATTTTTGCAATAGTTGCAGGAGTAATTGGTACTGCATTCTCAGTTTTAATGAGAATGGAATTGATGCATCCAGGGGATGGTATATTAGGTGGAAATTATCATTTGTATAACGTTTTAGTTACTGGTCATGGTTTGATAATGATTTTCTTTATGGTGATGCCAGCTATGATTGGTGGTTTTGGAAATTGGTTTGTTCCAATTATGATTGGAGCACCTGATATGGCGTTTCCAAGAATGAATAACATTTCTTTTTGGTTATTACCTGTATCATTAACTTTACTTATTTTATCAATATTTGCTGATGGTCCTCCAGGACAAACAGGTGTGGGTGGTGGTTGGACTATATATCCTCCTTTATCATCAAAAGCAGGTCAACCTGGACCAGCGATGGACTTAGCGATTTTAAGTTTACACTTAGCTGGTGCTTCTTCTATTTTGGGAGCTGTAAATTTTATAACTACGATTTTAAATATGAGAACGCCAGGCATGACATTACATAAAATGCCTTTGTTCGCATGGTCAATTTTAGTTACAGCATTTTTATTATTGTTATCTTTACCAGTTTTAGCTGGAGCAATTACAATGTTACTTACAGACAGAAATTTTGGAACTGCATTCTTTGAGGCACAAACTGGAGGAGATCCTGTTTTATTTCAACATCTTTTTTGGTTTTTTGGTCATCCGGAAGTTTATATTTTAATACTACCTGGTTTTGGAATGATCAGTCATATTGTCTCTACGTTTTCTAGAAAGCCAGTCTTTGGTTATCTAGGAATGGCTTATGCGATGGTAGCGATTGGAATAGTCGGTTTTGTCGTTTGGGCACATCACATGTATACCGTCGGATTGAGTACAGATACAAAAGCTTATTTTTTAGCAGCCACTATGATCATTGCGGTACCGACTGGCATTAAAATTTTCTCTTGGATAGCTACTATGTGGGGTGGCTCTATATCATTTAAAACACCAATGGTGTGGGCATTAGGATTTATATTTATGTTTACAGTTGGGGGTGTAACTGGAGTAGTTTTAGCAAACGCAGGTGTAGATACTGCAATGCATGATACGTATTATGTAGTAGCTCATTTTCATTATGTTCTGTCTTTAGGAGCCGTTTTTGCAATTTTTGCAGGTTTTTATTACTGGTTTTCAAAAATGTCAGGTTATGAGTATTCTGAATGGCTAGGACAATTACATTTTTGGTTAACTTTTGTGGGGGTAAACTTAATTTTCTTCCCTCAGCATTTTTTAGGTTTAGCTGGTATGCCAAGAAGATATGCAGATTACCCTGATGCATTTGCAGGCTGGAATTATATTTCCTCGATAGGTTCATATATTGCAGTTGCAGGCTTAGCAGTATTTTTTATTAATCTGATTTATGCGTTTGTTAAAAAAAAAGCGGCTCAACAAAATCCTTGGGGAGAGGGCGCTACAACTTTGGAATGGACAGTTCCATCTCCGCCAAATTTTCATACATTTGATGAATTACCAAAGTTTGAAGACGATCATGAGGGACAAAAATCTCACAGTTAATTTATAGAGCTAAAAGCTGATGAATAATTCAAGACTAAAAAATAAAACTTTAAGTCAGGAAGATTTATTTAATTTTTCTGAATTGTTTAAACTAATGAAACCAAGAGTAATGTCCTTGGTGATTTTCACTTGCGCTGTTGGATTATTAACTGCACCAAATTTAGTTTCTACTAAAGATGCTATTATAGGTATTCTACTAGTTTCTATAGGAGCTGGTGCGGCCGGGGCACTGAATATGTGGTACGAGTCCGACCTGGATGCTCTAATGACAAGAACTTGTTTAAGACCTATCCCAACTGGAAAAGTTAACAAAAACCAAGCACTTATTCTTGGGGTTACTTTATCAGTAATATCTGTGATAGCGTTAGATTATTTTACCAATAGAATTTCAGCGGCGATATTACTTTTAACAATATTATTTTATGTTTTTGTTTATACGATTTGGTTAAAGAGAAGAACGCCACAAAATATAGTTATAGGAGGTGCGTCAGGAGCTTTTCCACCTGTTATAGGATGGACAATTGCTACTGGATCTTTATCTTTAGAGCCACTAGCATTCTTTTTAATTATATTTTTTTGGACACCCTCACATTTTTGGGCATTAAGTCTTTATAAATCAGATGACTATAAGAAAGCTA
>CACPCD010000037.1 GCA_902632315.1 uncultured Pelagibacteraceae bacterium
TTTTTTGACTCTCTGATATAATCATTCCAGATCTCAAATTTCTTTTTTTTATAAAGTTGATTGCAGTATAATTAGTACTATTTACTTTTTTAAATTTGAATTTTTTAAATTTCATCAAATTATGTTTATTCTAGATGCAACTTCAATTAATTGACTTGGAGAGATAAAGTATAAGAGAATTATTATTGTTGAGGCCGATAAAGAAAATTTTAACCACAGACTATGATCTGTGTCATATTTTTCTTTCTCTTTATCAAAGTATATTATCTTAATTATTCTTAGATAATAAAATGCAGCAATAACAGTTGATAATAATCCTACTATAGCTAAAAAATACATAGATTGTTCAAGCACTGATTTAAAAATATAAAATTTAGCAAAAAATCCTGCGAGTGGTGGAATACCAGCTAAAGAAAATAGAATTACTAATAAAGAAAGTGATAACAATGGATGATTCTTTGATAATCCAGACAAATCATCTATACTTTCATAATATTGATTATTTCGCTTCATCATAAGTAGACAAGAAAATAAACCCAAATTCATAATTATATAAATAGTAATGTATATTACGGAACTTTGTATCCCTTCATTAGTTCCTGTTGCTAATCCAGCTAGAATATACCCAACATGCCCTATAGAGGAATAAGCAATTAGTCTTTTTAAATTTGTTTGTCCAATTGCAGCGATTGCACCAAACAACATTGATGCTATTGATAAAAAAACCAAAATCATTTGCCATTGATCTATTAAATTTAAAAACGGAACGTATAAAAATCTTATAAATACAGTAAGCGCTGCAATTTTGGGGACCATTGTAAAAAATAAAGTTACTGATGTTGGTGAACCTTCATAAACATCTGGGGCCCACATATGAAATGGAACAGCTGATATCTTGAAAGCTAAACCAACTAATATAAAGACAATTCCAAAAGTAAGAGCATATTCATTTGAATTTAGTTGTTCAGCTATAACAATAAAATTAGTCGATCCAGTAAAACCATAGATTAAAGAACAGCCATATAATAATAAACCGGAAGATAATGCGCTTAAAACAAAATATTTGAGTCCTGCTTCAGATGATTTGAGTTGATCTCTATTAAATGTTGCTAAAACATATAGAGCCAGAGATTGAAGCTCAAGCCCCATATAAAAAACAATTAAATCATTCGAGCTGATCATAATAATCATCCCCAAAACAGAACTCAAAATTAATATTGGATATTCAATTTTAAAAATTTTAAAAGATTTTAAATAATTTGATGAAATTACTAAAACAAAAAAAGCTGACAAAAGAGTAATTATTTTCATTAGAGATGACAAATAATCTATAATTATGCTATCATTAAATAACATTGTTTCATCCTTGCCAAAAGTTTCATTAAAAATCAAAACAGATGTAATTAATAAAACAATTAATGAAAGATTCTGAATTATTTTTGAACTATCCTTTTTAAAAACTCCCAAAATCAATAAAAACATAATTGATAACGCAAGAAATAACTCTGGAAAAATTAATTCAAAATTAATCATTATTAATTATTCGTTAAATTAATATTATACATTGTAATTAAATCACTTATTGAAACTTCAATTGTATTAATTAAAGGATCAGGATAAAAACCAAAAAATAAAATTGGAACCGCTAAACAAGATAATATCAACAATTCTGATTTATTTAAATCTACCATTTGTCTAAGTTCTGAGTTAATAATCTTTCCGAAAATGACTCTCTTATATAGCCAAAGGATGTATGCTGCACCCAATATGACACCTACACTAGCCACAACAGCAACTAAAAAATTGTCTTTAAATGTGCCCATTAAAATTAAAAACTCTCCAATAAAACCACTTGTTCCTGGTAAACCTAATGAGGCTAACACAAATATCATAAACAATACTGAATATTTTGGAATTATACTAACTAAACCTCCATATGTAGTTATTAATCTCGAGTGCATACGATCATAAACCACTCCTACACTTAAAAATAGCGCCGCTGAAACTAGTCCATGACTGATCATTTGAATAATGCTTCCTTCTATACCCTGTTGTTGAATTGTAAAAATACCAAGTGTAACAAAGCCCATGTGGGCAACAGAGGAATAAGCAATTAATTTTTTCATGTCTTCCTGCATTAAAGCAATTAATGATGTGAAGATTATAGCAATTACGCTTAAAGTATAAATTAATGGGGTAAATATTTCTGAAGCAACTGGAAATAGTCCGAGTGAGAATCTAATAAATCCATAGCCAGCCATTTTAAGCAAAATAGCTGCTAATAAAACTGATCCTGCAGTTGGAGCCTCAACGTGTGCGTCAGGTAACCATGTATGAACTGGCCACATAGGTGTTTTTACAGCAAATGAACTAAAGAAAGCTAACCATAAAAGATTTTGATATTTTACATCAATTCCTATTTCATATAATTTTACTATATCGGTAGTACCATTGATCCAATAAATAGAAATTATAGCAACCAACATTAATACTGAGCCTAAAAGTGTATAGAGAAAAAATTTAAATGCTGAGTAAACTCTTCTTGATCCACCCCAAATTCCTATAATCAAAAACATTGGTATTAACCCTGCTTCAAAAAAGAGATAAAACACAACAAGATCTAAAGAACAAAAGACACCAATCATAAATGATTCCATTATCAAAACAGCAATTAAAAATTCAGCTAACCTGTTTTTTATAGAATTATTTACTGAAATAATGCAGAGAGGCGTAATAAATGTTGTTAATAAAATAAATAAAATTGAAATACCATCAACTCCAACTTTATAGT
>CACPCD010000038.1 GCA_902632315.1 uncultured Pelagibacteraceae bacterium
CATGCCCCATATGTAAACTTCCGGTCACATTAGGAGGCGGAATAACAATTGAATATTTTTTTGAATTTTTTTTTGGCTTAAATAATTCGTTTTTCTCCCAATAAGAATAAATATTATCTTCTACTTCAGAATGTATATATTTATCACTATTCATGGATTACTTAGTTTATAATTTAATAATCTAAATTAACAATAATCAAATTAGAACGTTATTTAATAGACTAATTACAAATATTTTATATAAAACTCCTTGTAGCTATCTACTAAAACATATGGCAACGTGGCGGAATGGTTACGCAGAGGATTGCAAATCCTTGTATCCCGGTTCGATTCCGGGCGTTGCCTCCAAAAAAAATCTTGTATTAGTATAAAAAGAAAGTAAGTTGAGATTTTTACATTCCTCGGTAGCTCAGTTGGTAGAGCAGTTGACTGTTAATCAATTGGTCGCAGGTTCGAGTCCTGCCCGAGGAGCCAAAACTAGCCAACCTTAGAGATATTATTACTTGCTACCTGTAGTGATTTATTGAACTTTAATTTTTGATCAGCATTCAACTCAGAGTATAGTTTTACAAGAAAATTGTAATTAACGTTCATATGTCCTTCTTGAGATTTTTCTAAGTTTACCAAATATTCAGAAAAATCTTCAAAAAAATAATTAATTGGAACTTTAAGAAAGTTTGAAAGTTGTAATAACCTTATTGAACTTACTCCGTTAGTTCCTTTCTCATATTTTTGAATTTGTTGAAATGTAACATTTATTGCTTTTGCGACTTTTGTCTGTGTTAAACCCAAAGCTAGTCTTCTAAGCTTAAGCTTGTTGCCTAGATGCTTATTAAAATTATCTTCCATTAAGACCCCTCTTAATTTTATAAAAAACTCATTCAACTAGTTTTTAAAGCTTACTGCAAGAATAAATTTATTTTTTTTTATCAAAAAAATCTACTAATTGAATACCCTGTCAAGCAATTCTTCTACTCAAATTAAAGAAATAATTGTTGAAATTAACTTGATCTATAGTATCTGGCTTAAAAAAAGTTTGGTCCTATCGCTCTTAGGATTAGCAAAAAAATCCTTTGTACCCGCTTTTTCTACTATCATACCCTCATCCATAAATATCATTTGGTCTGCAACTTCTTTTGCAAACCCCATTTCATGAGTAACTACAATCATAGTCATTCCTTGTTTTGCTAAATTAACCATAACATCTAGCACTTCTTTGATCATTTCAGGATCTAACGCTGAGGTAGGTTCATCGAAAAGCATTATTTTTGGTTCCATACATAAAGCACGAGCGATAGCTACTCTTTGTTGTTGTCCACCAGAAAGTTGTCCTGGGTATTTTTGAGCCTGATCTAGTATTTGAACTCTTTCTAAATGTTTTAAAGCTAATTCTTCTGCTTCTTTCTTGGGCATTTTCTTTACCCAAATTGGAGCAAGCGTGCAATTATCTAAAATTGATAAATGTGGAAACAAATTAAATTGTTGAAACACCATTCCAACTTCTGCTCTAATCTGTTCTATGTTTTTAGTATCCTCAGTTAACATAGTTCCATCGACTATAATTTCGCCCTCCTGGTGTTCTTCCAGTCTATTAATGCATCTGATTAAAGTTGACTTGCCAGAACCTGAAGGTCCACAAACTACAATTTTTTGTTTTGGTTTAACTTCTAAATTAATTTGTTTTAAAACCTGGAAGTCTCCAAACCATTTATTCATATTATTTATTTGAATGATACTATCTGACATATCTTTATCTATCCGTTTTATATTTTTGTTCTAGATTATAACTATATTTACTCATTGCATAACAAATAATCCAGAAAATTATTGCAGCAAATACGTAACCTTCCATAGCAAAACCTAACCATTCTGGATTAGTTTTAGCTAAATTTAACATTCCTACTATTTCTAATAGACCAACTACAAAAATTAATGGAGTGTCTTTAACTAAAGCTAAAAATGTATTAGCTATTCCTGGTATTACTAATTTTAAAGCTTGAGGCAAAATTACAAATATATGCATTTTCCAGTAGCCCATTCCTAAAGATTTTGCAGCTTCATACTGGCCTCTCGGCAAAGCTTGTAACCCACCTCTAATAACTTCTGCAACATATGCTGCTTCAAAAAGTGAAATCGCTATTATTGCTCTAACCAACTTATCAATAAAGAAATCTTCAGGTAAAAACATTGGAAACATCACTGCTGACATAAATAAAACAGTGATAAGAGGTACGCCTCGCCAAAATTCAATAAAACCAACTGAAATATACCTTATTAACGGAAAACCAGATCTTCGCCCAAGAGCAAATGCCATACCAATTGGAAAACAGAAAATTAAGCAGAAAAAAGAAATTATAAAAGTTAAAGACAAACCACCCCATGCTCCTGTCTCTACCCAGTTTAATCCCTCTAACTTTCCTAATTCAACCAATTCTTCATAAAATATAAAATATTTTAATAAAATATACAGTGCGAAAGGAACGATTAAAAAGTAATAAAATTTAAATCTGCTAGGAATAAAAAAACCAACTATTATTGATAAGATTGCAGCAATTATTCCATATGAAAAATCAAAAAATACTGGACCACCTGAAATAAAGAAAAAGATAAACAAAAAAGCTATAAAAGGATAGATTACAACGTAATAAAGAGTTAAATATTTCTTAAATTTATCAGTCGCAAAATATCCTACAGAACCAA
>CACPCD010000039.1 GCA_902632315.1 uncultured Pelagibacteraceae bacterium
ATCTCTGCTTGTAGCCATTTCACTTAATACTCAGTCAACATAGTGGAGAAAGTTTGCTCTTGATCTAAAGCTTTTCCTGTTCCAATAGCAACACATGATAAAGGATCATCTGCAATATGTACCGGCAATCCTGTTTCCTTAGAAAATCTTTTATCAATATTTTTTAAAAGTGCTCCTCCACCTGTTAAAGTTAATCCCATATCAACTAAATCAGCAGAAAGTTCTGGCGGTGTACTTTCAAGTGCATCTTTAATTCCATTTACCATTTCTTTTAGGATGTCATTTAAAGCCTCTGCAGTATCTTCTTCTGTTATATTTACTTCTTTTGGTGTACCAGATCTCAGGTCTCTTCCTTTAACTGCATAAGTATTGTTATTTGTTGGAATAGCTGTTCCAATTTCTTTTTTTATTTTTTCAGCTGTGCTGTCACCGATCATCAAATTATATTCTTTTCTCATATAGTTAACCATTGCTCCATCCATAGCATCTCCTGCAACTCGTAGAGATTTTGAGTAAACTAAACCACCTAAAGACATAACAGCAATTTCACTTGTTCCACCTCCAATATCGACTACCATTGAACCAGTTGCCTCAGATATAGGAAGGTTAGCTCCAATTGCTGCAGCAATAGGCTCCTCAATTAACTGAACTCTTCTAGCTCCTGCAGCAAGAGCACTGTCTTGAATTGCTTTTCTTTCAACAGGAGTTGAGCCAGTAGGTACGCAAATTAAAATTCTTGGATTGGCAAATGTTCTTCCTTTGTGAACCTTTTTGATAAAGTGTTTAATCATTTCCTCAGTGACAATAAAATCAGCAATTACACCATCTCTCAAGGGTCTAATCGCTTGTATATTTCCTGGAGTTCTACCAAGCATAGTTTTAGCTTCGTCTCCAACTGCTAATACTTGTTTTTTTCCAACTTGATCAACAATTGCAACAACAGATGGTTCATTTAGAACAACTCCTTGTCCTTTTACAACTACTAATGTATTTGCAGTTCCTAAATCTATTGCCATATCTTGGCTCCATACTTTTTTAATTCTATCAAACATTCCCATCTTAAATTCCTCCCTTTATTTTTTGTGGTTCAATATTTTTGTAAAGTGATTTTTTTTCTCTTTTGATTAACATCTTGTTTAAAGCATTAAGATATGCGTTTGCAGAAGCAACTAAAGTATCCGTATCAGCTGATTGCCCAACAGTAGTTCTATCATTTTCTTCAATCTTAACACTTACTGTTGCTTGCGCATCTGTTCCCTCTGTTACTGCGTGCACCTGATATAAAGAAAGTTTTACATCATGAGGATAAAGCTCTTTTATGCATTTAAATATTGCATCTACCGGTCCATCCCCAGTTTGAGAAGTTTCTTTGATATCACCAAAAACATCTAACTTCATTTCGGCTCTTTGAGGTTCTCCTGTGCCAGCAAATACCTTTAAGGATTTCAAATTAATAGCATTTATTTTATTATCAATTATTAGACTATCATCGACAAGTGCTACGATATCTTCGTCATAAATATGTTTTTTCTTATCTGCTAATATTTTAAATTTTCCAAATGCCGCTTGAACAACATCATCAGTGACATCTGCATAACCTAGATCACTTAATTTATCTTTAAATGCGTGTCTGCCTGAATGTTTTCCCATTACTAAAGATGTTTTTTTAACACCCACACTCTCTGGTGTCATAATTTCATAAGTCTCTCTATTCTTTAGCATTCCATCTTGGTGAATACCTGACTCATGAGCAAAAGCATTTTTTCCAACTATTGCTTTGTTAAATTGAACTGGAAAGCCAGTAGCATTTGAAACAATTTTTGAGGCTTTACTTATTAACTCTGTTTTAATTCCAGTCTCGTATGGTAATAAATCATCTCTTGTTTTTATTGCCATAACGACTTCTTCTAAAGCTGCATTACCGGCTCTCTCTCCAATACCATTTATTGTACATTCAATCTGTCTTACACCTGCAGACAAACCTGATAAAGCATTTGCAACAGCTAATCCTAAATCATTATGACAATGCGCTGAAATTATTGCTTTATCAATATTAGGAACATTATTTTTAATAAGTTTAATTGTTTTTGCAAATTCCTCAGGTATAGAATAACCAACAGTATCAGGGATATTAATAGTTGTGGCACCACACTTTATTGCTAATTCTATTGTTTTGTACATAAAATCTAAATTAGTTCTAGTACCATCTTCGCATGACCACTCTACATCATCTGTAAATTTTTTAGCGTAAGTTACACTTTCTTTTATAGCTTCTAGAACCTGATCATCTGTCATATTTAATTTATGTTTCATATGTACTGGGCTTGTAGATATAAAAGTGTGAATTCGAAATCTTTTTGCAAATTTTAATGACTCATGACACGCATCAATATCTTTTTTTGTTGCTCTAGCTAATCCACATGGAATTGAATTTTTGACACTTTTGCTAATAGCGGTAACAGCCTCAAAATCACCTGGAGAAGATATTGGAAATCCTGCTTCAATAATGTCGATACCCA
>CACPCD010000040.1 GCA_902632315.1 uncultured Pelagibacteraceae bacterium
GAGATTAATTTTTGCGATTTATTAATTTTCCATTTTGTTTTGAGCAATAATTTTTTTGCATCTTCTGGGTTATTTGATCCTCGTATAATTTTTATAATCTTATCTAAGTTTTCTACTGAAACTGACAGACCGATCAAAATATGAGCTCTGTCTTCAGCTTTTTGAAGATCAAATTTAGTTTTTTTAACAACAACATCCTCTCTGAATGATAAAAAATTTGTTAAAAATTTTTTGAGATCACAAGTATCAGGTTTACCATCGACTATCGCTAAAGTATTAAACCCAAAGGAACTTTCAATTTGAGTATTCTTATACAATTGTCTTTTGACAGTTTCTGGCTCAACTCCATTCTTTAAATCTATTGATACTCTAATTCCTTCTCTGTTAGACTCATCTCTTATATCTCTTATACCCTCAATTTTTTTTTCTCTAACCAATTGAGCAATACGCTCATTTAAAACTGATTTATTCACCTGATAAGGAATAGAGGTTATTACTAATCTCTCTCTGCCTCCTTTTATTTGCTCAATTGAAATTTTCCCTCTAATTTTAAATGACCCTCTACCTTTTGTATAACCTTCTTTAATTATATCCTTACCTATTATTATCCCACCAGTAGGAAAATCTGGTCCAGGAATAAACTTCATTAATTGTCTAATCGTAATATCCTTGTTCTCAATTAATGCCAAAGTACCATCTATGACTTCTCCAAGATTATGAGGAGGAATACTTGTTGCCATACCGACTGCTATACCCCCTGCTCCGTTGACTAATAAATTTGGGAATTGTGCTGGTAAGACGCTTGGTTCTTTTTCTGTTTCATCATAATTACTTTTAAAAGTGATAGTATTCTTGTCGATATCATCAATCAAAAATTGAGATACCTTCGATAGTCTAGTTTCCGTGTACCTCATAGCTGCAGCAGGATCGCCATCGATTGATCCAAAATTTCCTTGCCCTTCTATTAACGGTAAACTCATTGAAAAATCTTGAACCATTCTTACTAATGCGTCATAAACTGACTGATCTCCATGTGGATGGTATTTACCTATTACGTCACCAACTATTCTCGCAGATTTTCTAAATTGTTTCGACCAATCATATCCACCTTTATACATTGCGTATAAGATTCTTCGATGAACTGGTTTTAAGCCATCTCTAATATCGGGAAGAGCTCTACTTACTATTACGCTCATTGCATAAGAAAGATAAGATGAGCTCATCTCATCATGCATTGAAATAAGTTTTATATTTTTATCTTCTTGAGCTTGATTCTTTTGCATAGAAATTAAAATGGAATTTCGTCGTCCATATCATTTGATATTTGAGACATATCATCTGTATTTTTAGAAGATTGATTAATATCATTAGTAATTCCAGTACTTGAACCTCCACCTCCTAGCATTGTTAATGAAGAATTAAAGCCTTGAATAACTATCTCTGTTGAATATTTGTCTTGTCCTGACTGTTCGTCTTTCCATTTTCTAGTTGAAAGCTGGCCCTCAACATAAATTTGAGCTCCTTTTTTCAAATACTGTTGAACAACATTTACTAAACCTTCATTAAATACAACTATACGGTGCCATTCAGTTTTCTCTTTTTTTTCGCCTGTGCTCTTATCTTTCCAGGATTGACTTGTAGCTAAGCTTAACCTTGCCACGCTTTTTCCGTTTACCATTTGTTTTATTTCAGGGTCTGCGCCTAAACGACCAATTAAAAGTACTTTATTTAAACTTCCAGCCATAATATTTTATTATTTGTTTAATTAATTAATTTAAATTATATCACAATTTACTCTGAATAATAATTTTATTAGTTCAAAGCAACAAAAATTATGATGAAAAAGATACTTATTAAGGGAGCGAAAGAACATAATTTAAAGAATATTTCTTTAGAAATACCAAAAGATAAATTTGTCGTAATTACAGGGTTATCAGGGTCTGGAAAATCATCATTAGCATTCGATACAGTCTACGCGGAAGGACAAAGAAGATATGTGGAAAGCCTATCTGCTTATGCTAGACAATTTCTTGATAAGATGAAAAAACCAAACGTAGATTTAATTGAGGGTTTAAGTCCAGCTATATCTATTGAACAAAAAAACACCTCAAAAAACCCAAGATCCACTGTTGCAACTGTCACAGAAATTTATGACTATATGCGTGTACTTTTCGCACGAGCAGGAATTCCTTACTCTCCTTT
>CACPCD010000041.1 GCA_902632315.1 uncultured Pelagibacteraceae bacterium
AAAAAATCAATCTCAAAAATAAAATCTAAACTAATTTCATATGCATCTTGAAAATTCAAAAATAATCGTAGTCAAAATTGGTTCATCTTTATTGGTAGATGAAAAATTTAGAATAAGAAAGAAATGGTTAATAAGCTTTGCACAGGATATAAAAAAACTTAAATCAAAAAACAAGAAAATTATTATTGTTAGTTCAGGTGCTATTGCACTAGGATGTAAAAAAATGAATTACAGAGAAAAAAATCTGAAATTAGATAAAAGTCAAGCTATTGCATCTATTGGACAAATCGAATTAATGAATTTATTTTTACAGACATTCTCAAAACTAAAGCTGAATATATCACAAATTTTACTTACTCTTGATGATACCGAGGAGAGGAGACGATCAATAAATGCAAAAAGAACTTTTGAAAATTTATTTCAACTTAATTATATACCCTTAGTAAATGAGAATGATACAATTGCTACCTCAGAAATTAAATATGGAGATAATGATAGGCTGGCCTCAAGGGTAGCACAAATTACTAATGCAGATACTTTAGTATTATTATCAGACGTCGACGGTCTTTTTACTAAAAACCCAAAAATTTTTAAAGATGCAAAACTTATCAGAGAGATAAGAAATTTAGATAAAGATATTGAAAATATTAAAACTAGAGGGATTACAAAATTTGGAAGTGGTGGGATGAACACAAAAATTGAGGCAGCTAAAATTTGTAATTTAGCTGGCTGTAATATGATAATTGCTAATGGTTTGTATCTTAATCCAATAAATAAGATTATAAAAAAAAATTATTGCACTTGGTTCATTTCTAAAATATCAAAATTACAAGCTAGGAAGAAATGGATAATAAGTTCTGTTTCACCAAAAGGTGAGCTTGTTATTGATGATGGAGCCAAAAAGGCTTTGAATAAAGGTAAAAGTTTATTGGCCGCAGGTATTAAAAAAGTTATAGGCAGATTTAAAAAGGGTGATCATATAAAAATTTTAGATAATAAAAGAAAAGAGTTTGCTAGAGGTTTAAGTTCGTTTTCGTCAGATGAAATTAGTAAAATAATGGGTTGTCACTCGAATGAAATCGAAAAAATCCTTGGGTATGTTTCAAAGTCTGAGGTGGTACATAAAGATGATATGGTAGAATTGTAATGAAATTAAATCTTTTTAAAATAGGGAAAAAATCAAAAAAAGCTTTTGAAACAAAACTAAACGCTAAAATAAAGAATAAAGTTTTAATTGATTTTTATAAACTAATTCAAAAACATAAGAATTTTATTATAAAAGAAAATAAAAAGGATACCGAAGTTGCATTAAAAAAAAAAGTTAGAAGCAATCTTATAGATAGACTTATTTTAAATGACAAAAAAATAGCACAAATTATCAATTCTATAAAAAAGATCGTTAAATTAAAAGATCCTACAAATTATACATTAGAAAAATGGACCAGACCTAACGGTTTAACTATTTCAAAAATTTCTATTCCGATCGGAGTAATTGGTATAATCTACGAAAGTCGCCCTAATGTTACCGCTGATGTTGCTTCTTTATGCTTTAAGTCAGGAAATCCTGTGATTTTAAAAGGTGGATCAGAGGCCTTAAATACTAATAAAATTTTATCAAAATTATTTAGAAAGTCTTTAAAGAAAAATAAAGTAGATGAAAATTTTGTTCAATTAATAGCGACAAAGAAAAGATATGTAGTAGATTTTTTGTTAACTAAAATGAATAAGTACATCGATGTAATTATTCCACGTGGAGGGAAAAGTTTAGTAAAAAAGGTTCAAAAATTATCAACTATACCCACAATAGGACACTTGGAAGGTGTTTGTCATTCTTACGTGGATAAAGAGGCAAATCCTGAGATGGCTAAAAATGTAATCTATAACGCAAAACTAAGAAATACTGCAATTTGTGGTGCAACAGAGACAATTCTTTTACATGAAAAAATTGTAAATAAATTTGGTATTTCTATTTTACAAAAATTAGAAATTGAGGGATGTAAAATTATTGGAGATGAAAAAATCAAAAAATTTTATAATGGAAAAGTTCAAAAAGCATCCGTTAAAGATTGGTCAAAAGAATATTTATCATCAACAGTGTCAGTAAAATGCGTAAAAAACTTAGAAGAAGCTATTGCGCATATAAATAAATATGGAACAATGCA